>JAAFHU010000075.1 GCA_013297645.1 Actinomycetota bacterium
AGGTCGATGATCCAGTCGCTCGACTTGATGACGTCGAGATTGTGCTCGATCACGATGACGGTGTTGCCCTTGTCGACGAGCCCGTTGAGCACGAGCAGCAGCTTGCGCACGTCTTCGAAGTGCAGGCCGGTGGTCGGCTCGTCCAGCACGTAGATGCTTCGCCCGTTCGAGCGCTTCTGCAGCTCGGTCGCGAGCTTCACGCGCTGCGCCTCGCCGCCCGACAGGGTCGTGGCGCTCTGGCCGAGGCGCACATAGCCGAGGCCGACATCGACGAGGGTCTTCAAGAAGCGGTGGATCGCGCCGATCGCCTCGAAGAACTCCGCCGCCTCGCTGATCGGCATGTCGAGCACCTCGGCGATGTTCTTGTTCTTGTATTTCACCGCGAGCGTCTCGCGGTTATACCGGTCGCCGTGGCAGACCTCACAGGCGACATAGACGTCGGGGAGGAAGTTCATCTCGATCTTGATCGTGCCGTCGCCCGAGCAGTTCTCGCAGCGGCCGCCCTTGACGTTGAAGCTGAAGCGGCCGGGCAGATAGCCACGGGCCTTGGCATCCTGCGTCTCAGAGAACAGGGTGCGGATGCGGTCGAAGACGCCCGTGTAGGTCGCCGGGTTCGACCGCGGGGTGCGGCCGATCGGGTTCTGGTCGACGTGCACGACCTTGTCGAGGTTCTCGAGTCCGGTGACGCGCGTGTGCTTGCCCGGGATCTGCCGGGCGCCGTTGAGCTCGTTCGCCATCACTTTGTAGAGGATGTCGTTGACCAGGCTCGACTTTCCGGAGCCGCTGACACCAGTGACGGCGGTCAGGGTGCCGAGGGGGAAGCTCACCGTGACGTCGTGCAGGTTGTTCGCCTTCGCGCCGACCACGGTGACCTGGCGGTCTTTGTCAATCGGGCGGCGCTTCTTCGGCGTCGCGATGGAGCGACGCCCCGCGAGATAGTCGCCCGTCACCGAGTTCGTGTTCGCGATGAGGTCCTCATAGGAGCCGGAGTGCACGACCTCGCCGCCGTGCTCGCCCGCGCCCGGGCCGATGTCGACGATCCAGTCGGCGGTGCGAATGGTGTCCTCGTCGTGCTCGACCACGATGAGCGTGTTGCCGAGGTTCTTCAGCTTGACCAGGGTCTCGATGAGCCGGCGGTTGTCGCGCTGGTGCAGGCCGATGGACGGCTCGTCGAGCACGTACAGAACGCCGGTAAGGCCGGATCCGATCTGGGTCGCCAGGCGGATGCGCTGCGCCTCGCCACCGCTGAGGGTCGCCGCCGCACGGGCCAGCATGAGGTAGCTGAGGCCGACCTCGAGCAAGAACTCGAGTCGGAGGCGAATCTCGCGCAGCACCTGCGCGGCGATCTTCGCCTCGCGCTCGGTGAGCGTCAGTGCGTCCATGAAGGCGTGGGCGTCGGCGAGCGAGAGGTCGCAGACGTCACTGATGCTGCGGTCGTTGACCGTGACCGCCAGCACCTCGGGCTTGAGGCGCTTGCCCTCGCAGACCGGGCAGGGAATCTCGCGCAGGTAGCTCGCGAAGCGCTGGCGCTGCACGTCGGTCTCTGCCTCGAGGTACTTGCGCTCGATGTAGGGAATGACGCCCTCGAAGCCCGTCGTGTACTTCATCTCGCGGCCGAAGCGGTTCTTCCACTTCACCTGCACCTCGAAGTCGTTGCCGTGCAAGATGGCGTACTGCGCTGACTCGGGCAGCTCGCCCCAGGGAGTGTTGAGCGTGAAGCCGAGGTCGCGGGCCAGGCCCTCGAGCAGGCGCTCGAAGTAGTTGAAGAGGCCCTTGCCCGACTGGGTCCAGGGCAGGATGGCGCCGTCGGCCAGGCTGACGGACGGGTCCGCGATGAGCAGCTCGGCATCCACCGCCATCTTCGAGCCAAGTCCAGAGCACTCCGGGCAGGCACCGAAGGGGGCGTTGAAGGAGAAGGTGCGCGGCTCGATCTCGGTGAGCTGCAGCGGGTGGCCGTTGGGGCAGCTGAGCTTCTCGCTGAAATTGCGCCAGGCTGCCGGCCCCTCGAGGTCGACATAGTTGACCGCGACGAGGCCGTCGGTGAGCCGCAGGGCGGTCTCGAGCGAGTCGGTGAGGCGGGTGAGCCCGTCGGGGCTGGCGACCAGGCGGTCGACGACGACCGAGATGTCGTGCTTGATCTGCTTCTTGAGCACGGGCGGCTCACTGAGCTGGATGACCTCGCCGTCGACGATCGCTCGCGAATAGCCGCTCGAGGCGAGCTCTTTGAAGAGGTCGACGAACTCGCCCTTCTTCTGCGAGATGATCGGGCTGACGATCTGGAACCGCGTGCCCTCCTCGAGCTCCATGAGCTGGTCGGCGATCTGCTGAACTGTCTGGCGCTGGATGACCTCGCCGCACTCCGGGCAGTGCGGAATGCCGATGCGCGCCCAGAGCAGCCGCAGGTAGTCGTAGATCTCGGTGATCGTGCCGACGGTCGACCGGGGGTTGCGGTTGGTCGACTTCTGGTCGATCGAGACCGCGGGGCTCAGGCCCTCGATGAAGTCCACGTCGGGGCGGTCCACCTGCCCCAGGAACTGGCGGGCGTAGGCGCTCAGCGACTCGACGTAACGGCGCTGGCCCTCGGCGAAGATCGTGTCGAAGGCGAGGCTCGACTTGCCGGAGCCCGAGAGCCCGGTGAAGACGACGAGGGAGTCGCGAGGAATCTCGATGTCGACGTTCTTGAGATTGTGAACCCTCGCCCCTCGCACGCGCAGCGTTGACAGGCTGTTTACAGGGGTATTCGACACTCACCCAATTCTACGGAAGCCACCGACATCGCACGTACCTGTGCGCCATCGGCGAAACCGCTCAATCAGATGTGCCCCGCGGCCTCCATCTGCCGCAGCTCCTTCTTCAGGTCAGAGACCTCGTCGCGCAGGCGGCCGGCCAGCTCGAACTTGAGCTCCCCCGCCGCCGCGAGCATCTGCTCGTTGAGGTCGGCGATGATGGTCTCGAGCTCGTTGGCGCCCGTCGCGGCCTTGCCCTCGCGGCGCAGATTGGGCGTGGGCGAGCGCTTCTTGTCGCCGCGACCGGCGAGCAGCGCCGCCGTGTCGGCACCCTCACGCGCGAGCGCGTCGGTGATGTCGGCGATCTTCTTGCGCAGCGGCTGTGGGTCGATGCCCCGCTCGACGTTGTAGGCAATCTGCTTCTCGCGCCGTCGGTCCGTCTCCTCGATTGCCTTTGCCATCGAGTCCGTGAGCACGTCGGCATACATGTGCACTTCGCCCGACACGTTGCGCGCGGCGCGGCCAATGGTCTGGATGAGCGACGTCGAGCTGCGCAGGAACCCCTCCTTGTCGGCATCGAGGATCGCGACGAGCGACACCTCCGGAAGGTCGAGCCCCTCTCGCAGCAGGTTGATTCCCACGAGCACGTCGTACACGCCCTGGCGAAGCTCGGTCAGCAACTCCACGCGGCGCAGCGTGTCGACGTCGGAGTGAAGGTAGCGCACGCGCACACCCGCCTCGGTGAGGAACTCGGTGAGCTCCTCGGCCATCTTCTTGGTCAGGGTCGTGACGAGGATGCGCTCGTCTTTCTCAGTACGCATTTTGATCTGCTCGAGCAGGTCGTCGATCTGGCCCTTCGACGGCTTGACGACGATGTGCGGGTCGACGAGGCCGGTCGGGCGGATGACCTGTTCGACGATCGAGTCGGTGATGCCCATCTCGTACTTGCCCGGCGTGGCCGACAGGTAGACCTTCTGGCCCACACGGTCGAGGAACTCCGACCACTTGAGCGGCCGGTTGTCGAGGGCGCTCGGCAGCCGAAAGCCGTGCTCGACGAGTGTGCGCTTGCGCGAAGCGTCCCCCTCGTACATGGCGCCGATCTGCGGAATGGTGACGTGGGACTCGTCGATGACCACGAGGAAGTCCTCGGGGAAGTAGTCGAGAAGCGTGTGCGCAGCCTCGCCCGGCTGGCGGCCGTCGATGTGGCGCGAGTAGTTCTCGATGCCGCTGCAGAAGCCGATCTGCTCCATCATCTCGAGGTCGAAAGTGGTGCGCATGCGCAGGCGCTGGGCTTCGAGAAGCTTGCCCTGACCCTCGAGCTCTGCGAGGCGCTGCTCGAGCTCGGCTTTGATCGTCTCGATCGCGCGGTGCATGGTCTGGGTGCTGGCGACGTAGTGCGACCCGGGGAAGACGCTCACGGAGTCCAGCTTCGTGACGACATCGCCGGTGAGCGGGTGGAGGGAGTAGATGGCCTCGATCTCGTCACCAAACATCTCGATGCGGATGGCGAGCTCTTCGTACATCGGGATGATCTCGATGGTGTCGCCGCGCACGCGGAAGTTGCCGCGCGAGAAGTCGATGTCATTGCGGTTGTACTGCATGGAGATAAATCGACGGATGAGCGCCTCGCGGTCAATGCGCATGCCCACCTGCAGGGCGACCATCGCCTCCATGTAGCCCTCGGGCGTGCCGAGTCCGTAGATGCACGAGACGGTGGAGACCACCACGGTATCGCGGCGGCTCAGCAGCGAGTTCGTGGTGGAGTGCCGAAGCCGCTCGACCTCGGCGTTGATCGACGAGTCCTTCTCGATGAAGGTGTCGGTCTGCGGCACGTAGGCCTCGGGCTGGTAGTAGTCGTAGTAGGAGACGAAGTACTCGACGGCGTTGTTGGGCATGAGCTCGCGGAACTCGTTGGCGAGCTGCGCGGCGAGGGTCTTGTTGTGCGAGAGCACGAGGGTCGGGCGCTGCACCTGCTCGATGAGCCAGGCGGTCGTCGCCGACTTGCCGGTTCCGGTGGCACCGAGCAGCACCACGTCGGTCTCGCCGGCGTTGATGCGGGCGGCCAGTTCGCGAATGGCCTGTGGCTGATCGCCGCCGGGAACGTACTCGCTGATCACCTCGAACTTGTTGACGACGCGAGTGGGAAGCATTGCTCCAGCTTAGGTTCGGCCACCGACAGCGTGCTGGGCCTTCGCCCACAGCGCATCGACCTGCCGCAGCGTCTCATCGATAGTGCCCTCGTTGTCGATGACGACATCGGCGACGGCGAGGCGCTCGGCGTCGCTGGCCTGGGAGTTGAGCCGGTGGCCGGCTTCCTCGCGGGTCATGCCACGCAGCTCCATCAGGCGCTGCACTCGTGTCGCCGCGCTGGCGTTGACCACAACGACGAGGTCGAAATCGAGTTGGCGGCCCTTGGCGCCCTCGACCAGCAGGGGCACGTCGTAGACGACCACCTGATCCGCTGCCGCCTCTGCGAAGAGCTCGCGGGCGCGGTGCCAGACCGCAGGGTGGGTGATCGCATTGAGCCTCTCGCGCTGGGCGGGGTCAGCGAAGATGATTGCCCCGAGCGCGGGCCGGTTGAGGGTGCCGTCGGGGCTGATGACCGCGGGGCCGAAGTGCTCCGCGATGGCGGCTAGGCCCGGCGTGCCCGGCTCGACAACCTCGCGGGCGAGAACATCGGCGTCGACGATCGTCGCACCGAGCTCGGCCAGCCGGGTGGAGACGAGGGACTTTCCCGAGGCGATTCCCCCGGTCAAACCGATCAAGTACATGCCGACAATGCTAGCCATCGGCACGGATGCTAGCTTTGGCGCATGCTTGAGCTGCTCACCGGAACGGGCCTGGCCGCCGCGGCCGGCCTCAACGCCTACATACCGCTGCTGGTGCTGGGCCTGGGCAGCCGATTCCTCGATTTCATCCAGCTGCCCTCAGGATGGGCGTGGCTGAGCAATGAGTGGGTGCTCGTCATTCTCGGGGTGCTGCTCGTGCTCGAGATCGTCGCCGACAAGATCCCGATCGTCGACAACATCAACGACTGGGTGCAAACGGTGGTCCGCCCGGTCGCGGGCGGCATCGTCTTCGGCGGCGGATCCTCGACCGAGACCGCCTTCGTTACCGACCCCGACAAATTCTTCAGTTCCAATCAATGGGTGCCTATCGTGGTCGGCATCGTCATCGCGCTCGTGATCCACTTGGTGAAGTCGGCCGCACGACCGGTGATCAACACCGTCACGGCCGGCTTCGGAGGCGCAGCAGTGAGCACCGCAGAGGATGCTGGCTCGGTCGGCCTCAGCCTGTCGGCGATCCTGCTGCCGATCCTCGTCATCGTCATGCTCGCCCTCGTCATCTGGGGCTTCGTGACGATCTTCCGCCGCCTCGAAGAGGCGGCCAAGCCCACGGTGAAGCCGGCACCGAGCGAGCCCGCTTAACGCAGAAGCGGCCGACCCCGAAGGGCCGGCCGCTCCGCTCAGCTGTGCTTAGGAGTTGTTCGCCAGCTTCTCGCGCAGCGCGGCGAGCGACTCATCGTCGGCAAGGGTGCCGGCGCTCGAGTCGGACTCGGTGCTGCCGAAGCTCGAAGCTCCAGCGGGAATGTCGTTCGACGACGAGAGCTCTTCCACCGACGCCGTGGCGACCTGCTTCTTGTGCTGCTCCCAGCGAGCCTGGGCCGCTGCGTACTCCAGCTCCCACTTCTCGCGCTGGGTCTCGAAGCCTTCCTTCCACTCCTGGGTCTCCGGGTCGAAGCCCTCGGGGTACTTGTACTCCCCGTTCTCGTCGTACTCGGTGAGCATGCCGTAGAGGGCGGGGTCGAACTCGGTGCCCTCGGGGTCAACGCCCTCGTTGGCCTGCTTGAGGCTCAGCGAGATGCGGCGACGCTCGAGGTCGATGTCGATGACCTTGACGAAGACGTCGTCGCCGACCGAGACAACCTGCTCGGCGAGCTCAACGTGCTTGCCCGACAGCTCGGAGATGTGCACGAGGCCCTCGATGCCCTCTGCGACGCGAACGAACGCGCCGAAGGGGACGAGCTTGGTGACCTTACCGGGCGCAACCTGGCCGATGGCGTGGGTGCGCGCGAATACCTGCCACGGGTCCTCCTGCGTCGCCTTGAGCGAGAGCGAGACGCGCTCGCGCTCGAGGTCGACCTCGAGGATCTCGACGGTGACCTCCTGGCCAACCTCGACAACCTCGGAGGCGTGCTCGATGTGCTTCCACGAGAGCTCGGAGACGTGAACGAGGCCGTCGACGCCGCCGAGGTCGACGAAGGCGCCGAAGTTGACGATCGACGAGACGACACCCTTGCGAACCTGGCCCTTGGCGAGGTTGGCGAGGAAGGTGGTGCGGGACTCGCTCTGGGTCTGCTCGAGCAGGGCGCGGCGCGAGAGCACGACGTTGTTGCGGTTCTTGTCGAGCTCGAGGATCTTGGCCTCGATCTCCTGGCCGAGGTACGGCGTGAGGTCGCGAACGCGGCGCAGCTCGATGAGCGAGGCGGGGAGGAACCCACGCAGGCCGATGTCGACGATGAGGCCGCCCTTGACGACCTCGATGACCGAGCCGGTGACGATGCCGTCGTCGTCCTTGATCTTCTCGACGTCGCCCCACGCACGCTCGTACTGAGCGCGCTTCTTGGACAGGATGAGACGGCCTTCCTTGTCCTCCTTCTGGAGAACCAGGGCCTCGACGGTGTCGCCCACCTGGACGACCTCGGAGGGGTCTACATCGTGCTTGATGGAGAGCTCGCGGGAGGGGATTACACCCTCGGTCTTGTAACCGACGTCGAGGAGGACCTCGTCACGATCGATCTTGACGACGGTGCCCTCGATGAGGTCTCCGTCGTTGAAAAACTTGAGCGTCTTTTCGACTGCGGCCAGAAAGTCTTCAGCAGATCCGATGTCATTGATTGCGACCTGCTTGGGCGCCTTGGCGGGCGTTACGAGTGTCATGTAGTTATTGCTCCGGTATGGACATAAAGAGGGCCAGCGACGAGAGAGTGCGTGTGGTTCGCCGATGGCAGGCGGATAGAAAATCGCAGAAATGCGACATTCCAGTCTAGCGCCCAAGAATGGCAGGCGCTACCGCAGGATCTGGCGCAGAGCCGGCTCGAGCTCGGGGTACTCGAACCTGTAGCCCGACTCGAGCAGGCGCTCTGGTGCGACCCAGCGGGACTTGAGAACGAGCTCCGTCTCGGTGCGGATCGCGATGGATCCCAGTTCGAGCACGAAGCGCGGGGTGGGAATGCCGATAGGCACCCTCAGCACCCGACGCAGCATCCTCATGAAGCCTCTGCTGTCAGTCGGGGTCGGGCTGCTGAGATTGACCGCGCCCTCGATCTCGGGGTGGTCGATGAGGAACTGGATGGCGCCCCAGACATCGGCGATATGTATCCACGAGAACCGCTGGCGCCCTCCCCGTGCCCGGAACTCGTGGACGGTGCCCGCTGCCCGGCGCGACGCCGTCGCGAACCAGCGCCCGTCGAGCTGCGCGCCGCCGAGTCCGACGCGGGCAAGCCGCACGAGCGGCGGCATGACGCTGCCGTCGCCGAGCACGATCGCCATGCGCAGTGCGACCCGTCGCGTCATCGGCAGCACCGGATCGAAGAAGGCCCTCTCCCACGCGGTGGCCACACCGACCGAGAATCCGCTGCCGATCTCGCCCGCCGACTCCGTCTGCGCGCGGTCCTCGGCATGCCGGTAGATCGTGGCGGTCGAGGAGTTGAGCCAGAGGCGCGGGGGCTGCGGGGCTGCGGCAATGGCCGCAGCGAGCTCGGCCGTGGTGTCCAGTCGCGAGCGGAGGAGCTCGGCGCGATTGCGGGCGGTGTACCTGCAGTTGACGGACTTGCCGGCGAGGTTGACCACGACATCCGCGCCATTGACCACCTCGGTGATCGCTGCCGTCTCGCCCCACGCGGCATCGGGGCCGCTGCGGCCGATGCGCGCGACCGTGTGCCCATCGGCGGTGAAGCGGTCGTAGAGGTACTGGCCGATGAAGCCGCTCGCCCCCGCGAGAACGACGCGCATCAGAGGTCCTCGACCGCAGCCGCGTCGCGCAGCCAGGCCTGCTCGGTGTCGTGGATGAAGTGGTTGGGCCAGTCGACCGGGCCGCGGTTCCAGTCCCGGAAGCCGAGCACCGCCTCGGAGATGGCGCTGGCCCCCTCGGCGGTCGGCTGCGCGGTCACCGAGCGGATCAGCTCGACGATCGCCTCGGGTTTGTCGGGCGCCGCCTCGAGCGAGCGCAGGAACCACTTGTGAAAGGGGTAGAGCATGCGGTTGTGAGCGAGGATCACGCGCCCGCCGAAGAGGGCGACCCGGCTGGTCGCGGTCGCTAGCAGATACGGGTTCTCTTTGCGCTGGGCCTCCCCCGCCATCCAGGCCCACGCCTCGACCTGGGCGGCGAAGCGGGTGATGCGGTCCTGCTGCACCTCGACCGGATAGCGGGCGGCGCCGGCGATGCGGCCCTCCAGGTCGTCGATACGCGAGAAGAGCACGCGCGCGCCCTTGAAGGCGAAGCGCGAGGGCTCGCTGCCCCGGAGGGAGACCTCGTCGATGTAGCCCGGGCTGACGTACTTCGCGTCGACGTAGCCGTTGGGGTAGTTCGCGAGCGGGGTATCGGCGAACGCGGTCGTGTTGGCGACGCGCCGTTGCGCGAGCTCCTCGTCGGAGACGACGAGCATGATGTCGACATCACTGTTCCCGGTCGCCGTGCCGTGAGCGAGCGAGCCCCCGAGCAGAATGGCGAGCACGCCCGGCTCGTCGCGGAATCGCGCGATCACCCGGGCGATCGCCGCCTCATGGTGTGCGTACATGGCCGTGGGCAATCACCCCAGCAGCGCGGTCTTCAGCGTGTCGAGGCCGACCCCGCCGATGTCGAGCGCCTTCTTGTGGAAGGCCTTGATGTCAAAGGCGCTGCCCTCTCGACGGGCGGTCTCGTCACGGAGGTCCTCCCAGATGCGCTGGCCGACCTTGTACGACGGGGCCTGGCCCGGCCACCCGAGGTAGCGGTTGACCTCGAAGCGCACGAAGGCGTCGTTCATGTTGACGTTGGCGCGCAGGAAGGGGAAGGCGTCGTCCCCTGTCCAGACCCGGTCGGAGCCGGGCATCTTCTTCTCCAGGTGCACACCGATGTCGAGCACGACGCGGGCCGCGCGCATGCGCTGCCCGTCGAGCATGCCGAGCCGGTCAGCCGGGGTCTCGAGGTACCCGAGCTCATCCATGAGTCGCTCGGCATAGAGCGCCCAGCCCTCGGCGTGGCCGCTCGTGCCAGCGATGCGACGCCAGGCGTTGAGCTGCGCCTTGTTGTAGACGGCCTGGCCGAGCTGCAGGTGGTGCCCCGGAACCCCCTCGTGGAATACGGTCGTCAGCTCGCGCCACGTGTCGAACTCGGTGACGCCCTCAGGCACGCTCCACCACATGCGTCCGGCACGGGAGAAGTCGTCGGTGGGAGGTGTGTAGTAGATGCCGCCCGACTGGGTCGGCGCGATCATGCACTCCAGCGTGCGGATCTCGGCGGGGATGTCGAAATGGGTGCGCCCGAGGTGCTCGACGGCGCGGTCGCTCGTCTGCTGCATCCACTCCTGCAGCGCCTTCGTGCCGTGCAGCTTGAGCGAGGCGTCGCCGTCGAGAAACTCGATGGCCTCGAGCACGCTCGCGCCGGGCGAGATCTCGCGCGCAATTGCCTCCTGCTCCTCGGTCATGCGGGCGAGCTCGTCGATGCCCCACGCGTAGGTCTCGTCGAGGTCGATCACCGCCCCGAGAAACCCGCTCGAGGCGAGCTCGTAGATCTCTCGACCGACCGCGTCTTTCGTCGGGGCGTGCGGCGCCAGCTCGGTGCGCAGGAACGACCCGAGCTCGGCGTAGGCCTCTGCCGCCTTCTGCGCACCGTCGGTCAAGCGCTTCTCGAGTCCGGAATGGCTGGATGCCCCTTCCGCGGCAAACGCAAAGAAGAACCCGTCGCCGGCCACATTCTTTGCCGCCTGCTCGATGTTCTCCTCGATCTGCCGGATCGCCGGAACGTTGCCCGTGGCGATGCCGGAGCGCAGGCTCTCGATGTACCCGCTCATCGCCGCCGGCAGGTTGTGCATGCGCTCGGCTACGTGCTGCCAGTCGGCCTCGGTCGCCGTCGGCATGAGGTCGAAAATCTCGCGCAGCTCTTGCGCGGGGCTCGCGATGACGTTGAGGTTGCGCTGGTCGAAGCCGGCCTCGTGCTTCGCGATCGAGAGCCGCAGGCTGCGGGTCAGGTCGAGCTTGGTGACGACGTCGACGTCGTCCGCGGGCTCGGCCGCCTCGATGCGCGCCAGCGCGGCGCGCTCGACAGCGGCCACCGCCTCCGCACCGGCAGGCGAGTAGTCAGAGTACTCGGCTTCCCTGCCCGCCCGGCCGAGGTAGACGCGCTCCTCGGGCACCAGCTCCAGGTACTCGTCGAGGTAGCCCTCGGCGATGCCGTCGATCGGTGTGTGCTCTCTCATCAGTGTGCCGCCTCATCCCAGTTGTTGCCGGTGCCGATCTGCACATCGAGGGGCACCCGCAGGTCGGCGGCGCCGCCCATACCCGCGCGCACGACGTCGCTGAGAACCTCGAGCTCGCCGGGGGCGACCTCGAAGACCAGCTCGTCGTGCACCTGCAGCAGCATGTTCGACTGCAGTCCCTTCGCCTCGATGTCGGCCTGGATGCTGAGC
>JAAFHU010000076.1 GCA_013297645.1 Actinomycetota bacterium
CGAACCCGCAGGTACAGAATCATGGACAGCCGCCTCACCGTCTCCTCCCGCCGCAGCGCCCTCGACCGCCTCGCGGCGAGCGCCGAAGCCGGACACGAGCTCGACCTGCTCGTCATCGGCGGTGGTGTCACTGGCGCCGGAATCGCCCTCGACGCCGCGAGCCGCGGGCTGCAGACCGTCGTCGTGGAGGCGCAGGACTGGGCGGCAGGAACCTCGAGCCGCTCGAGCAAGCTGGTGCACGGCGGACTGCGCTACCTGCAGATGCTCGACTTCAAGCTGGTGCTCGAGGCGCTGCACGAGCGCGACCTTCTGCTCACCTCCATCGCTCCGCACCTCGTGCACCCGCTCCCGTTTTTGTACCCCTTGAAGCACCGCGTTTTCGAGCGCGCCTTCGTCGGCGCGGGCATCATGCTCTACGACCTGCTCGCGAGCCTTCGACCCGGAAAGCGCGCGCTGCCCTTCCACCGCCACCTCTCGCGGCGTGCTCTCGACCGCGTCTTCCCGGACCTCGCACGCCGGGCAGCCGTCGGCGCCATCGAGTACTGGGACGCCAACGTCGACGACGCCCGCTTCGTCATGACACTGCTGCGCACGGCGAGCGAGCACGGCGCCGCTGCCGCCTCCCGCGTGCAGGTGGTCGAGCTGACCAAGAACGAGGATGGCGCCGTCAACGGGGCCGTACTCGAAGACCTCGAGACCGGCACCCTCATCACCGCCCGCGCCAAGACCGTGATCAGCTCGACCGGCGTGTGGACCGAGAAGTCGCAGGCCCTGGCCGACGACACCGGCGGTCTGCGCGTGCTGGCCTCGAAGGGCATCCACATCGTTGTTCCCCGTGACCGCATCGAGGGCTCGGCCGGGCTCATCGTGCAGACGTCGAAGAGCGTGCTGTTCGTCATTCCCTGGTCGCGCTACTGGGTCATCGGCACGACCGACACCCCCTGGCACGAGGACCTGCTCAACCCGACGGCAACACGCACCGACATCGACTACGTGATCGCCGAGGCGAACAAGGTGCTGGCGTCGCCCATCACCGCCGATGACGTCGTCGGAACCTGGGCGGGCCTGCGCCCGCTGCTGCAGCCCGGCACCATGGAGGGCACGAGCTCGGCGAAGGTCTCTCGTGAGCACACGGTCGCCTCGCCTGTTCCCGGCCTCGTGGTCATCGCGGGCGGCAAGTTCACCACCTACCGCGTGATGGCGAAGGACGCCGTCGACTTCGCGCTCGGCGCGGGGGCGCGCTCGAACGTGTCGACGACGAAGCAGATCCCGCTGCTGGGCGCTATCGGCCTGGAGGCTGCGACCGCGCAGCTCGCGGCATCCGGCGAGCGCTTCGCCTGGACGGATGCGATGCAGAAGCACCTGCTGCACCGCTACGGGTCTGCCGTCACCGACATCCTCGCGCTCTGCGACCGGGAGCCGGGCCTCGCGGTGCCGCTCACGGGCGCTCCCGCCTACCTGCGCGCCGAGATCGCGTACGCGATCACCCACGAGGGCGCATTGCACCTCGACGACCTGATGATGCGACGCACGCGGATGGTCTACGAGTACGTGGACGAAGCCGATGCCGCCCTCGACGAGGTGGCGGCGATCGCCACCGCGCAGCTGGGCTGGAGCGCCGAGCACAGCGCGACAGAGACACGCCTCTACCGCGCGCGCGCGGCTGCCGAAGCGGCCGCGGCAACCACGCTCGACGATGCCACCGCTGCGGCCGTGCGCGAGAAGGCCGCTGAGATCGTGCCACTGGTCGACCTCCGGCCCTCCGCCGGCTGACCGCAGCTACCGACGTGATCAAAGGAGACCACCGAATGCCCGAATACGTGCTGGCGATCGACCAGGGAACGACGAGCTCGCGCGCCATCGTCTTCGACCGTGCCGCCGAGATCGTCTCGAGCGGCCAGCTCGAGCACGACCAGATATTCCCCCGTGCGGGGTGGGTCGAGCATGACGCCGTGCAGGTGTGGAACAACGTGCGGGAGGCGGTCGGCCTCGCCCTGACCCGCGCGAACCTCACCGCCACCGACATCGCGGCCGTGGGCATCACCAACCAGCGCGAGACCACCCTGGTGTGGAATCGCCATACCGGTGTTCCGGTCGCGAACGCCATCGTCTGGCAGGACACCCGAACGCAACGCCTCTGCGAGCAGCTCGGCGGCGACGCCGGGCCCGAGCGGTACAAGGCGATCGTCGGCCTTCCTCTGGCGACCTACTTCGCCGGCCCGAAGATCCGCTGGATCCTCGACAACATCGAGGGTGCGCGCGAGGCCGCCGAGGCGGGCGACCTGCTCTTCGGCACCATGGACACCTGGCTGCTGTGGAACCTCACCGGCGGCGTCGAGGGGGGTGTGCACGTCACCGACGTCACCAACGCGAGCCGCACCATGCTCATGGACCTCGACACCCTGCAGTGGCGCGACGACATCGCGGCCGACATGCGGATTCCCCTGTCGATGCTGCCGCAGATCCGCTCGTCGTCCGAGGTCTACGGTCACGGGCGCGACCACGGCATGCTGCCCGGCGTGCCGATCAGCGGCATCCTCGGCGATCAGCAGGCCGCGACCTTCGGCCAGGCCTGTTTCACCGAGGGCATGGCGAAGAACACCTACGGAACGGGCAACTTCGTGTTGCTCAACACCGGCACCCGTCGCGTCGACAGCAAGAACGGCCTGCTGACGACCGTCTGCTACAAGATCGGGGATGCCCCCGCCGTCTATGCGCTCGAGGGATCGATCGCCGTCACCGGCTCGCTCGTGCAGTGGCTGCGCGACAACCTCGGCATGTTCAGTGACGCCCCCGACATCGAGAGGCTCGCCCTCGAGGTGGACGACAACGGTGGGGCGTACTTCGTTCCGGCCTTCTCCGGGCTGTTCGCCCCCTACTGGAGGCCGGACGCGCGCGGCGCGCTCGTCGGCCTGACCCGCTACGTCACCAAGAACCACATCGCCCGCGCCGCCCTCGAGGCGACCGCCTTCCAGACCCGCGAGGTGATGGACGCCATGAACGCCGACGCCGGCGTCGAGCTCGCCGAGCTCCGCGTCGACGGAGGGATGGTCGCGAATGAACTGCTCATGCAGTTTCAGGCCGACCAGCTCGGCGTCGACGTCATCCGTCCTCGCGTCACGGAGACCACGGCACTCGGCGCGGCCTATGCCGCCGGGATCGCCGTCGGCTTCTGGAACGGCGAGGGCGACGTCACCGCCAACTGGTCGGAGGACACCCGCTGGACTCCACAGATGCCGGACAGCGAGCGTGACCGCCTCTTCCGCAACTGGAAGAAGGCAGTGACGAAGACCATGGACTGGGTCGATGACGACGTCGAGTCCTGAACCTGGCACACCAACCCACCACAACCCACACAAAGGAGTAGGGAAAACAATGAGAGAGACACTTCTGAAGAGGAACGGCTTCTGGCTGGTCCTCGCCATGGCGCTGATGCTTGTATCAGCGATCGGCGCATCCGTCGTGCAGACGAACGCCGGATCGGTCACCGTGAAAGACCTGCGCTGGGAGGCGGCGAACGGGCAGCTGATGAGCGCCCTGCTCTTCAAGCCGACCGGGGCCACCGTCGACAACAAGGCGCCGGCCATCATCGTCAGCCACGGCTGGTGGAACAACCGCGAGATGCAGGATGCCAACTACGTCGAGCTCGCTCGTCGCGGCTACGTGGTCATGTCGATTGACATGTACGGCCACGGCAACTCCGACTACCTCAAGTACTCGGACCTCGCTGCGGCGGGAACGGGCATGTACGACGCGGTCAAGCTGATCGCCGACCTGCCCTACGTCGACACCGACAAGATCGGTGTGTCGGGGCACTCCAACGGTGCACGCGCGGCGAACTTCTCCGTCGCTATCGACAACGAGGCAGAGAAGCCCCTGATCGCTGCCGTCTTCCTCGTCGACAACGACCCGGTCTACCAGGATGCCGCCAACGACAACGCCTACTTCAACATGTACGGCACGCGCGACACCGGCCTCGTGGCCGACCAGTACGACGAGTTCTTCTTCCGCAGCTACAGCGCGGAGGGCGTTCCCCTGACGGCACCGCGTGACTACATCGGCACCCCGAACGCACAGTCCTTCCTCAACTACGGCGCCGACCCGAGCACCCTGTCGGGCGACGAGCGCAAGGCCGGAGAGGTCTACACCGACGGCGAGGGTGGCGCGATGCGCGTCGTCTACACCCCGGCACAGACGCACCCGTGGGGCACCATCTCGAGCACGACCGTTGCCAACCAGGTCGAGTTCTGGGACGAGGCCTTCGGGGCACCGACCACGATCCCGGCCGGTTCGCAGATCTGGCAGGTCAAGGAGATCTTCACCACGATCGGCCTCATCGGATTCGGCATCTTCCTGCTGGCATTCGCCCGCTACCTGCTGACCCTGCGTGCTTTCGCCCCCCTCGCCGCCACCGCGGCCGAGATCGCGGCACCCCGCGGTCGCGCCGGTCACGGCTGGTTCTGGGGCGGACTCGCGGTCTCTGCGCTGTTCTCGGGATTCAGCTACATCTGGCTTAGCCAGCAGCCGGTAATGGGCGGCATCGCGTTCAACATCGTTCCGTCGATCTTCACCCAGGGCGCCGTGTTCTTCATCGCGGTCTGGGCGGCGCTCAACGGCCTGTTCGCGCTGGTCGTGATGACGCTCTCGTACCGTCTGTTCGGCCGCAAGAACGGTGCTGACCTGCGGGCCAGCGGTGTCCTCCCCGGATGGCGCACCCTGCTGCGCAGCCTCGGCCTCGCGGTCGTCGTTGTCGCGGTCGCCTACGGAATCGTCTTCGTCCTTGACTACTTCTTCAAGACGGACTTCCGGTTCTGGGTCATCGCGGTCAAGGCGTTCACGCCGGACAAGCTGTGGATCGCCCTGCTCTACGTGCCGTTCTTCCTCGTCTACTTCGTTGCGAACTCGGTGGCCATCAACAGCTTCAACCGACTCGCTGTGCGAGGCAAGGAGTGGATCAACACGGCAATCCTCGCGATCGTCAACTCGCTCGCGCCCATCATCCTGGTGGTTGCGCAGTACACGACCTTCGCGAACACCGGCGAGCTGATCCCCGGCTTCGGCGGGATCTTCAGCATCTGGCTGTTCCCGGTCATCGTGATCCTCATGGTGACTGCGGTGATCTCCCGCAAGATCTACCGCGTGACGAACAACCCGTACATCGGTGGCTTCATCAGTGCCATCGTGGTGACGCTGATCTCCGTGACCAACACGCTGACCGTCACCTACTAGGCCCTCGTCGGCCGGTGGTAGGCCGACGAGGCGGTGTGGCCCCCGGATGCTCGCGCATCCGGGGGCCACACCTGTGTCTGCGCCGATCGGGCGAAGGGCGCAGAATGGCACTATGTCGACTACGAGCTACACCCCGGGCGTGTGCAACATCGGTCCCGCTGAGCGGCGCCAGCGCCTCACTATCGGGTGGATCGGGGCCGGCCTCACGGTCGTCGCCCTGGCCGCCTTCGTCATCTTCGGCGTGCCAGACCCGTGGCGTCTACTCGTGGCCGTGCCAGCGGGCCTCGGCGCCAACGGCATCCTGCAGTACCGCATGCACTTCTGTGTCGGCTTCGCCATGCTCGGCCTCTACAATCTCGGTGCCCTCGGCTCGCAAGAGAGTGTCATCGACAAGGAGATGCGCCGCGCCGACCAGCGTAAGGGCCTGCAGATCATCGGGCTGTCGGCGCTCGTCGCGGCGGCCACCGTGGTGATCGCGGTGCTGCTGCCGTGAGCGCGGGAGCCAACTGGGCCGGGTCGCACACCTACTCTGCCCCGGCATTCGTCGAGCCGACGTCGGTCGACGAACTGCAGCAGATTGTGGCCTCGACCGACCACGTGCGCGCGCTCGGCAGCCGCCACAGCTTCAATGACCTCGCCGACACCCCCGGCACGCTGATCGGCACGTCGAAGCTGCCCCACTCGGTCGAGGTCATCGACGAGGACACCATCGCCGTCGCCCCGTGGATGAAGTACGGCGAGATCGCCAGCGCGCTCAAGCCACTCGGCCTCGCCCTGCACAACCTCGCCTCGTTGCCGCACATCTCGGTCGCCGGCGCGATCGCCACCGGAACGCACGGATCGGGCGACCGCAACAGCAACTTGGCCAACGCGGTCGCCGGCCTGACCTTCATCACCGCCGACGGATCGATCCGCGAGCTGCAACCCGTCGATGACGAGTTCGACGGCGCCGTCGTCTCGATCGGCGCCCTGGGCGTGCTGACCTCCGTCTCGCTCGATGTCGAGCCCGCCTTCGAGGTGCGGCAGGACCTGTGGGAGGGCCTCAGCTGGGATGCCCTGCTCGCCAATCTCGACACCGTCACCGCGGCCGCCTACAGCGTCAGCGTCTTCACCACCTGGGTGGGCGAGAGCGCCGGCACCGTCTGGCTCAAGCAGACCGTTCCCGGCCGCGTGCGCGGCGAGCTCTTCGATGCGACACGCGCCGCTGTGGACCTGCACCCGCTGCCCGAGATCGACGCCTCCCCCACTACGCAGCAGCGCGGCGTGCCCGGGCTGTGGAGCGACCGTCTGCCGCACTTCCGCATGGAGTTCACCCCGTCCAACGGCGAGGAGATCCAGACCGAGTACCTCGTGCCGCGGGTCAATGCGGTCGCCGCGCTGACCGCCGTGCGCTCGCTCGCCGATCGCATCGAGCCGCTGCTGCTCATCTCGGAGCTGCGCACGATGCAGGCCGACTCGCTGTGGCTCAGCGGGGCCTACGACACGGACTGCCTCAACATCCACTTCACCTGGAAGCGGATGCCCGCCGAGGTCGCCGCGATCCTGCCCACCATCGAGGAGCTGCTGCTGCCCCTCGGCGCCCGCCCGCACTGGGGCAAGTGGTTCGCCGCGGGTCACGCGTCGCTCAAGCCGCTCTACCCGCGCTTCGACGACTTCCGTGCCCTCGCGCTGGAGTGGGACCCGACCGGCAAGTTCCGCAACGAGTACCTCGCGCGCACCCTCGACCTCTCCTGAGCTAGAGCGCGGCGAAGGCCGTGATGCGCACGGCGGCGACCCCGCGCTCGGCCGACTCAGCGAGGTCGACGGTCGCGTGGATGCGCCAGTCGTGATCGCCCGCCGGGTCGGCGATGATCTGCTGCACGGTCCAGGCGAAGGCGCCCTCGTCGACGACGAGCATCGCCGAGCTGCGGGCGTCGGCGTCGGTACCGATCGAGTCGTGGTCGGCGTAGTACAGCTCGAGGGCGGCATCCCAGTCGAAATCGGGGTCGAGCTCGGCGAGGGAGGCAACGTCGTCGAGGGCGGCGAGCTGCACACGGCGGAATAGCTCGTTGCGCACCAGCACCCGGAAGGCGCGGGTATTGGTGACCACCGAGGGCGGGGGCGGGGGCACGACGGGCGCATCCGTCGCCTGCAGCGGGTTGATCAGCTGCTCCCACTCGTCGAGCAGGCTCGAGTCGACCTGGCGCACGAGCTCGCCGAGCCACTCGATGAGATCGAGCAGCTCGTCGTTCTTCGCCTCGTCGGGCACGGTCTGGCGCACGGCCCGGAAGGCGTCCGAGAGGTAGCGCAGCACGAGGCCCTCGCTGCGCGCGAGCTTGTAGTAGCCGATGTAGTCGGCGAAGGTCATCGCGCGCTCGTACATGTCGCGCACGACGGTCTTCGGCCGCAGCTCGAAGTCGGCCACCCACGGTTGGGTGGCGGCGTACTGCTCGTAGGCGGCATCCAGCAGTTCTTTGAGGGGCTGGGGATGCGTGATCTCTTCCAGCAGCGCCATGCGCTCGTCGTACTCGATGCCCTCGGCCTTCATGCCCGCGACCGCCTCACCGCGCGCGAGGAACTGCTGCTGCGAGATCACCGGACGCGGGTCGTCGAGCGTCGCCTCGAGTATCGAGATGACATCGAGGGCATACGACGGGGATGCCGGGTCGAGCAGCTCGATCACGGCGAGCGCCAGCGGCGACAGCGGCTGGTTGAGCGCGAAGTTGGGCTGCAGGTCGACGGTGAGCGCGATGCGCCCGTCGACCTCGGTGACGATGTCGGCGGCCCGGAGGGTGCGGTAGATCGCGAGCGCGCGGCGCGCGTGCCCCAGCTGCCGCAGCCACGGCTCGTGGTTGCCGAAGATCAGGTCGCGCATGTCGGCGAAGGCGCCTGCGTCAGACCCGCGCGCTATCACGTTGAGGATCATCGAGTGGCTCACCTGAAAACTCGACGTCAGCGTCTCGGGCTCGGCCGCGATGAGCCGCTGGAAGCTCGGCTCGCCCCACGAGACGAAGCCCTCGGGCGCCTTCTTGCGCACGATCTTCTTGATCTTCTTGGGGTCGTCCCCCGCCTTGGCGACGAGCCGCGCGTTCTCTGCCTCGTGCTCGGGTGCCTGGCAGACGACGGTGCCCGCCGTGTCGTAGCCGGCGCGGCCCGCCCGGCCAGCGACCTGGTGGAACTCGCGCGCGGTCAGCTGCCGCATGCGGGTGCCGTCGAACTTGGTGAGGGCGGTGAGCAGCACGGTGCGGATCGGCACGTTGATGCCGACGCCGAGCGTGTCGGTTCCGCAGATGACTCGCAGCAGCCCCTGCTGGGCGAGCTGCTCGACGAGTCGCCGGTACTTGGGCAGCATGCCCGCGTGGTGCACGCCGATGCCCGACCGGATCAGCCGCGAGAGCGTCTGCCCGAACACGGTCGTGAAGCGAAAGGCCCCGATCGCCTCGGCGATCTCGTCGCGCTGCTCGCGGGTGATGATCTTGGCGCTCGTCAGGGCCTGCGCCCGCTCGAGGGCGGCCGCCTGCGAGAAGTGCACGATGTAGACGGGCGCCTGGTTGGTCGAGAGCAGGTCTTCCACGGTCTCGTGCACGGGCGTGGTCGCGTAGAAGTAGCTGAGCGGCACGGGCCGGTCGACGCCGGTGACGACGGCCGTCTCGCGGCCGGTGCGCAGCGTGAGGTCGTCGGCGATCCTCGTCACGTCGCCGAGCGTCGCCGACATGAGAATGAACTGCACGGCGGGAAGAGTCAGCAGCGGCACCTGCCAGGCCCAGCCGCGATCGGGGTCGCTGTAGAAATGGAACTCGTCCATGACGACGAGGTCGACCGCGGTGTCCGCCCCGCCGCGCAGCGCCAGGTTGGCGAGAATCTCGGCCGTGCAGCAGATGATGGGGGCGTCGCTGTTGACGCTCGAGTCGCCGGTGATCATGCCGACGTTCTCGGCGCCGAACACGTCGACGAGGGCAAAGAACTTCTCGCTGACGAGCGCCTTGATCGGCGCGGTGTAGAAGCTGCGCTGCCCCTGGCCCAGCGCGGCGAAGTGGGCGCCAATGGCGACGAGAGATTTACCCGTTCCCGTGGGGGTGCTCAGGATGAGGTTCGACCCCGACACGATCTCGAGCAGCGCCTCTTCTTGCGCCGGGTAGAGGCGGAGACCCCGGGACGACGCCCAGCCCGCGAAGGCATCGAACGCCGCATCCGCGTCGTACGGGCGCGGCGTCAGGTCGAGCAGGGAGGGCATAGACCAACCGTAGCGGGGTGCCCGTCGTAGAATTTCGTGTGCCCTCCGAACAGATCGACCCCGCCGATCTCGAGGCCACCCTGCGGGTTCTCGCGCAGCTCGCGCACCTGGAGGACGACGACCCCGATTTCGTCACCGTGCGCCAGGCGACCGCCAAGATGTTCAAGGCCGTCAAGCAGGTGGGCCGCGCCGAGAAGCGCCAGCGCATTGCCGAGGCCGACCGCGCCGTGGTTGCCGCCACCGCCACCGGAGCGCCCGACCGCATCGACGACGAGACCCGCGGCATCCCCATCTCGAGCTCGACGACCGCTCCCATCGCGGGCGAGCTCATCAAGCCGCGCGCCTGCTACATCTGCAAGCAGCAGTACACGATCGTCGACGCGTTCTACCACCAGCTCTGCCCCGACTGCGCGGCGATGAGCCACGCCAAGCGCGACGCCCGCACCGACCTCACCGGCAAGCGCGCCCTGCTCACCGGCGGCCGCGCCAAAATCGGCATGTACATCGCGCTGCGCCTGCTGCGCGACGGCGCCCACACGACGATCACGACGCGATTTCCCCGGGATGCGGTGCGCCGCTTCACCGCGCTGCCCGACTCTGCCGAGTGGATCCACCGCCTCAAGATCGTCGGCATCGACCTGCGCGACCCCGCCCAGGTCGTCGGTCTCGCCGACGATGTCGCCGCGGCGGGGCCCCTCGACATCCTCATCAACAACGCCGCACAGACGGTACGGCGCAGTGCGGGCGCCTACCAGCCGCTCGTGGATGCGGAGCTCGCTCCCCTGCCCGACGGCGCCCTGCCCGAGCTCGTGACCTTCGGGCACACCAACGACGCGCACCCGCTGGCGCTGGCCGAGAGCGTGACCAGCCACCCGATCCTCGCCGCCGTCGCGAAGACCGCGCAGGCGACCGACGCCGGTGCCTCGTCAATCGAGCGCCACAGAGACGGCACTGCGATCGACGCCGGCGGCCTCGTGCCCGACCAGAACCACATCAACTCCTGGACGCAGAGCGTCGACCAGGTGGAGCCGCTCGAGATGCTCGAGGTGCAGCTGGCCAACATGACCGCGCCCTTCCTGCTCGTCAGCCGTCTGCGGCCGGCGCTGGCCGCGAGCTCCGCCCGCCGCACCTACGTGGTCAACGTGAGCGCGATGGAGGGCGTCTTCGGGCGCGGCTACAAGGGCCCGGGACACCCGCACACCAACATGGCCAAGGCGGCGCTCAATATGCTCACCCGCACGAGCGCCCGCGAGATGTTTGAGACCGACGGGATCCTGATGACGGCTGTCGACACCGGATGGATCACCGACGAGCGTCCGCACTTCACCAAGCTGCGCCTGGCCGAGGAGGGCTTCCACGCCCCCCTCGACCTCGTCGACGGCGCCGCCCGGGTCTACGACCCGATCGTGCGCGGCGAGGCCGGCGAAGACGTCTACGGCGTCTTCCTCAAGGACTACACGGTGGGCTCGTGGTGATCCGGCTCGCGGTCGCGGCGCTGCTGCTCGCCTCTTCTGCGGCTGCTGCCGACGGCACACCCGTCACCGAGACTTTCACGACCGCCGACCACCCCGCGGGCGTCGCATTCGAGTGGGTGGTACCCGACGGCGTCACCAGCCTCACGGTCACTGCGTCGGGCGGCAGCGGCGGCGAGTCCGACCCCGCGCGGCCGGGAGGCCTCGGCGCGACGGTGACGGCGACCATCCCCGTCGAGCAGGGGCAGGTGCTCAGCATCACCCTCGGCGCCGACGGGCTGCTGACAACCGGCGGCGCAGGATTCGGATCGGGCGGCGAGGGAATCGACGCCGGAGGCGGAGGCGGCAGCACGGGCGTCAGCATCGACGGGACGGTGGCGATCGTCGCCGGCGCGGGAGGGGGCAGCGCAACCTCAACCGGCGCAGGGGGCGGTGGGGCCGCCGGAACGCCCGACGGC
>JAAFHU010000077.1 GCA_013297645.1 Actinomycetota bacterium
AGCGGGGTGTTGATTCCCGTTCCGACGGCGGTGCCGCCGAGGGGCACCTCGGCGACGCGGGGGATGGTCGCCTGCACGCGCTCGATGCCGAGGCGCACCTGGCGGGCGTAGCCGGCGAACTCCTGCCCGAGGGTGACCGGGGTCGCATCCATGAGGTGGGTGCGGCCGGCCTTGACGGCGTCCTTCCAGAGCACGGCCTTCACATCGAGCGCGGCGGCGAGGTGCTCAAGCGAGGGGATGAGGTCACCGAGCAGCGCGCCCGTCACCGCAACGTGCACTGAGGTCGGGAACACGTCGTTCGACGACTGCGACATGTTCACGTGGTCGTTCGGATGCACGGGGGCGCCGAGGCGCGTGGTGGCCAGCGAGGCGAGCACCTCGTTGATGTTCATGTTCGAGCTCGTGCCCGATCCGGTCTGGTAGGTGTCGACCGGGAACTGGTCGTGGTGCTGGCCGGCAATGAGCTCGTCGGCTGACGCCGCGATCGCGTCGGCGATGGCGGCGTCGAGGATGCCCAGCTCGGCGTTGACGAGCGCGGCCGCCTTCTTGATGCGGGCGAGGGCGACGATCTGGCCGGCCTCGAGGCCGGAGCCGCTGATCGGGAAGTTCTCGACAGCGCGCTGGGTCTGCGCGGCGTAGAGGGCGTTGATGGGAACGAGGACCTCGCCCATGGTGTCGTGTTCAGTCCTGAATTCAGCAGCCATTGTCTGTTCCTTAGATCTCGCCGACGTGGACGTCGGGAATAGCGGTGCCCTCGAGCAGGCGGTAGTTGGCTCCGACGACGGCGAGCGTGCCGGCGGCGATTGCGTCGCTGATGAGCTCCGAGTTGGCGATCAGCTCGGCGATCGTGTCGCGCAGGTGTTCGCGCCCGACGTCGAGCGGGTCGGGGTTGCCGTCGGCGCTGACCGCGGAGCGGCGCACGGCCGGAACGATCTTCTCGGTCAGGCTGGCGATGTGCGGCGGCAGCGGGGTGGCGCCCGGCTTGACCGAGTCGATCGCCGCGGCGACCGCACCACAGGCGTCGTGGCCGAGCACGACGATCAGTGGCACCGAGAGCACGCTGACCGCGTACTCGAGCGAGCCGATGACCGACTCGCTGATGACCTGGCCGGCGTTGCGCACAACGAACAGGTCGCCGAGGCCCTTGTCGAAGATGATCTCGGCCGAGAGGCGGGAGTCGCTGCATCCGAAGAGCGCGGCGTGCGGGGCCTGGCCGAGCGAGAGCTCGGTGCGGCGCTCGACGTCTTGCCGGGGGTGCAGGGGCTCGCCGCGCACGAAGCGCTCGTTGCCGCGCAGCATCTCGCTCCAGGCTTTGGCGGGTGTTCTCGTCTCAGCCATCAGCGCAGTCCTAGTGATTGGGCGAGCAGGGCGAACTCGTCGTCGCTCGCGGTGCCGTGCAGCACGTAGGTCGATTCGCCAGCCACGGTGACGAGGGCGTAGGCGAGGTTGCCGGGATCGTCGGCCGAGCGGTGGTCGTAGACCGTCCACTCGATGCCGTCGATGGTCGTGCTGCCGGTGGGCTTCGCCCGCTCGAGCGTGTTGTCGACCCAGGTGGCGTTGGCGTTGACGCCCTGGTTGAGCGCGATGAACTGGTCGCCCGGCGTGATGAACCCGACGTACCAGACGGGGATGTCGCCGCTCGTCGTCAGGTCGGCGCGATTCGCCGACCACCCGACCGGCAGCACGGGCGCGGCGAGCGTTGCGTCGACCCCGGGCTGCGCCTGGCTGGCGACGGTGGCGAAGTCGACGGGGTCGGCCGCCTGCAGGTCGGGGCGCACGACGACGAGCACGAGGAACAGCACCACGATGAGGGTGGCCACCAGTGCCCCGATGAGGTTGCGGGTGGTCTGGGCCGCGCGGTGTCGGCGGGAGTTCTCAGCCTTGATGGCCGCGACATCCTCGGGGCTGGTCTCGGTCACTGGTCTGAAGCTGCCGTCCGGGCGGCGTCGAGGCGCGCCTTCGCGCCGAGCAGCCACTCCTCGCAGCGGGCAGCAAGGGCCTCGCCGCGCTCCCAGAGCGCGAGGGACTGCTCGAGGGTGGCCGAGCCCTGCTCGAGCTCGCTCACCACCTGGATGAGCTCGTCGCGGGCCTGCTCATAGCTGAGGTCACTGACGGGGGTTGCCACGGTCACGATTCTACCTTTCCGGTCGTGGCACGTACCGTGCCCTTCGCGAGGGTGAGCAGCAGCTCGGTGCCGGGAGGGGCGTCTGCCGCGTCCCGCAGCGCGGCGCCGCCGGGCAGCTGGGCGATCGCGTAGCCACGGTCGAGCGTGCGCTGCGGCGACAGCGCGCGCAGGTGCCCCACCTGCTCCGCGAGCTGCTGGCCCGCCCGGTCGACGACCCGGTCGGCGAGCTCCCGGCTGCGTTGCACATAGCGGCCGAGTTCTTCGGCGCGCGAGTCGACGAGCCAGTTGGATGTCGCCAGGGCCGGCCGCGACCGCACCGCTTCGAGCCGGTCGACCTCCACCCGCAGCATCGAGGTCAGTCGCATGCCGATGCGTGCGCGCGCCTGTTTCACGTTGTTGAGCTCGTCGGCGACGTCGGGCACTACCCGCTTGGCCGCGTCGGTCGGGGTCGAGGCGCGCAGGTCGGCGACGTCGTCGAGCAGCGGGCGGTCGGCCTCGTGGCCGATGGCGCTGATGAGCGGCGTGCGGGCGGCAGCGGCGGCACGCACGAGGGCCTCGTCGCTGAACACGAGCAGGTTCTGGAAGTCGCCGCCGCCGCGGGCGACGATGATGACCTCGACCTCGGGGTCCGCATCCAATCGCTGGATGGCTGCCGTGACCTCGGCGGCGGCGCGATCACCCTGCACCGCGGCGTGCACCACCCGGAACACGACGGCCGGCCAGCGCAGCTGCGCGTTGCGGAGCACGTCCTTCTCCGCGTCGGAGTCCTTGCCCGTAACCAGCCCGATGACCGCGGGGAGGAAAGGCAGCTTCTTCTTGCGGTCGAGGTCGAAGAGGCCCTCGCTCTTCAGTAGCGCACGAAGCCGCTCGAGCCGCTCGAGCAGGTCACCGAGGCCCACGTGGCGCATCTCGAAGACCTGCATCGTGAGCGTTCCGCCCTTGACCCAGTAATTCGGCTTGACGAGGGCGACGACCCGGTCACCCTGCTTGAGGTCGTCAGGCAGTTTCGCCTTCACCGACGACCACACGGTGAAGCCGACGGTCGCGTCTTGGTCGAGGTCCTTGAGCTTTCCGTAGACGTTGCCGCCGCTGACACCCCACTGGGTGATCTCGCCCTCGACCCAGACGGAGCCGAGGCGGTCGATCCAGCCCTTGATCTTGGTGCTGAGGGTGGCGACGGCCCAGGGCTCGTCGATGGTCGATGGGGCGTCCACGATGGTCATGGCCAGCCTCCGATCGATAGCGCAAAGTAGAATTCGAGAGTGAGCACGATTAGCAACGGACAGGCGGCCGTGCATATCGGCGCCATCCGTCCGGCCCCTCAGCGGAACAGGCTAAAGGATACCCCCGTCGCCGGGGCGAAGCGGGTGCTGCTGGCTGCCCCGCGCGGCTATTGCGCTGGGGTGGACAGGGCGGTCATCGCCGTCGAGAAGGCCCTCGACCGCTTCGGCGCGCCGGTCTACGTGCGCAAGCAGATCGTGCACAACATTCACGTGGTCACGACCCTCGAGGCGAAGGGCGCGATCTTCGTCGACGACGTCGACGAAGTGCCCGAGGGCTCGCACATCGTCTTCAGCGCGCACGGGGTGGCCCCCTCGGTCGTGGCCGGTGCGGCTGCCCGTCAGCTCGACGCGATCGACGCAACCTGCCCGCTGGTGACCAAGGTGCACCGCGAGGCCATGCGCTTCGACCGTGACGATTACGAGATCCTGCTCATCGGCCACGCTGGCCACGAGGAGGTCGAGGGCACGATGGGCCACGCCCCCGATCGCACGACCTTGGTGAACAGCCCGGCCGACGTCGCGAACATCGTGGTGAAGAACCCTGAGAAGCTCGTCTGGCTGTCGCAGACCACCCTCAGCGTCGACGAGACGATGCTGACGGTCAATCTGCTGCGCGAGCGCTTTCCCACGCTGCAGGACCCGCCGAGTGACGACATCTGCTACGCCACTCAGAACCGTCAGGTGGCGATCAAGAAGGTCGCAGAGCAGGCGGAGCTCGTGATCGTGGTGGGAAGCGCCAACAGCTCCAACACGGTGCGACTGGTGGATGTCGCCCTCGAGAATGGCGCGAAGGCCGCCTACCGCGTCGACTACGCCTCCGAGATCCAGCAGGAGTGGCTCGACGGCATCGCCACCGTCGGGGTGACGAGCGGCGCCTCTGTGCCCGAGGTGCTCGTGCAGGAGGTGCTCGACGAGCTGCTCGATGCCGGCTACGCCGACGTCGAGCGGGTCACCACGGCCGAGGAGGACCTCATGTTCTCGCTGCCCAAGGAGCTGCGCAAAGACAAAGAGGGCAACGACGACGAGCGCGGCCTGGGCGGCCGCGTGCGGCGGTTGGACTGGCAGGGTTAGTCGGGCTACTGCCCCGACTGCCTCATCACCTCGTCGAGCAGCGCACTGTCGGAGAAGACCAGCGCGACAAAGGTGCCCATGAAGATGACCGACGCGAGCGCGCCGGCGCTGAGCGGGAGCCACCACGAGATCCGGCGCTTGCGGATGAGCAGGATCGTGAAGACCACGGCGAGCACGTAGAGCACGAGGTGGCTGAGGATGATCACGGCCGTCGCGATCGCGGCGCCGGCCCCGGGCTCGTACTGGCCCTCGATGCCGTACTGCGAGTAGATCTCGTCCATCTGGTACGTGATCGTGAAGGCATTGAGGATGGCGATGAGCACGGAGATGAATCCGATGCCGAGCAGCACGATGCTCACGACCATGTCCGCGGTGCGCGGCGGGCGCTCGCCCGTCGGCGCGTAGTACGACGGGGCGCCGTAGGGCTGCAATGGTGCGGGCGGCTGGTTCGGCGTGACGGGCGCGTACTCCCCGTACCGGGGTACGGGCGGAACGTGGTTCGGGCTCTCCGGCGTAGACATAGCGACACGCTAGCCGAAGTTGGTCGGAACTGTGGTTGTCTGAATCTGTGAGCCCCCGCAACGCACGTATCGCGGTCCTCCCGCGCGCCGTCGCGTCAGAGGTCACCACGCTCTCCGTGTCACGGGCGGGCTGGGCGGTGGCGGTCGCGATCCTCGTGATCGACATCCCCATTGTCATCGACATGGTCGGACGGCGATCCGGGATCGAGCACATCCCAGTGCCCCTCGCCGCGATCGGCGGCATGCTCGCCCTGCTCGCGTATACCGGACTCCGCCCGAGCACGCGGTCGCGCGTGGTGTTCCTCGTAGTGGGAGCCCTGCTCGCGGGGGTGTACCAGATCAGCATCCTTCTGCCGGATCCCGCCATTTTCGAAACCGGTTCGTATATCGTCAACCGGCCCGCCTTCGTGCTGGTGCTCGTGTCGCCGGGAATCGTGCGGCCTCTGGCCGGGCTGCGCTGGAGCGCCATCGGCTACGCGGTGGCGACGACCACCTTGCTCGTCTGCGACGTGATCGCCGGAGTGCCGCTGATGACAGGCTGGGGCCCGACCATCGCCTTCATTCTCTCTGTGACCACCTACCTGGTGCTCGCCGGTATCAGCGCGAGCCAGCGGGGTCAGCTGCCCGATCTTCAGCGCATTGAGACCGACACGCGACGGCTCGCCCTCGAGCACCAGTACGAGCAGCGCGCGGCCGCCGTGATCCACGACACCGTGTTGAACGACCTCAGCGTGGTGATGAACTCGAGCGGCCCCATCGACGACCGGGTGCGCTCGCGGTTCCGGGCCGACGTGGCCACCCTCGGCGGCGCTGCCTGGCTGCGGGAGACGCGGGAATCGGTCGATGTCGCCGACTCCGACGCCGCGCTGCGCAATGAGCTCGTCGGGCTCATCAGCGAGATGCAGTGGCGTGGGCTCACGGTCGACCTCACGGGCGGATCGGATGAGGAGATCGCGCGACTGTCGCCCGAGAATGTGTCGACCGCGACCGCCGCCGTGCGCGCCTGCCTCGAGAACGTGCTCAACCACGCCGAGACCGCCTCGGTCGAGCTCGTGCTCAGTGCCAGCGCGGGCAGTGTGACGATCATGGTTATCGATCAGGGGGTGGGCTTCGACATTGAGGCCGTGCCGGGGGACCGCCTCGGGCTACGGGCGTCGGTCGTGCGCCGCGTCGAGGACGCCGGAGGCACAGTGCGTATCTGGTCGAAACCCCAGAGCGGAACCTCGGTGCTCATCACTCTGCCGAGCGAGGCGACCCAGTGAGCCCGCGTCTTGCTGATGCGCTGCGCGTGTCGCCGCAGCAGATAGACCCGCTCAGCTGGATCACCCGCCCGTGGGTCGCGCTCTCCTTCGCGTCGCTCACCCTGGTCTACGGTCTCGTGGCCACGCTGGTGACGTGGAACGGATCGCCCGCGCCCTGGTTCGACCTGGCTGCCGCGGTCGTGATGACCGGGGCCTGTGTGTACGTGCAGATCGCCACCCGCCCGCTTCGCCCGACCTTCGGCCCCCGTCGCGCAGCGATACCCGTGCTGCTGGGGGTTGCCGGCCTCGGGCTCTCGACGCTCGCCAACATCGGCTCTGAGGTGGGGGTGCACAACTGGTGGGCTCCTGTCGGCCTCGGGCTGCTCATCGCCACCTGCGGCCCGTACTCGACCCTGCCGCAGATCACCTCCTACGGGTTCGTGCTCGCCGTGGCGACGGGCTTCGCGGCGTGGGCGGCCTTCGTCGGGCGCGACGACCCGTGGACGGGTCTCGCCACCATCCTCATCGCCTGCTCCTCTGTCGTCGTCGCCACGGTGGCCACCGGCGTATTCTCCTTCGGCGTCGCCATTCGCACGCAGGCACTTCTTGGACGCGTTGGCATCCCGGTGGCCGAGGATGACGCACTCCGCGAAGCGGCCGCCCGCCGCGCCGAACTCACCACCCTCGCCCGCCTCGGGTCACGGGTCGCACCGTTTCTCGCCTCCGTCGCCGACGCCGGCGAGGTGACAGCCGAGGACCGCGCGCTCGCCGGGCAGCTGGCCCGCCGCCTGCGCTCCGACCTCGTCTCGCAGGCGAACCGCTCGTGGCTCGACTCCCTCGCGGTCGACGGACGCATCTATGTCGTCGACCCGGACAATCGGGCCGACAGCATGAACGCCGCCCAGCGGGCAGCCCTGCGGGGTCTGCTCCTCGCGGTGATGGACGACCCTGCCACCGACAACGGCTCGCTGTTCATCGAGCTGCGCGGGCAGCCCGACGGATCGACCGCCGTCGCCATGAGCATCGACATCGACCTGCCCGAGGGCCGGCGCGTCATGATGATCGCGCCCTATTACCTCGCCCTCAAGACGACGGTCAAGGAGATCAGCTGGGACCCGGTGCGCGACCTGCTGCGCTTCCGAGTCCCACCCGGCAAACGGTGGTGAGGCTAGCGCCCTGAGTGGCCCGCGCTGCCCAGCTGCTGGGTCGCCTCGACGACGCGCTTTGCGAGCGCGGTCTCGGCAGTCTTGCCCCAGGCGCGCGGGTCGTAGACCTTCTTGTTGCCGACCTCGCCGTCGACCTTGAGGAAGCCGTCGTAGTTCTTGAGCACGGTGTCGGCGATGGAGCGGCTGAACGCGTACTGCGTGTCGGTGTCGATGTTCATCTTGACGACGCCGTTGGCGACGGCCTCGGCGATCTCGGCATCGGTCGAGCCGGAGCCGCCGTGGAAGACGAGGTCGAGCGGGAAGGCCTCGGTGCCGTACTTCGCCTGCAGGCCGTCCTGAATCTCCTTGAGGAGCGAGGGCTTGAGCTGCACATTGCCCGGCTTGTAGACGCCGTGCACGTTGCCGAAGGTGAGGGCGGCCATGTAGCGGCCCTGCTCGCCGAAGCCGAGGGCCTCGACGGTCGCGATGGCATCTTCCAGGGTGGTGTAGAGGTGCTCGTTGATGTCGTGGCTGACGCCGTCCTCCTCGCCACCGACGACGCCGATCTCGACCTCGAGCACCGAGTTGATCGCCTTCATGCGCGGCAGGATCTGCTTCGCAATCTCGAGGTTCTCGGCGAGCGGCACGGCCGAGCCGTCCCACATGTGCGACTGGAAGATCGGGTTGCCGCCGGCCTTGACCTGCTCCTCGCTCGCCGAGATGAGCGGCAGCAGGAAGTCGTCGAGGGCGTTCTTCGGGCAGTGGTCGGTGTGCAGCGCGATCGTGACCGGGTAGTTCTTGGCGACCTCGGTCGCGAAGGCGGCGAAGGCGAGGGCGCCCGAGGCGCGGGCCTTGACGCTCTGGCCGGCGAAGTAGTCAGCGCCACCGGTGGTCACCTGGATGATGCCGTCGGAGCCGGCCTCGCTGAGACCCTGCAGGATTCCGTTGATCGTCGACGAGCTCGACGCGTTGATGGCCGGGTAGGCGAAGCCGCCCGCCTTGGCCTTGTCGAGCATCTCGGCGTACTGGTCGGGGGTTGCAACAGGCATGGGAGTCTCCTCGGGGGCAAGCGGTGGTGTGCCCAAAGTCTACTGAGCCTAGAATTGCCCCAGCGTCGGTTCCCTTGGACCCATCACCACGTCGCAGGCTCTCCGTTAGGAAGACTCCGTGGACTCTCTGTTCCTCCACCCTGACCGCAACCTCGGCATGGAGCTCGTGCGAGCGACCGAGGCGGCCGCCATTCGCGCTGTGCCCTACATCGGCCGCGGAGACAAGAACCGCGCCGATGGCGCCGCAGTCGACGCGATGCGCAAGTTCCTCGGCACGGTCAGCTTCGACGGCGTCGTCGTCATCGGTGAGGGCGAGAAAGACAACGCGCCGATGCTCTACAACGGCGAGCACGTCGGCACGGGCAGTGGGCCGTCGTGCGACATCGCCGTCGACCCGATCGACGGCACCTCACTGACCGCAGCCGGACGGCAGAACGCGCTGAGCATGATCGCCGTCGCCGACCGCGGCAGCATGTACGACCCGAGCGCCGTCTTCTACATGGACAAGATCGTCGCCGGCCACGAGGCTCACGGGGTGGTCGACCTCGCCCGCCCGATCGGCGAGAACATCAGGGCGCTGGCCAAGGCCAAGAACAAGGACGTGGCGGACATGGTGGTCGCCGTGCTCGACCGGCCGCGGCACGCCCAGCTGGTCGCCGACATCCGCGCCGCAGGAGCGGGCACCCGCATGCTGCTCGACGGCGACGTGGCGGGCGGCATCAACGCGGCGATGTACGGCACCCGCATCGACATGTGCGTCGGCACCGGTGGCACCCCCGAGGGCATCATCACCGCCTGCGCACTCAAGGCGCTCGGCGGGTTCATCCAGGGGCGACTGCAGCCGAAGGACGACGACGAGGCCCAGCGGGCGATCGCGGCCGGGCACGACCTCGACCGCATCCTCACCATCGACAACCTCGTCACCAGCGACAACACCTACTTCGTGGCCACCGGGGTGACCGACGGACAGCTCGTCGACGGCGTGCGCAAGCGCGGCCCCGTCATCCACACCGAGTCGATCGTTCTGCGCGGGCGCTCGGGCACCATCCGCCGGGTGGGCGCCGACCACCTTGCCGAGAAGTGGGTGTAGCTGCTACTCGGGCACGTCCAGCTGAAACTCGTCGCTCGTCAGGGCCTTCGGGGTGGCCTCGACCTGCACGGTCGAGCCGAGCACCTTCGACTCGTCGAGGGCGTTGAGCTTGCGCGCGGTGACGAGCACGCGCGACTCGAGCGAGTTCGCGAACTGGTTGTAGCTCGAGACGGTCGCGTCGATCGAGCGGCGCAGCTTGTCGGCGTGGTCGCTGAGCGTGGCCAGACGGGCGTAGAGCTCTTTGCCGAGGTCGAAGAGGTTCTTCGCATCCTCGGTGAGCACGTCCTGCTGCCACGAGAAGGCGACCGTCTTGAGCACCGACCAGAGGGTGACGGGCGAGGCGAGGGCGACGCGCTTGCTGAAGGCGTAGTCCATGATCGACGGGTCGGCCTCCATCGCGCTCGACACGAGCGACTCGCTGGGGATGAAGGCGATGACCAGCTCGGGCGATGAGCTGAGCCCGGCCCAGTAGGCCTTGCTCGCGAGGGTGTCGATGTGGCCGCGCACCTTCTTGACGTGATCCTTGAGCAGGGCGTCGCGGCGCGCGCCCTCAGCGCCGGTTGCGGTGACAGGGATGCCACTCGCTTCCAGGTAGGCGTCGAAGGGCACCTTCGCGTCGACCGCGATGTTCTTGCCGCCCGGCAGATGGATGACCATGTCGGGGCGGCCGGCGCCGGCATCCGAGGTGACGGAGTGTTGCACGTCGAAGTCGACCCGCTCGATGAGCCCGGCCGCCTCGACGACGTTGCGCAGCTGCGTCTCGCCCCACACCCCGCGGGTGCTGTTGCTGCGCAGCGCGCTCGCGAGCGACTCGGCCGTGGAGCGCAGGCGCTCCTCGCTCTCGGTCGCGCTCTTGAGCTGCTCGCTCAGCTGCCCGTGCTGCAGGCTGCGCTGCGTCTCGAGCTCGGTGACCTTGGCCTGCATGGTGCGCAGAGTCTCCTGCACGGGGGTGAGGGCCTGCAGCACCTTGCTCTCGGCGCGCTCGCGCAGCTGCTGGGCCTCGGCATCCGCCCGGTTTCGCTCGGTGGTCTCGCGGTAGAGCTCCTGCTGCACGCCGATCTGCTCGCGCAGGCCGCGCACGGTCGCGCGCTCTTCGGCGAGCTCCGCCTCGAGCCCGGCGCGCGCCGCGGTCAGCGCGGCCTGGTGCTGCGCCTCGACGAGCGCGGGGTTGTAGACCTCGCGACGACTGCGCGCCAGGAGCAGCCCGATGACCGCGCCGATCACGAGGCCGAGAACGAGGCCGAGCACGAGGGTGAGGATGGGATCCATGCGTCCAGTGTCGCAGCCGCGGGCGACATGGCAGCGGCGCGCGACCCTAAACGAGGAGATTTGGGCGGCCAGCGGCGTGTCTGTGACCAGTAGCCCGGCGTGTCGCAGAATCTCCTGTTTTCGCGGCGCTGCGCGCGCCCGGCGAGAGGCCTAGTCTGGCCAGATGGATATTCTCGAGCACTGGGTCGGCGGCGCAGCTTTCAGCGGTGAGTCGACCCGCACCGGTCCGGTCTACAACCCCGCGCTCGGCGCGGTGCAGCTCGAGGCGCGACTGGCGAGCACAGCGGATGTCGCGGCCGCGGTCGCCACCGCCAAGGCTGCCTTCCCCGACTGGTCGGAGGCATCCCTCAACAACCGCCAAGGGGTGATGTTCGCCTTCCGCGAGCTGCTCAACGCGCGCAAGGCGGAGCTCGCCGACATCCTCACGAGCGAGCACGGCAAGGTGACGAGCGACGCCCTCGGCGAGATCGCCCGCGGTCTCGAGGTCGTCGAATTCGCGACCGGCATTCCGCAGCTGTCCAAGGGCGAGTACAGCGAGAACGTGTCGACCGGCG
>JAAFHU010000078.1 GCA_013297645.1 Actinomycetota bacterium
TCAGCCGCATGGTGCCGCTCTTCCGCCTCATGCAGGTGCGCATCGACGCCGTCAACCGGGTGCTGCGGGAGCAGCTGACCGGCATCCGGGTGGTGCGCGCCTTTGTGCGCGAAGACGTCGAGACGGAGCGCTTCAGCCGCGCCAACGATGATGTGACCGACACCGCGCTGCGTGCCGGCCGTCTCTTCGCGATCGTGTTCCCGGTCGTCATGTTCGTACTCAACGTCTCGAGCGTCGCAGTGATCTGGTTCGGCGCCTTCCGGGTGGAGGGCGGGGAGTTGCAGATCGGAACCCTGTTCGCCTTTCTCAGCTACCTCATCCAGATCCTCATGGCTGTCATGATGGCGACCTTCATGGCGATCCTCATTCCGCGTGCCGCGGTGAGCGCCGACCGCATCAGCGAGGTACTCGCGACGGATTCAAGCGTCGTCATGCCGCGGGATGGTGTGACAGAGCTGCCAGAGCACGGCACGATCGAGCTGCGCGGCGCGAGCTTCCGGTACCCCGGGGCCGAGCAGTCCGTGCTGCAGAACCTCGACCTCACGATCGAATCCGGCCAGGTCACCGCCATCATCGGCAGCACGGGCGCGGGCAAGACGACCCTGGTCAATCTGCTGCCGCGCCTCTTCGACGCCACCGGCGGCGAGGTTCTCGTCGACGGCGTGAATGTGCGCGAGCTCGACCCTGACGTGCTCTGGTCGCGCATCGGCATCGTGCCGCAGAAGCCCTATCTCTTCAGCGGCACCGTGGCGAGCAACCTGCGCTACGGCAAGCCCGACGCAACGGATGACGAGCTCTGGGCAGCCCTCGAGATCGCCCAGGCGAAGAGCTTCGTCTCGAAGATGGAGGGCGGACTCGACGCTGCGATCGGCCAAGGCGGCACGACCGTCAGCGGCGGCCAGCGCCAGCGGCTCGCGATTGCGCGGGCCCTCGTCAAGCGTGCCGAGATCTATGTCTTCGACGACTCCTTCAGCGCGCTCGACCTCTCGACGGACCGGCGACTGAGGCAGGCGCTGAGGAAGAGCATGAAAGGCACGACGATGGTGATCGTCGCCCAGCGGGTCTCCACGATCGTCGACGCCGACCAGATCATCGTTCTCGAAGACGGCGCCATCGTCGGCCGCGGAACCCACGACGAACTACTGGCCAGCAGCGAGACCTACCGAGAGATCGTCGAGTCGCAGCTTGCGGCGGAGGAGGCAGCCTGATGTCGGAGACGAGAACAGCCAGCACACAGCAGCAGCGCCCCCGCGGCGGCGGCCCCTTCGGCCAGATGGGCATGCCGGTCGAGAAGTCGATGACCTTCGGCCCCTCGGCGAAGCGCCTGCTCGGCCGCCTGAGACCCGACCGGGTCGGTCTTGTCTGGGTGGTGGTGCTTGCCGCGCTCGGCACGCTGTTCAGCGTGCTCGGCCCCAAGCTGCTCGGCGACGGCACGAACATCATCTTCGCGGGGGCTATCTCGAGCGGCCTGCCCGCCGGCGCGACCAAGCAGCAGGTCATCGACGGCCTCATCGCCAGCGGCGACACCACGACGGCCGACTTCTTCTCCGGCCTCGCCCTGCGCCCGGGAGAGGGCATCGACTTCTACGCACTGAGCATGGTGCTCATGCTCGTTCTGAGCCTGTACATTCTCTCGTCGGTCTTCAGCTGGATCCAGGGCTATGTCCTCAACGGCATCGTGCAGCGCACCGTCTACCGCCTGCGCGGCGAGGTCGAGGACACGATCAACCGGTTGCCGCTCAAGTACTTCGACAAGACCCAGCGCGGCGAGCTGCTCAGCCGGGTCACCAACGACATCGACAACATTTCGCAGACCCTGCAGCAGACGCTCAGCCAGCTGCTCGGCTCGCTGCTCATGGTGATCGGTGTGCTCGTGATGATGTTCGTCACGAGCTGGTTGCTCGCCCTCATCGCACTCGTGACGATTCCGCTGACCCTCATCATCACGGCCGTCATCGCCAAGCGCTCGCAGAAGCTCTTCGTTGCGCAGTGGGCGCACACCGGCGCCCTCAACGGCCAGATCGAGGAGAACTTCAGCGGGCACGCGCTGGTGAAGGTCTTCGGCCGTCAGCGCGAGGCACAGGCCGCCTTTGACGCGAAGAACCAGCAGCTCTATGAGGCCAGCTTCGGCGCACAGTTCGTCAGCGGCATCATCATGCCCGCCATGATGTTCGTCGGCAACCTCGTCTACGTGGCGATCTCAGTCGTCGGCGGACTGCAGGTTGCCAATGGCGCGATGACGATCGGTGCAGTGCAGGCCTTCATCCAGTACTCCCGCCAGTTCACCCAGCCGCTCAGCCAGCTCGGATCGATGGCCAACCTGCTGCAGTCGGGCGTCGCCAGCGCGGAGCGGGTGTTCGAGCTGCTCGACGCCGACGAGCAGGTGCCGGATGCCGATCCGGCCCAGTCGCCGACGGCCGCGACCGGGCGCCTGGCCTTCGAGAACGTCAGCTTCTCGTACGCGCCCGACCAGCCCCTCATCCACGACCTCTCGCTCACTGCGGAGCCCGGCCAGACCGTCGCCATCGTCGGCCCGACCGGCGCGGGAAAGACCACGCTCGTCAACCTGATGATGCGCTTCTACGAGCTCGACGCGGGCCGCATCACGCTCGACGGTGTCGACATTGCCCAGATGACCCGCCTCGACCTGCGCAGCCGCATGGGAATGGTGCTACAGGACACGTGGCTGTTCGGCGGCACCATCCGCGAGAACATCGCCTACGGACGACCGGATGCCACCGAGGACGAGATCCAGGCAGCGGCGAGAGCCACCTACGTCGACCGCTTCGTGCACTCCCTCCCCGACGGCTACGACACTGTGCTCGACGACGAGGCCTCGAATGTCAGCGCCGGCGAGAAGCAGCTGCTGACGATCGCGCGGGCCTTTCTCGCGCGGCCGAGCGTGCTCATCCTCGATGAGGCGACGAGCTCGGTCGACACGCGCACCGAGGTGCTCGTGCAGAAGGCCATGTCGGCGCTGCGGGCCGACCGCACGAGCTTCGTCATCGCGCACCGGCTATCGACGATCCGCGACGCCGACCTCATCCTCGTGATGGATGCCGGCGCGATCGTCGAGCAGGGCACGCATACCGAGCTGCTCGCCGCGAAGGGTGCGTACTTCGCCTTGTACAACGCGCAGTTCGCCGCCCCGGTCGACGAAGTGGCCTAACGGCCAGCAGCTACTCGTCGAGCGTGCGCGGCACAACGTTGATCGCGGTGTTGAGCGCAGCGGCGGCCTCGTTGAGCTGGGAGAGCTGCGCGATCTTCGCGTTGTAGGTCGCCTCGCGGGCCTTGATCGAGCTGAACAGCGCGTCGAGGCTGCCCTGTCGGGCGAGGAGGGCCGCGCGCTCGTTGTCGAACTGCTGCTGGGACTCGAACTCGCCCGCATCCGCGCGCCGGTTGAAGTCCTCGATGTCGGCGTTGAGCTTGTCGTATCCGGAATTGTAGGTGGCGAGGTCGGCCTCGATCTCGACCTTGAGCTGGTCGATCTCAGCGACGAGGGCGGCTGTCTGCTCCTCGATCTGCTCGAACACGGCGTTCGACGTGAGGTGCAGGGCGACGAGCGCGGCGCGATCCCTGAAGTACTGGCCGTAGTACTCCTCGAGCTCCGGCCCGAGATCGGCCTCCTCGGTGCCGATGATCGAGTGCAGTTCGTTGACCCGCTCGCCGGGCTCGGTGCGCGAGTAGACCTCCATGCGTGCCGCGAAGTCCGAGTCGCCGCTGAGCTTCTCGGACTCGGCCTCGAGCAGCACGGTCAGACGGGCCTGCTCGTCGTCGCCCATGCGGTCCCAGGCGGCGTGCAGCATCTCGTGCGCGGCGACGACCTCCTCCATGCCGTCGAGCTGCGGGTCGGTGATGTCGAAGAGCGTGATGACCATGTCGCGGTGGGTGTAGCAGCCGAGCACCCCCGAACCCTCCTCGTTGTTCTGGCACACCGAGTTGAACTCGTCGCTGGCGGCGACGACGGGCTGGCTGGCGAAGAACAGGAACTCGCCGTGGTCGGTCATCGTCGCGCGGTCGGCATAGCCCTGGATGACGCTGCTCGGGTTGTAGTTCCAGACCGTCCACTGGTCGACGAGGTACTGGCGGTTGGTGATCGCCAGGGCGGCGAGCAGGCCGACCACGAGCAGCACGGCGGCGGTGACGATGAGCGGGGCGCGGCGGCGGCGCGGGGGAGCGGGTAGCGGCTCGTAGTAGCCCTGCTGGTACTGCTCGAATGTCATGGTGTCCTGTCGCGGTCGCTCTCCGTGCCCGACGAGTGGCCCCACAATTCTCGCAGCTAGCGACAGGCGTTTCGTGCCGCCCCGGTGATTTCGCACCCCGGGGGCGCCGCCACTGCTAGCTGATCGAGGATTGCGGATCGAGGTTGATGGCAGAGAACAGCTCCGCGGCCTGCGCGTCGAGCTTGGTCAGCTCTTCGACCTTGAGGTTGTACTCGTCGGTCATCGCGTCGATGGAATCGAAGAGGGCGTCAAGCGCGTCCCCGCGGGCCAGCAGCGCATCGCGGTCCGCATCGAAGGCTGCCTGCGTGCGGTAGAAGTACGCGTCGTTGCGTGCCTTGAAAGCATCCCAATCCGCGTTGAGCACGTCATAGCCGTCGCTGTAGGTCTGGTAGTCAGCCTCAATTTGCTTGTCGAGGGCGTCGAGCTCCTCGTTGAGTGCTGTCACGGCTGCGGCGATCTCCACGAGCACCTGATGCGACGCCTCGTAGAGCTCGACGAGGGCTTCGCGATCGGTGAAGTACTGTGCGTAATACTGCTCGAGCTCGTCCGATACGCCGGCAACCTCGGTGGCGATGAGTGAATGCAGCTCGTCGGCGCGCACGCCGTCGTTCTTGCCGAAGTCGTAGGCGTCGAGCTGGTCTTGAAACTCCTCGTCGCCCGCGAGGCGCTTGACCTCCGCGTCGAGCAGCGCCGACACGCGTTCGCGCTCGCCCTCGCCGAGGCGGTCCCACGCGGCGTGAAGCATCTCGTGGGAGGCGACCGCCTCCTGAAAACCCGAGAGCCGATCGTCACTGATCTCGAACAGCACGATGCGCTTGTTCTCGCTCGTGTAGCAGCCGAGGATTCCGTCATCACCCTCGTTGTCGCCACACACATCTGCGAACTCACTGTCGGCCGCCACCCGTGGCTTGCTCGCGTTGAACAAGAACAGGGCGTGATCGGTCATCGTCGCATCATCGATGTAGTCCGCAATCGCCGGCGTGGCCTCGAAGTTCCAGACGGTCCACTGATCAGTGAGGTACTGGCGGTTGGCCGCGGCCAACCCGCCGAGAGTGGCGAGCACAACGACGGGAACAAGGATGCCGACCAGCAGCTTGACCAGAACGCGTCGGCTGGCCGGCGCGGACTCCGCCGGCGCGGACTCCGCAGGCACGGACTCCGCCGGCGCGGACTCTGCAGTAGGGGACTCCACGGTCGCGGGCTCGGCGGGAGGAACGGTCGAGTCGGGCATGGGTGATTCCTCTGCGGGTTGCTAGTGACCAGTGAGCGGGGCCACCAGTTTGGCAGCAATCGACGATCGGCGGGTAACGCTTTCTTCGACGTCGGCAACGGTCATGGCAACGAGTCCGAGATTGGCGCCCACGAAGCGCAATGGCTCGACTTCCCAGCGGCCAGAATCATGATTCACCCAGGGCAGGCGGGTGAGATCCGACGCTGTGCCGGTGACAAGATCGGCAATGGTGCGCCCCGCGAGGTTGGTCGTGCTCAGCCCGTCGCCGACGTATCCGCCAGCGCTGGCAATGCCCCCGGCATCGAGGCGCACCGCGGCGTGCCAGTCGCGGGGCACCCCCAGCGGGCCGCCCCAGCGGTGGGTGATGACGGCATCCGATGTCTGGGGAAACAGCTCGGCGAGAGTCCGTCTCAGGTGCTCGAACACGGCAGGAACGCGGTCGTACTCTGGGCGGATCGCGCTGCCAAAGTGGTACCGCGCGCCCCGTCCGCCGAATGCGACCCGGTTGTCTGCGGTGCGCTGGCCGTAGACCAGCAGGTGGCGGTAGTCGCTAAATGTCTGTCCGTGAGCGATGCCCATGGCATCCCAGACTTCGTCTGACAGCGGCTCGGTGGCGATCATCAGCGAGTACAGGGGCAGCACGGCACGGTGCACCTGGGGCAGGGTGGCCGCGTAGCCCTCGAGCGCGACGACGACGGTGTCGCAGCGAACTAGGCCGCGAGACGTCTGCACCTCGCCGCTGCGCCAGGACGTGACCTCGGTCTGCTCGAAGATCACTGCTCCACGTCGCTCGACCACGCGGGCCAGCCCGCGGACGAGCTTGGCGGGGTGCAATCGCGCGCAGGCGGGGTCGAACATCGCCGCCATCGCGCCGGCTGCGCCTCCCCCCTCGCGCAGCTCGAGCATGTCGACGCCATAATGAGCGGCTTCGTCGACCTCCGCCCGGGCAGCCGCGAGCTGGCTGCGAGAGCGGGCGAAGACGAGGGTTCCGCCGTGCTGGAAGTCACAGTCGATGCCCTCGGCGGCGACCACCCGGCCAACCTCGTCGACGGTGGCGACCATCGCCGCGCGCATCGCGATCGCCGCATCCCGGCCGTGCCTTTTCTCTAGCGCGCTCACGCCGGCCGGGAACAGCGCGGAGCACCAGCCTCCGTTGCGGCCACTCGCCCCGAATCCCGCGATGTTCTTCTCCAGAACGACGATCGTGAGTGAGGGGTCGCGCTCGAGCAGGTAGTACGCCGTCCACAGCCCGGTGAGGCCGCCGCCGATGATGGCGACGTCCGCAGCGAGGTCACCAGGCAGGGGGTCGCGCGGCGTGAGGTCGTCTGGCACGGTGTCGTGCCAGAACGACAGGCGTCGATAGGCGGCGTCGCCGCTACTCACCCCGCTCAAGATCTAGAGCCGCGACCACGCCTCGGTGAGCACTCCGCGCAGAATGCCCTCGATCTCGTCGAACTCCTTCGGGCCGATCGTCAGCGGAGGAGCGAGCTGGATGACAGGGTCGCCCCGGTCGTCAGCCCGGCAGTACAACCCCGCGTCGTACAGCGCCTTGGAGAGGAATCCGCGCAGCAGGCGCTCCGACTCGTCGTCGTCAAAGGTCTCCTTGGTCTTCTTGTCCTTGACCAGCTCGATGCCGAAGAAATAGCCGTCTCCGCGGACGTCGCCGACGATCGGCAGGTCGAGCAGCTTCTCGAGAGTCGCACGGAAGACCGGCGAGTTCTGCCGAACGTTCTCGTTGAGCTTCTCCTCCTCGAAGATGTCGAGGTTGGCGAGGGCCACGGCCGACGAGACGGGGTGCCCGGCGAAGGTATACCCGTGGTAGAAGGCCGTCGTGCCGTGCTTGAAGGGCTCGTAGACCTTCTCGCTGACGATCGTCGCGCCGATGGGCGAGTAGCCGCTCGTCATGCCCTTCGCGCAGGTGATCATGTCGGGCTCGAATCCGTAGGTCGTCGAGGCGAAGAAGTTGCCGATGCGGCCGAACCCGGTGATCACCTCGTCGGCGACGAGCAGCACGTCGTACTGGTCGCAGATCTCGCGCACCCGCTGGAAGTAGCCGGGGGGCGGGGGGAAGCATCCACCGCTGTTCTGCACGGGTTCGAGGAAGACCGCGGCCACTGTCTCTGGACCCTCGAAGAGGATCATCTCCTCGATGCGGTTCGCGGCCCACTGGCCGAACTGCTCGATGGAGCCGTCGAAGCCCATCTCCTGGGCGCGGTAGTAGTTGGTGTTCGGAACCCGGAATCCGCCGGGGGTCACCGGCTCGAACATCTCTTTCATCGCGGGGATGCCGGTGATGGCCAGAGCGCCCTGCGGCGTGCCGTGGTAGGCGACGGCACGCGAGATCACCTTGTGCTTGGTGGGGCGGCCCTGCAGCTTCCAGTAGTACTTGGCGAGCTTGAATGCCGTCTCAACAGCTTCGCCGCCGCCGGTGGAGAAGAAGACGCGGTTGAGATCGCCCGGGGCGTAGCCGGCCAGGCGGTCGGCGAGTTCGATGGCGTTGGGATGCGCGTACGACCAGATCGGGAAGAAGGCCAGCTGCTCTGCTTGCTTGGCGGCGACCTCGGCGAGGCGCTTGCGGCCGTGCCCGGCGTTGACGACGAAGAGGCCGCTCAGGCCGTCGAAGTACTTCTTGCCCTTCGAGTCCCAGATGTGGTGGCCCTCGCCCTTGACGATGATGGGGACCCCGTGCCCGTCTTCCATCACCGACTGTCGGCTGAAGTGCATCCAGAGGTGGTCTTTGGCCTTCTGCTGAAGGTCGGCTTCGTTGTAGTCCATGGTCCTTACCTAGTTCCCCAGTTGTACTGCTGCTTGACGAGCTTGAGATAGACGAAGGTCTCGGTCGACTGCACCCCGGCCAGCCCCCGGATCTCGCTGTTGAGAAGGGCGATGAGATCGTCGTCGTTCTCGGTGACGACCTCGACGAGAATGTCGAAGCTGCCCGCCGTGAGCACGACGTAGTCGACTGCGGCGAGCTTGGCGAGCGCGGCGGCGAGCACGGTCGTGTCGCCGGTCGCGCGGATGCCGATCATCGCCTGGCGATAGAAGCCGAGCTGCATCGGGTCGGTGACGGCCACGACCTGCATGACACCGGAGTCGGTGAGCTTCTGCACTCGCTGCCGCACGGCAGCCTCGCTGAGGCCGACCGCCTTGCCGATCTCGGCGTAGCTGCGTCGCCCGTCGGCCTGCAACTGCTCGATGATCGCCTTCGACACGTCGTCGAGCTGAATCGGCTTGGCGGGCATGCGCGGGCTGCTCATTGCTCGATTCTGTCAGTCTCAACCGGCCTCGACAAGCGATTCCGTATCTTCGGAGCACTTTCGATGATGAAATGCGTTGTGTAGTGACGGATCGAACGCGCAAAGCTATGTTTGATCGCATGAGCAACCGGACAATCCGCAACTTCATCAATGGCGAGTACGTCGACGCGAAGGGCGATGGCTCCTTCGAGGTCATCGACCCGGCGACCGAGCAGGCATACGCCACGTCACCGGTCAGCGGCACGGCAGACGTCGATGCCGCTTTCTCTGCGGCGTCCATCGCCTTCGAGGAGTGGCGCGAGACCACCCCCGCCGAGCGGCAGCTGGCCCTGTTCCGCCTGGCGGACGCGATGGAGGAGCGCGCCGAGGAGTTCGCCGACCTCGAGTCACAGGACACCGGAAAGCCGCGCGCGTCGCTCGTCGACGACGAGATCATGCTCAGCGTCGACCAGATCCGCTTCTTCGCCGGCGAGGCCCGTCACCTCAACGGCATGGCCAGCGCCGAGTACATGAAAGACCACACCTCGTCCATTCGCCGCGAGCCGATCGGCGTCATCGGCCAGGTGACGCCCTGGAACTACCCGCTCAACATGGCCGTGTGGAAGATCGCGCCCGCGATCGCCGCCGGTAACACGACGGTGCTCAAGCCGAGCGACACGACCCCGTCATCCACCCTGCTTCTCGCAGAGGTGGCCGCAGAGTTCCTGCCGAAGGGCGTTCTCAACGTCATCACCGGCGACCGCACGACCGGCGCCGCGATGATCGACCACCGCACGCCGGCCATGGTCTCGATCACCGGCTCGGTGCGCGCGGGCATGGAGGTCGCGAAGGCGGCCTCGAAGGACCTCAAGCGGGTGCACCTCGAGCTGGGCGGCAAGGCCCCGGTCGTCGTCTTCGAGGATGCCGACATCGAATCCGCCGTCGAGGGCATCGGCGTGGCCGGCTACTTCAACGCCGGACAGGACTGCACGGCCGCCACCCGGGTGCTCGTGCACGAGTCGATCCACGACGAGTTCGTCGCGGCAATGGTGGCGTGGGCGAAGGAGAACGCAAAGACGGGCGCCCCGTCTGCCGAGGGAATCCTGTTCGGCCCGGTCAACAACGCGAACCAGCTCGCGCAAGTCACCGGCTTCATCAGCGAGCTGCCCGACAACGCGGTCATCGAGCTCGGTGGCCACCGCCAGGGCGACGTCGGCTACTTCCACGAGGCCACCATCGTCTCCGGGCTGAAGCAGACGGATGACGCGATCCAGCGCGAGATCTTCGGCCCCGTCATCACCGTGCAGAAATTCACGGATGAGGCGCAGGCCACGAAGTGGGCCAACGACGTGCAGTACGGCCTGTCGTCGAGCGTCTGGACGAAGGACCACTCCCGCGCCATGCGCATGGCAAAGAACCTCGACTTCGGATGCGTCTGGATCAACACGCACATTCCGCTCGTCGCCGAGATGCCGCACGGCGGTTTCAAGCACTCCGGCTACGGAAAGGACCTCTCGAGCTACGGCTTCGAGGACTACACGCGCATCAAGCACGTGATGAGTTTCATTGGCTGATCGGGGTGTCACCCGCACGGGTGACAGGTTCTTAGACTGATCTAGTGCACTCCGACCTCGACGACACGATGACGGCCTCGCCGCCGGTAGCTGCCGAGGCAGCCGGCCCCGACCTGGAGCACACCGTCGTGTCGAATGCCCCGGCCCGGCTCGACCCGCACGTGTGGCCCGCCGACGAGGCGCCCGCCGCGTGGCTGCCGCCCGCGCCCGCGGCACCGCCCACCCCGTCGTACTACGGCTTTCGCATCGGCAACAGCCAGATCGTGCTACTCGACGCCATCGCGTACGTCGGGCGCAAGCCCAGCACGCCGCGCGTCGTGCGCGGGGGAGCGCCGCGCCTCGTGCGGGTGCAGTCGCCCACCCAGGAGGTGTCGTCGACCCACCTCGAGCTGCGGCAGGTCGGCTCGACCGTGGTCGCGCAGGACCTCCACTCGACCAACGGCACCAAACTCGCCGTGCCCGGACACCCGGTGCGCGCCCTCCGCCCCGGCGAGTCGGTCGTCGTGACGGTCGGCACGCTCATCGACATCGGTGACCGCAACGTCATCGAGATCCTGCCCCTGCAGGAGAATCCGTGAGCGAGCTCGGGGGCGACAGCGCCTCGACCGAGGTCGCCGTGCCCGGTGGCACCGGCATCCGCCTGTCGTGGGCGGCGATGACGGATGTGGGCCGCAAGCGCAAGGGCAACGAGGACTCCTACCTCGCGCGGGTACCGATCTTCGCCGTCGCCGACGGCATGGGCGGCCACCTCTCGGGTGACCTCGCGAGCGCGGCCGTCGTGCGCCGACTCGACGAGGGCGTGCTCGACAGCTTCGCCGCCCCGCAGCTGGTGGAGCGCGCCCTCGAGGTCGCGAGCGCCGACATCGACGTCATCGCCGGTGACAGTGAGCTCGGGGTCGGCACGACGGTGACCGGGGCGATCCTCACGCT
>JAAFHU010000079.1 GCA_013297645.1 Actinomycetota bacterium
TCGCCACGGGGTACGAGCAGGTGCGCTCCATTGCCGATGAGCTGGCAGGCAATCACGAGGCCGCGCGGCTTGTGCAGCTAACGCTTCCTGCGACCGGCGTGTGCTCGACAGATGCGGGAAGCTGCTGCTCGTGATCCGACCGATGCTGCCGTCCGACTGGGCCGCCGTCGAGGCGATCTACGCCGAGGGCATCGCCACGGGCAACGCGACCTTCGAGGAGCACCCGCCGAGCTGGGAGTCCTTCGACGCGGGCAAACTGCCCGCGCACCGACTGGTCTTCGACGATGGAGGGGTGCGCGGCTGGGCCGCGGTGTCGCCGACCTCGGCCCGCGAGGTCTATCGCGGAGTTGTCGAGCATTCGGTCTATGTCGCGGCGAGCGCGCGCGGTCGCGGTATCGGCGCCCAACTGCTGGCCGCGCTCGTGCAGTCGTGCGAGGAGGCCGGCGTCTGGACCATCCAGTCCGGCATCTTCCCCGAGAACGAGGCCAGTCTCGCGCTGCACCGCGCGCACGGCTTCCGCGAGGTCGGCCGCCGCGAGCGGATCGCGCTCATGGGCTACGGCCCCTTGGCCGGCCAGTGGCGCGACGTGATCCTCGTCGAGCGGCGACTCTAGAGCGACAGCTTCATCTGGACGGACGTGACCTCGTAGCCGAGCTTCTCGTAGAGCTCGCGGGCGCCGGTGTTGAAGCCGAACACGTTGAGCCCGATCGCCGTGCCGCCGAGGCTCTCCACCTCGGCGTGCCCGAGTTCGAGCGCGGCACGCGCGAAACCGCGCCGCCGGTAGGGCTCGAAGATCTCGATGTCGAAGACCCACCAGCTGGTGCTGCCCTCGACCTGTGGGCCGATCCACAGCAGCCCGACCGGCTCATCGCCCTCCATGACGTCGAAGAAGCGGTGGGTTGGTAGCGCCCGGTTGTCGGGGAAGTTCTCTGCGTACGACCGTGTCACCCTCGCCTCGGCGACCTCGCGGGACTCACCGGATTGCATGCGCTCGTCGACGTAAACCCCGCGACTGCGCGCGATCCAGTCGACGAGGCGGTCCTCGGGCATGGGGCGGAGGGTGATCGTCATGCCTTCGATGCTGGCACGAATCGGTAGCCCATCCCAGCCTCGGTCAGCAGATGCTCTGGGTCGCTCGACACCGTCTCGAGCTTCTTGCGCAGCTGCCCGACGTAGAGGCGCAGGTAGCCGGTATCGGTCGTGTACTGCGGCCCCCACACCTCGGTCAGCAGTGTCTCGCGGGTGACGAGGCGGTCGGGATTGCGCACGAGCACCTCGAGAAGGCGCCACTCGGTCGGCGTGAGCCGCACCGGGCTGCCGGCGCGGGTGACGGTGCGGGCGCTGAGGTCGACCACCACGTCCCCGAAGCTGACGACTGGCTCATCGGTCGCGCCCGGCACGCGCCGGGAGAGCGCGCGGATGCGGGCGAGCAGCTCGTCCGCGGCAAAGGGCTTGGTGACATAGTCGTCGGCACCCGCGTCGAGGGCGTCCACTTTGTCGAGGGAGTCGCTGCGTCCGCTCACCACGAGGATCGGCAGCTGTGACCATCCGCGCACGGCCTCGATCACCTCGATTCCGGTGAGGCCGGGCATGCCGAGGTCGATGACGATGAGGTCGGGGTGCTTGTCGACCGCGAGCCGCAGCGCCTCGGTGCCGTCACTGGCGGTGTCGACCTCATAGCCGCGCGCGGTGAGCGTGATGCGCAGGGCGCGCAGGATCTGCGGGTCGTCGTCGGCGATGAGGATTCTCATGAGTCGCCCTCGCCAGGATCTACCGGCAGCGACACGACCATGGTCAGACCGCCACCGGGCGTGTCCTCCACCTCGAGCATGCCGCCCATGGCCTCGGTGAAGCCCTTGCTGAGGGCGAGGCCGAGGCCGACGCCGGTGCTGTTGTCGACATCCCCGAGCCGTTGGAAGGGCACGAAGACCTCGTCGCGGCGGTCGGGCGGGATGCCCGGGCCGGCGTCGATGACCCGCAACTCGAGCGACCCGCCGAACTCGCTCGTCGCGATCACCGGCGGCTGGCCAGCCGGCGAGAAACGGATGGCGTTGGCCAGCAGGTTGACCACCACGCGCTGCAGCAGCACCGCGTCCGCCATCGCCGGACGCAGCTCGCCGAGCTCGAGCCGCACATCGCCGGGCGAGAGCTGCAGTTCGTCGAGCGCGGCGACGACCACCTCGTCGAGCGCCACCGGCGCGAGGGAGACTCCGAGCACCCCGGCCTGGATGCGGCTCACATCCAGCAGCTTGGTGACGAGGTCGGCGAGTGAGCCGAGTGCGTCGTCGGCGGTCTCGAGCAGGGCCGCGCTGTCGGCATCCGTCAGTTTCACCTCGGTGGAGCGCAGCGAGGTGACCGCGGCGGTGGCCGCCGCGAGCGGACGCCGCAGGTCGTGCCCGACAGCGGCGAGCAGGGCCGTGCGCATGCGGTCGGCTTCGGCGAGGGGGCGCATTCCCGCGGCCTCCGTGGCGAGCGCGCGCTGCTGCAACGCAGACTCCAGCTGGGACAGGAAGGCGGAGAGCACCCGCCGGTCGGCGGCCGGCAGGTGCGGGCCCCGCAGGTCGAGTGACGCCTCGCTGCCCAGGCTGAACGTGGTCTCGACGTCATTGTCGCTGGCCCGCTCGGCGTCGATGGAGGAGTAGATGATGTTCCCCTTCTCCAACAGCAGCACACTCGTCATACCGAAAGCCTCGCGCAACTGCGTGACGAGCGCATCGATGGCGTCCTGCCCGCGCAGCACGGATCCCGCGACGGCGGCCAGCGTCTCGGCCTCCGCCCCGGACCGCGCGGCCGCGCGGGACCGCCGCGCCGCCTGGTCGACGACGATGCTGACGAGCACGGCGACGAGCACGAAGATGATGAGGGCGAGCAGGTGCAGCGGCTCGGCGATGGTGACGGTATAGAGCGGGTCGACGAAGAAATAGTCCAGCAGCAGCCCGGCGGCAACCGCGGCTACGAGCGCGGGCCAGATACCGCCCACGAGAGCAACGATGACGACGAAAAGCTGGAAGGCGAGCACATCGCTGGTGATCGACTCGTCACTGCGAAAGCTGCTGAGCAGCGCCGTGAGCGCGGGCAGGCCGAGGGCCGTGAGGGCAAAGCCGATGAGACGGCGGCGCAAAGTGAGCGCACCGCCGATTCGGGGCAGCGAACGGCCGCCGGCAGCGGCGTGCGCGACGATGTGCACATCGATGTCGCCTGCCTCGCGGATGGTGGTGGCGCCGATCCCGGGTCCAGTGAGCAGCGAGGCGAGCCAGCCGCGCCGCGACACCCCGATAACGAGCTGCGTCGCGTTCACCGAGCGGGCGAATTCCACGAGAGCGCGCGGAATCTGCTCGCCGACCACCTGGTGGTACGTGCCGCCGAGCGTGGTGGCCAGCGTGCGCTGCGTCTCGAGTACCGAGGGGTCGGCGCCCGCGAGTCCATCCGTCGCCGTGACGTGCACGGCGAATAGCTGGCCGCCGCTCGACCGCGCCGCGATCCGGGCGCCGCGGCGCAGCAGCGTCTCACCCTCGGGTCCTCCGGTCAGCGCCACGACGACGCGCTCGCGAGCCTCCCACTTGTTCGCGATGCCCTTCTCAGCGCGGTAGGTCTGCAGGGCGCTATCGACCTCGTCGGCGAGCCACAGCAGGGCGAGCTCTCTCAGCGCGGTGAGGTTGCCGAGGCGGAAGTAGTTCGAGAGCGCTGCGTCCACCCGGGCGGCGGGGTAGACGACGCCCTCCGAGAGCCGGTCGCGCAGTGATTGCGGGGCAAGGTCGACGAGCTCGACGTTGTCGGCCTGTCGCAGCACGGCATCCGGGATGGTCTCCCGCTGGGGCACGCCCGTGATCTGCTGCACGACGTCGTTGAGCGACTCGATGTGCTGGATGTTGACCGTCGACATGACGTCGATTCCGGCGTCGAGCAGCGCCTCGACGTCGTGCCAGCGCTTCTCGTTCGCCGATCCTGGGGCGTTGGTGTGGGCGAGCTCGTCGACGAGGGCGAGGTCGGGCTTGCGCGCGAGCACCGCGTCGAGGTCCATCTCGTCGAGCTGGATGCCCTTGTGGCTGACCGAGCGTCGCGGCACTACTTCGAACCCGTCGACGAGCGCGGCGGTGGCCGTGCGGCCATGGGTCTCGACGACGGCGACCACGACATCCCGTCCGGCGTCGCGCAGGCGGCGGCCCTCCTCGAGCATGGCGAAAGTCTTGCCGACGCCGGGGGCGGCGCCGAGCATCACCCGGAGCCGTCCCCGTGCCATGCGCTTACTTGTCCATTTCTGCGAGAGCGATGTTCAGCTCGAGCACGTTGACGCGCGGTTCCCCAAGGTAGCCGAGGTCGCGCCCTTCAACTTTAGACTCGACCAGCTCGCGCACGGCGGTCGCGTCGAGGCCGCGCGCCTCGGCGACGCGGTCGACCTGGAGCAGCGCATAGGCCTCGCTGATGTGCGGGTCGAGTCCCGACGCGGAGGCAGTGTAGGCATCCGCCGGGATCTCGTCCTCGGACACCCCCTCGAGCGCCGCTACTGCCGCCGTGTGGTCGGCGATCGCGGCGAGGAGGTCGGCGCTGGTCGGACCGTAGTTCGAGCCGCTCGACGCAGCGCCGTCGTAGCCGGCACCGGCGGCCGAGGGCCGTGACTGGAACCACTCGGGCAGGGCGTTGCCCTCGTCGTCGGTGAACGACTGACCGATGAGGGACGACCCGACGACCTCGCCGTCGACCCGAACCAGCGAGCCGCTGGACTGAGCCGGCATAGCCTGCGCGGCGAGCGTGATGAGCGCGGGGTAGAGCACCCCGAGGGCGATGGTGAAGACCAGTACCGCGCGAACGGCCGTCCAGGTCTGGCGGAATGCTCCGCGTGTGTGTGCCATGGTGACAGTGCTCCTTAGAAGCCGGGGATGATGCTCACGACGAGGTCGATGAGCTTGATGCCGATGAACGGGGCGATGATGCCGCCAAGTCCGTAGATGAGGAGGTTGCGTCCGAGCAGGCTGCTCGCGCTCACCGCCCGGTACTTCACGCCGCGCAGGGCGAGCGGGATGAGGAAGACGATCACGAGTGCGTTGAAGACGATCGCCGACAGGATCGCCGAGGCGGAGGAGTGCAGGCCCATGATGTTGAGCACCGCCAGCCCCGGGAAGACACCGGCGAACATCGCGGGGATGATCGCGAAGTACTTCGCCACGTCGTTGGCAATCGAGAAGGTCGTCAGCGAGCCGCGGGTGATGAGCAGCTGCTTGCCGATGCGCACGATGTCGATGAGCTTGGTCGGGTCGCTGTCGAGGTCGACCATGTTGCCGGCCTCTTTCGCCGCGCTCGTGCCGGTGTTCATCGCGACACCGACGTCTGCCTGGGCGAGGGCCGGTGCGTCGTTGGTGCCGTCACCGGTCATGGCGACGAGGTTGCCGCCCTCCTGCTCCGTGCGGATGTAGGCGATCTTGTCTTCCGGCGTCGCCTCGGCGAGGAAGTCGTCGACCCCCGCCTCGGCGGCAATCGCCTTCGCGGTCAGCGGGTTGTCGCCGGTGATCATGACGGTGCGGATGCCCATGGCCCGCAGGTCGGCGAAGCGCTCTTTGAGGCCTTCCTTGACGATGTCCTTGAGGTGCACGACCCCGAGAATCTGCTTGTCGCGCGCGACGACCAGCGGCGTGCCGCCCGACTCCGAGATGCGGGTGATGACCGGCTCGAGGTCGTCAGGCGCGGATCCCGCCCACGCGATCACCATGGACGATGCGCCCTTGCGCACCTGGCTGCCATCGGCGAGGTCGAGCCCGCTCATGCGGGTCTGCGCGGTGAACGGGATGACCGTGCTGTTCGCTGTCATCGCGGCCGACCCACCGGCGAGTTCGACGATCGACGAGCCCTCCGGTGTCGGGTCGCCCAGCGACGAGAGGCGCGCGGCATCCACGAGCTCCGTCTCGGAGGCGCCGCCCACCGGCACGAACTCCACCGCGCGGCGGTTGCCGTAGGTGATCGTCCCGGTCTTGTCGAGCAGCAGGGTGGTGACGTCGCCGGCGGCCTCGACCGCGCGGCCCGACATCGCGAGCACGTTGTGCTGCACCAGCCTGTCCATTCCCGCGATGCCGATCGCACTGAGCAGCGCGCCGATGGTCGTGGGGATGAGGCAGACGAGCAGCGCGACCAGCACCGGCACGCTGGCCGGCTGGCCGGCGTAGCTCGAGAGCGGGTTGAGCGCGAGCACCACGATGACGAAGACGATCGACAGGCTGGCGAGCAGGATGTTGAGCGCGATCTCGTTGGGGGTCTTCTGCCGCGAGGCACCCTCAACGAGCGCGATCATGCGGTCGACGAAGGTCTCGCCCGGCTTGCTGGTGATGCGCACGACGATGCGGTCGCTGAGCACGCGCGTTCCGCCGGTGACCGCGCTGCGGTCGCCGCCGAACTCGCGCACGACGGGGGCCGACTCGCCGGTGATGGCGGACTCGTCCACCGAGGCGATGCCCTCGATGATGTCGCCGTCGCCCGGGATCACCTCGCCGGCGACCACCACGACCTCGTCGCCGAGGGTGAGGTCGGCCGACGACAGCTCGCGTCCGTCGACGAGGTGCGCGGCGGTCGACGTGCGGGTCTGCCGCAGGGATGCCGCCTGCGCCTTGCCGCGGCCCTCGGCCACCGACTCCGCCAGATTGGCGAAGAGCACGGTGATCCAGAGCCAGACGGCGATTCCCACGGTAAAGCTCGGGGCGAGCTCCGCGCCGCCCGAGGGGGCGCGGCCGGTGAAGGGTTCGGCGATGGCGATCGCGGTGGTGAGCACCGCGCCGATCTCGACGAGGAACATGACCGGATTGCGCCACATGAGGCGGGGGTCGAGTTTGCGGAACGCTCCGGGGAGCGCTGAGGCGAAGGTGTTCATTACTGCAGTCCTTCCGCCAGCGGTCCTAGCGCCAGCACGGGGAAGTAGGTGAGGGCCGACACGATGACGACGACTCCGAGAAGGAGGCCGACGAACTGCGGTCGGTGGGTGGGCAGGGTTCCGGTGGTAACCGGCACCCTGTCCTGGGCGGCGAGGGATCCCGCGAGAGCCAGCACGAAGACGATCGGCAGGAAGCGGCCGAGCATCATCGCCACCCCCAGCGCGGTGTTGAACCACGGGGTGTTGGCGGTGAGCCCGGCGAAGGCCGAGCCATTGTTGTTCGCGGCGCTCGTGAAGGCGTAGAGCACTTCGCCGAAGCCGTGCAGGCCGGGGTTCCAGATCGACGTGCCCTCGACATCGGCTCGGACTGCCGGGATCGCAAAGCTGAGCGCGGTTCCGAGCAGCACGAGGGTCGGGGTCGTGAGGATGTACAGGCTCGCGAGCTTGATCTCGCGAGCCCCGATCTTCTTGCCGAGGTACTCCGGAGTGCGGCCGACCATGAGGCCGGCGATGAAGACCGCGATGATGGCCACGACCAACATGCCGTAGAGGCCGGAACCGACGCCGCCGGGGGCGACCTCGCCGAGCATCATGTTGACCATCGCCATGCCGCCCGCGAGGGGGCTGAAACTGTCGTGCATCGAGTTCACCGCGCCGGTCGATGTGATCGTGCTCGTCGTGCCGAACAGGGTCGACCCGATGATGCCGAAGCGTTGCTCCTTGCCCTCCATGGTGCCGCTCGAGAGCTCCGCCCATGTCATGAGTGAGGCGGAGGCGATGTAGAGCACGCCCATCACCGCGGCAATTGCGTAGCCCTGGCGGTGGTCACCGACCATGCGGCCGAAGGTTCGCGGCAGGGCGAAGGGGATCGCCAGCATGAGGATGATCTCGAGCATGCTCGAGACGGGGTTCGGGTTCTCGAAGGGGTGCGCCGAGTTGACGTTGAAGAAGCCGCCACCGTTGGTGCCGAGCAGCTTGATCGCCTCCTGGCTGGCCACCGGACCGCCGGGGATCGTCGCCGTGCCGCCGGTGATCGTCGTGACGTCGGTGAAGCCCGCGAAGTTCTGGATCACTCCCGTCGCAACGAGTACGAGGGCGGTCAACACCGACAGCGGCAGCAGCACGCGGGTCACACCCCGGGTGAGGTCGACCCAGAAGTTGCCGATCGTGCCGCTGCGACGGTATGAGAAGCCGCGAATCAACGCGACCGCCACGGCGAGTCCGACCGCCGCAGAGACGAAGTTCTGCACGGTCAGGCCCACCAGCTGCACGCCGTATCCGAAGGTCAGGTCGGGCGAGTACGACTGCCAGTTGGTGTTGGTGACGAACGAGATAGCGGTGTTGAACGAGAGGTGCTCGCTCGCCGCGGGGAACCCGAGCGCGAACGGAAGGAGCTGCTGCAACCGCTGGAGGGCGTAAAGCAGCAGGATGCCCACGGCCGAGAACGCGAGAACCCCGCGCAGGTAGGCCGACCAGTTCTGCTCCGACTCTGGCGTGACGCCGATCAGTCGGTAGAACCCGCGCTCCACACGGAGGTTCTTGGAGGTCGTGAAGGCGTACGCGAGATAGTCGCCGAGCGGACGGTAGAGCAGCCCGATGACGACCGCGATCGTCACCAGCTGCAGCACGAAGAACAGAACGGTCATCAGAATCGCTCCGGTTTCACCAGGGCGACCACGAGGTAGCCGACGGCCAGGACGGCGAGGAGCGCCGCGATGATTTCCACGGCGATCACAGCTTCGCGACTCCCCACCCGACGAGGGCGACCAGGGCGACGAGCCCTAGGATCGCGACGACATAGACAAGATCGAGCACGGGTGCCTCCAGCGAATTCCCTGCGGTCGAATGACACGCACAGAGAGAGGCAACACCCGCGCTCGGCCGTTTACACGGCTCCTAACGGATCCCTAACGCCGCGAGAGCGAATCCTTACGTCAGCTGATCGTCTCGGTGAGGTGGGTCACTTTCGGCTGCACCGCGAGAGCGGCAGCGCCGACGATGCCGGCGTTGTTGCGCAGTAGGGCGGGAATGATCGGCGCCTGCAGCTTCAGCAGGGGCAGGAACTCCTCGTGGCTCTTCGATACGCCGCCGCCCACGATGATGAGGTCGGGGGAGAAGAGCACCTCGATGATCGAGTAGTACTGCTGCAGGCGCGTGGCCCACTTCGCCCAGGTGAGGTTCTTCTTCTCTTTGGCGGCGAAGGAGGCCTGCTTCTCTGCGTCCTTGCCGTTCATCTCGAGGTGGCCGAGCTCCGAGTTGGGAACGAGCACGCCGTTGTAGATGAGGGCCGTGCCGATGCCGGTACCCAGCGTGGTGAGGATGACCAGGCCGTCACGGCCCTTGGCCGCGCCGTAGCGCGCCTCGGCGACGCCGGCGGCATCCGCGTCGTTGACGAACACGATGTCGCGGCCGAGTTTCTTCTCGAAGAAGGCCTCGGCCTCGAGCCCGATCCACTTGTCGGAGACGTTGGCCGCCGACATCGTGGTGCCGTGGCGCACCACAGCGGGGAAGCAGATTCCCACCGGCACGCCGTCGGCAGCGCTGCCCAGTGCGGTGATCAGTTCGACGACGGTGGCGGCGATCGCCTCGGGCAGGCCTCCGCCAGGAGTGTCGAGCTTGATCCTCTCGCTGACGAGCTCTCCGGTCTCGACGTCGACGAGCGCGCCCTTGATTCCGGTGCCACCGATGTCGATCCCCAACGCCACTGTCATGCCTCCATCATTCCGTACGGCTTCACGAAACCGTGACGCGGCAGGCGCAACGGTGCGTGACTTCGGAGGCTCGCGCAGCGTCGGTAGAATTTGACAGTGAGCTCTGCCGGTGACACCCCCAGCGCATCTGCGGTGCTCCCGCGGCTGCGCGTCGGCCGTCGCTGGCTCAACCTGATCTGGATGCTGCCCGCGGTCGCGGTGCTCTTCGCCGCCGTGATCGGGGCCTGCATCTGGCTGCGCACCGTGCCCTCGGTGGAGGGATTCATCCAGCAGTATCCGGGCAGTGTGCCCAACGACGCGCCAGAGGGCTTCCCGTGGTGGCTGCGGTGGCAGCATGCGCTCAATGCCATCTTCCTCGTGCCGATCGCGCGCGCGGGCATCCAGATTCTGGCCGGCCGTCCGCGCGTCTACTGGCGCGCGCCCGCTACACCGGGGCGGGACTGGCTGCGCATCCAGCGCGCCATGCCCGCCGAGGGAGGATGGCCGGTGCGCGACGATGCCGTTGCCCTGCACCCGCTGGTCGGCCTCCCCGGGCCGAAGCGCACGCAGGGCCTTGCGCGCGCGTGGCACCTCGGCATCACGCTGCTGTGGGTCGCGAACGGCGTGCTGTTCTACATCCTCATCTTCTCTACCGGGCAGTGGATGCGCCTGGTGCCGCTCAGCTGGGACGTCTTCCCGAACGCTCTCAGCGCGGCGATCCAGTACGGCTCCCTGAACTTCCCCACTCAGGACTCGTGGGTGGCCTACAACGGCCTGCAGATGCTGACCTACTTCATCACGGTCTTCGTCGCCGCCCCGCTGGCGGTCATCACCGGAGTCATGCACTCACCGCGGATCGCGAAGCGCACCGCCGCCTCGCGCTTCGCCAACATCGAGGTCGTCCGCTCGGTGCACCTGTTGACGCTCGGCTACTTCATCGTCTTCACTATCGCCCACGTGTCGCTCGTGCTGGTGACCGGCGCATTCGAGAACCTCAACCACATCACCATCGGCACCCGAGACAGTGGGCCGGCGGGATTCATCCTCTTCGCGATCTCGGTCGTCGTGGGCGTCGTGGTGTGGGCCCTGCTGTCGCCCCTCACCACGAAGTACCCCGACGCCGTGCAGAAGGGCTCAGCGCGCCTGCTCGGGCCGCTGAACAAGCTCTACTAGGGGAGCGTCAGCACCTCGACGCCCCGCTCGCGCACGACCATCGTGTGCTCGAACTGCGCCGACCAGCTCTTGTCGCGGGTGGTGACGGTCCAGTCGTCGCCCCACATCTCCCAGTCCTGCGAGCCGAGGGTGAGCATCGGCTCGATCGTGAAGACCATGCCCTCGACGATCTCGTCGTCGAACTTCGGCGCGGAGTCGTAGTGCGGAATGATCAGCCCCGAGTGGAAGGCCTCGCCGACCCCGTGGCCGGTGAAGTCGCGCACCGTGTCGAAGCCCACCCGCGTCGCATACGACTGGATGGCGCGGCCGACGACGTTCACCTGGCGCCCCGGCGCCACGGCCTTCATCCCGCGGGCCAGTGCCTCTCGCGTGCCGTCGACGAGCGCGGCGACCTCCGGTGCGACCTCTCCGACGAGGAAGGT
>JAAFHU010000008.1 GCA_013297645.1 Actinomycetota bacterium
CTCGCGCCGCTTCCGGTGATGCTCGTTACCGAGATCGTCACACCGCCGATAGTGATGCTCTGACCCGCCACGAAGTTGGCCTTCTTGACACCGGAAACAGTGCGGCCGATGAGGTAGGACTCATCGCCGGGGAAGCCCTTGAACGTGTAGGTGCCGTAGCCGTCGTTGTACGTCTGCTGCTCGAGCTGCAGAATGCGCACGCCGGGCGTGGTCGCGGTGCACAAGCCCGTGTAGAACGGGCAGCCCAGGGTCGAATAGGGGGCGTCGATGCCGGCGTTGTCGCGGTACTCGACGAAGTAGTTGATGCCGTTGGTGCCCTCCACCACGACCGAGCGCAGCCCCGTGGCCCCGCTGAGGGGCTTGAGCACGTAGTTCGACGACGCGAGGGGAGCGACGGCGTACGAGCTCGAGTCCCAGAGACCGGCGCGGATGGCGTGCGGGCTCGACAGCGATCCCTGCGCGAAGAGGTAGTAGCCCTGTCCCATGACGTCGGCCGCGTCCCCATAGGGGTTGACCGTGCACCCGGTGGTTCCGTAGACGCCGGGCGCCGGCGTCGCGCTCGAGCAGTCGAGCCAGCTTGCGTGGCCGAGCGACAGGTTGTGCCCGAGCTCGTGCGCGAGCGTGTGGAACTCGGTCGGCGTCGCGCCCGACAGTCCGGATCCGACCGCCCAGAGCGATCCGCCCTCGTTGACGCTGTAGCCGACCGTTCCGAGCCCGATTGCCGGTCCGCAGTTGGATCCCGACGGGAAGATCAGCACAAGGTGCGTGTTGGCCGCTCGCACGTATCCGATCTGGGCGGCCGCCTTGAGGCGTGCCTCGTTCACCAGGTTGACGAAGTTGGTCGGCGTGTTGGCGTCACAGCTGTAGGCGCTCTTGTACCAGGCGGTCGTGCCGGCGAGCTCAAAGCCGACCTTGCCGTCGGACTGCGACAGCCAGTAGGTGTTCGACGCGGCCACATCCGCCTGGATGTTGGCGGCCGACTGGCCTGACGTTACGGCACACGAGCTGCCGCACACATTGGCTGGCGTCACGGCCACGGCGTACACCTGGTGCGTCGACGTCACCGCGGGGGTCTGGTTGACCATCGCGTCATAGCCCCGGGCGAACGCACTCGGGGATCCGATCTGGGTGGCGACCAACGGGGACGTGGCAGCGGCCAGCGCATCGAAGGTCACCACGCCGTTGGCATCCGCCACGGTACCGTCAGGCACGGCGACCCGGACGGTGATGGTCGCGGACGGATCCGCGGGCAGGGTCACTGCCGAGAAGTCGATAGCCAGGTAGCCCTCGCCCTGCACGGCGAACACCTTCACCGACCCAGCGGCGACAGTGTCGCTGAGCTCGACGATTGTTCCGGTGATGTCCTGCAGTCCGGCCGTGATAGCCGGCGGCGCGCCACGTGATGCGCCGGTGGGCGTCGGGGTGGGAGTCGGCGTCGAGCTCTCGACCGGCGTCGCGGTGGGAGTCTCGGTCGGGTCCGGCGTTGCGGTCGGGGCCGCGGTGGGCTCCCCGGTGACGGTGGGAGTCGGTGCTGGATCCTCGGCGAAGGCCGGGGCGCTGACGGCGCCCAGAACCAGAGCGATGGAAGCCAGTGTGGCTGCGACGACGGAACTCAAACGCTTCACTGACGACCCCAATATGGATTGATAAAACGCTCAAGTATGACGTGAATATTGCGCGGGAGATAGGGCCTCGTGTGGGGGGTACTGTCCGGTCTGTCTCCGGCAAAACGACAGCGGGGCCGCAGCTTTCGCTGCGACCCCGCTGTGCGTAGAGCTAGGTGCTACTACTTGACGATCTTCGTGACCGTACCGGCACCAACCGTGCGTCCACCCTCACGGATGGCGAACGAGAGGCCCTCCTCCATGGCGATGGGCTGGATCAGCTCAACGGTCATGTCGGTGGTGTCGCCGGGCATGACCATCTCGGTGCCCTCGGGCAGCGTGATGACGCCGGTGACGTCGGTGGTACGGAAGTAGAACTGCGGACGGTAGTTCGCGTAGAACGGGTTGTGACGCCCACCCTCATCCTTGGAGAGGATGTACGCGGTGCCCTCGAAGTTCGTGTGCGGCGTGACCGAACCCGGCTTGACGACAACCTGGCCGCGCTCGACATCCTCGCGCTTGGTGCCGCGGAGCAGCAGACCACAGTTCTCGCCGGCCCAGGCCTCGTCGAGCTGCTTGTGGAACATCTCGATACCAGTGACCGTGGTCTTCTGGGTCGGGCGGATTCCAACGATCTCGACGTCCGAGTTGATGGCAAGGGTGCCACGCTCGGCGCGACCGGTGACGACGGTTCCACGACCGGTGATCGTGAAGACGTCCTCGATCGGCATGAGGAACGGCTTGTCCTTGTCGCGGATGGGGTCCGGCACAGACGCGTCAACCGCGTCCATGAGCTCGAGGATGGACTTGGTCCACTCTGCATCGCCCTCGAGAGCCTTGAGGCCCGAGACGCGAACGACGGGAGCGTTGTCGCCGTCGAAGCCCTGGCTCGACAGCAGCTCGCGAACCTCGAGCTCAACGAGCTCCAGGATCTCCTCGTCGTCGACCATGTCGGACTTGTTCAGCGCGACGAGCAGGTACGGCACGCCGACCTGCTTGGCGAGCAGAACGTGCTCACGGGTCTGGGCCATCGGGCCGTCGGTCGCTGCAACCACGAGGATTGCACCGTCCATCTGAGCAGCACCGGTGATCATGTTCTTGATGTAGTCGGCGTGACCAGGGGCGTCAACGTGCGCGTAGTGGCGCTTCGCGGTCTCGTACTCAACGTGCGAGATGTTGATCGTGATACCACGCTGGCGCTCTTCGGGCGCCGAGTCGATCGACGCGAAGTCGCGCTGAACGTTGGTAGCAGACGGGAAGGTGTCAGCCAGGACCTTGGAGATCGCCGCGGTGAGCGTCGTCTTTCCGTGGTCGACGTGACCGATAGTTCCGATGTTTACGTGCGGCTTGCTCCGCTCGAACTTGGCCTTAGCCACAGTGGGTCCTCCTCAGGACTCGGTGCTGGGCATCCGAGAATCTCGGATGCTTCGCGCGTTGGTGTGTGTTTATGTTACTCGGGCGAGGTTCGCCTTCGCAGAGTGGTCTATAGCGGGGTGCTACTCGCCTTTATTCTTCTGGATGATTTCGTCGGCGACCGCGCGCGGTACCTCGGAGTAGCTGTCGAACGACATCGAGTACACAGCACGTCCAGAGGTCTTGGACCTCAAGTCGCCAACATACCCGAACATCTCCGACAGTGGCACCTTGGCCGTGACGACCTTGACGCCGGTCGCGTCCTCCATGGACTGAATCTGTCCACGGCGGGAGTTGAGGTCACCGATGACGTCGCCCATGTACTCCTCGGGCGTACGAACCTCGACGGCCATCAGCGGCTCGAGCAGCACGGGGTCAGCCTTGCGGGCTGCTTCCTTGAATGCCATCGAGCCGGCGATCTTGAACGCCATTTCTGACGAGTCCACATCGTGAGCGGCACCATCGAGGATGATGCCCTTCACGCCGACCATCGGATAGCCGGCGAGAACGCCCACTGCCATCGACGCCTGGAAACCGGCGTCGATCGATCCGATGTACTCACGCGGGATGCGACCGCCGGTGACCTTGTTCTCGAATTCGTAGATCGTGTCCGGAGTGACCTCGAGGGGCTCCAGCGAGATCTGCACCTTCGCGAACTGGCCGGATCCACCGGTCTGCTTCTTGTGCGTGTAGTCGTGCTTGTCGACAATGCGGCGAATCGTCTCGCGGTAGGCGACCTGGGGCTTGCCCACGTTGGCCTCGACGTTGAACTCGCGCTTCATGCGGTCAACGAGGATGTCGAGGTGAAGCTCGCCCATTCCCTTGATGACCGTCTGGCCGGTGTCCTGGTTCTGCTCGGTGCGGAAGGTCGGGTCCTCTTCAGCGAGCTTCTGGATGGCGACACCCAGCTTCTCCTGGTCGGCCTTCGTCTTCGGCTCGATCGCGACCTCGATCACGGGCTCCGGGAACGTCATCGACTCGAGCACGACCTGGTTGTTCGGGTCGCAGAGCGTGTCACCGGTGGTGGTGTCCTTGAGGCCGATGACCGCGTAGATGTGGCCAGCGGTGACGCTGTCGACCGGGTTCTCCTTGTTGGCGTGCATCTGGAAGATCTTTCCGATGCGCTCCTTCTTGCCCTTGGTCGAGTTGATCAGCTGCGCGCCCGAGTCGGCCTGGCCGGAGTAGACGCGAACGTAGGTGAGGCGACCGAAGAAGGGGTGCACCGCGACCTTGAACGCCAGGGCCGCGAAGGGCTCCTTGGCGTCGGGGTGGCGCTCCACGATCTTGGACTCGTCGCGAACGTCGTGTCCCTCGGTTGCCGGCACGTCGAGCGGGCTCGGCAGGTAGTCGACGACAGCATCGAGCATCGGCTGCACGCCGCGGTTCTTGAACGCAGAGCCGCAGAGCACGGGGTAGATCTCGCTGTTGACGGTGAGCTTGCGGATCGCCTTCTTGATCTCGGCGACGGTGAAGTCGGTGTCGCCGTTGAGGAAGCGCTCGAGCAGCTCGTCGTCGGTCTCGGCGACAACCTCGAGGAGGGTCGCACGGTACTCGTTGGCCTTCTCGACGAGGTCCGCGGGGATCTCCTCGATGGCGTACTTGGCACCCATCTCGACGTCACCCTTGGAGTCTCCGCGCCAGGTGAGCGCGCGCATCTCGACGATGTCGACGACACCCTCGAAGCTGTTCTCGAACCCGATCGGGATCTGGATGACGAGCGGGCGGGCGCCGAGGCGCTTCACGATCGTGTCGACGGTGAAGTAGAAGTCCGCGCCGAGCTTGTCCATCTTGTTGACGAAGCAGATGCGGGGAACGTCGTACTTGTCGGCCTGGCGCCAGACGGTCTCGGACTGGGGCTCGACGCCCTCCTTGCCGTCGAACACCGCGACGGCACCGTCGAGCACGCGCAGCGAGCGCTCTACCTCGACGGTGAAGTCGACGTGGCCCGGGGTGTCGATGATGTTGATCTGGTGCTTGTCCCAGAAGCAGGTGGTGGCGGCAGAGGTGATCGTGATGCCACGCTCCTGCTCCTGCGCCATCCAGTCCATGGTGGCTGCGCCATCGTGGACTTCACCGATCTTGTGAGTGATACCCGTGTAGAACAGGATGCGCTCGGTCGTGGTGGTCTTGCCGGCGTCGATGTGGGCCATGATGCCGATGTTGCGGACCTTGTTCAGGTCGGTGAGCACGTCTTGTGCCACGGGCTGTTCCTTACTCTGGGAAAGTGATTTGGTGCGGACCGGGCCCGTCGAGATCTCGACGGGGCCCGATCCGCTAGGCGCTAGCTACCAGCGGTAGTGCGCGAATGCCTTGTTGCTCTCGGCCATCTTGTGCGTGTCCTCGCGACGCTTCACCGCGGCGCCGAGGCCGTTCGATGCATCGAGGATCTCGTTGGTGAGGCGCTCGGTCATGGTCTTCTCGCGACGGGCCTTCGCGTAGCTGGTGAGCCAGCGCAGCGCGAGGGTGTTGGCGCGGTGAGGCTTGACCTCGACCGGGACCTGGTAGGTCGAGCCACCGACGCGGCGGCTGCGGACCTCGAGGGTGGGGCGCACGTTGTCGAGCGCCTTCTTGAGCGTGACGACAGCATCCTGGCCGTTCTTGGCAGAGACGCCCTCGAGTGCACCGTAGACGATGCGCTCAGCGAGGCCCTTCTTGCCGTCGAGCAGGATCTTGTTGACGAGCTGGCTGACGATGGGTGCTCCGTAGACCGGGTCCGCAACTACGGGACGCTTCGGTGCTGGTCCTTTACGTGGCATTACTTCTTGTCCATCTTCGCTCCGTAGCGGCTGCGCGCTTGCTTGCGGTTCTTGACCGCCTGGGTGTCGAGTGCGCCACGAACGATCTTGTAGCGAACGCCGGGGAGGTCCTTCACGCGGCCACCGCGAACGAGCACCATCGAGTGCTCCTGCAGGTTGTGGCCCTCGCCGGGAATGTATGCGGTGACCTCGGTGCCGTTGGAGAGCTTGACGCGGGCAACCTTGCGAAGGGCCGAGTTCGGCTTCTTCGGGGTCGTGGTGTAGACGCGGGTGCAAACGCCGCGCTGCTGGGGGTTCGACTTGAGCGCAGGCGCCTTGGTCTTGACGACCTTCGGGCTGCGACCCTTGCGGACCAGCTGCTGAATGGTGGGCACTAAATAACTCCTTGTAGTCGCTGCACGGTGACAGCGGTTTGATGTTTTGACATCTGCACCTCCCCAACCCTCGGCCATGGAAATATGACGTTGGGTTGCGATGGGAGGTATGCCGTGGGGGTCATTCCGAAGGAATGCACCCTAGTGTTTGTCTATCGCTACCCGGTTGGCCCGGTTCTGACGCCGGGCATGACACGAGCGCACGACAAAGCGCACACCTGCAAAATACTAGTCCCCTAGATTGGGCCGTGCAAACGTGTTCGCTCTGCGAGAGCAGCGACTAGGCCGGCGAGTACCCCGGCCAGGCCCGCGGGCACGAGGGTGAAGGGGCTCGTCGCGTAGTCGCCGGCGAAGAGCAGAAGCCAGGCCAGCGATCCCCTCGTGAGCGTGTACCCGACCGCCCCTACCAGCACGAGGGCAAACCAGCAGGATGCGGCAGCCCCCACCGCCGACAGCAGCACGCCGCCGAGGCGGCCGGCCCGCCAGATCCACCCGCCGACGGCCAGCGTCGCCGCGAGCGCCATCGCGGGGCCGAGAAGCGGGCCGGCGTCGGAGTAGGCGATGACATCCTCGTCCCGCACCAGGCTGGTGAAACCCCACGCGCAGATGACGAGGGCGCCGTAGGCGACCGTTGTCATCACCCACAGCGCCCTCGTCATGATCTCGTCTATGCGGTGGGGATCAGCTCGGCCTGCTCGCGCTCGTAGGCGGCGTACGCCTCGGCATTTCGCAGCTTGAGTGCCCGCCCGCGGCGCGCGAGGATGGCGCCCGTCCAGATCGACACCTCGCGGGCGAGCAGCGCGGCGATGACCAGAATCGGGCTGAACAGCGCCGCGAAGAACACGTCGTTCGCCTGGCCCTGGTTCATGGAGAACATGCCCGCGGCGATGAGCACGAGGCTCGCACTGCCGAACCAGGTGATGGCTGCGACGACGACGCTGCCGATGATGTGCGACCACCAGCCCGCGCGGTTGAGCACCAGCGCGACGATGACGAGCCCGACGAAGAAGAAGAGCGACGGGAAGTAGAACTGGGGGTCGGTGAGGAAGTCGAGCCCCGAGTCGGCGACCAGCGACAGTACGAAGCCGGCGGCGACGAGCAGCGCGGTGAACAGGATCGTTGCCGCCAGCGCGAGGGCGACACCGAGCCCCCGGTTGCCCTTCTTGCGCGGGGGCACGGGGGCGTCGACGACGATGACCTCGTGGGCGGGCGGGGTGGTCTCGGTGAGAACGGTCGTCTCGGGCTGCTGCGCGGGGGGAACCTGGGCGACGGGCACTTCGGTCACCGGCACCTCGGTCACGGGGGCCTCGTCGACCACGACGTCAGCGGGTGCTGCCTCGACGACCTCGGTCGCCTCGGCGGGTGTTGCCTTCTTTGTAGCCATGGGGACACTCCTTTTCGCCCTGCCGGGCATCCGGATTTCCCTGCCAGCCTACCTTCGTGCGCTCAGAGCGCACCCAGCAGGCTCGCAGCTACGGGGTGGTCACCGGGGTATCGGTCGGCGTCGGGGTCGCCCCGTCGGTCGGGGTCGCCGACGGGGTCGGCTCTGCCTCGACCGGATCGGTGGGCACGCTGCCATCGGTGGGCGACTGCAGTGCCCCCGGGTCCACCAGCGTGTAGATGTACAGGGAGATCGTCACCTGGTACACGGGCACGTCGTTCATGGAGAACGCTTCGTACTCGTAGCTGGTGATGAGGAGAAGCCGGTCGCCGAGGCGGAGCCCGTCCATGAAGCTGAAGACCGAGACCGGGTCGGTCGCGTTGACGGTGACCGTGTAGGGAATCGCCAGCAGAGTGCCTCCGCTGATGGGGGTCGCCGCGGTGCCGGTGTCCGCCCCGGCAGCGTCGGCCGCGCCGTAGACAATGGGAGCCGTCTGAGTGGTGCCCAGCACCTGCACGCCGGTGCTCTCGGCAAGCTGCGCGATCTGAGCGATGAAGCCGGGGTAGTCCCCGCTCGACGGGAGGCTCTCCTGCAGGTCGGCCAGCTTCTGGCGCACCTCGTCGATGTTCTCGAACTGGGTCTTCAGCGCCTCGAGCTCGGCCTGGTAGGCCGCGTTCTGCGCCTGCGCGCTAGACAGCGCGAGGGTGTTGGTCGTTGTTTCGGCAATCTTGGGCAGGATTCCGATGGTCACGCCCAGGGCTATGACGGCCAGGGACGCGATGACGGTTCCGAGAATCCACACGCGGTTGTTCATCCCTGGTCATCCTCACTGGCGAAGCGGTTGGTAAAGACCTCCTGATTGAGGTGGAGCCTGATCGTGAACTTGTAGAGGCCGTCTTCGAAGTTCATCTCGTCGATGGACGCATCAGCGAATCCGGGCATCTTCTCGAGGTTCTTGAGCACATCGGCCTGCGGGCCGTAGGTGGGGCTGACGCCGCTGATGATTACCTCGGCGACCCGGGGCTGCTCGAGCGGCACCGCGCTGGGGGTGAACGGCGCGATCGGCGTCGCAGAGGTGACCTGCAGCTTGGTGAACCCGACACCGTCGGTGCCCGTCACGAATTGCTGGGAGAGCTGGACGACAAACTTGAGCCAGTCGATCTCGGTCGACGTGCCGATCTGCCGGGCCGTCTCTGAGGCCGCCACCTGTGCGGCGAGCTGGCGCACCTCGATGTACTGGTTCTGGTCGGCGAGCAGTTGTTCGGTGCGCTGCGTCTCGCTATCGAGCGCCAGCTGCATGGCTGCGGCTGTAATCGTCACGGCACCATAGGCGACACCGACGAGAAGCACCACGAGCACGAACACGGTGACGAGGCCTCGGCGCTGACTGCGCGCCTTCTTCTCGAGCTCGAGCTCCGGGGGCAGAAGCTCTGCGCGCGGAACTCCACCGACGAGCAGTCGCTCCCCCTTGCGGGCCGCGGGGCTCATGCTGCACTTCCGATCGCGAGGCCGATCGCCACGGACATCGTGAGCTCGTCGTTCGACTCCATCTTGCGAAGGCTGCGCGAGGCCTCGACCGAGCTGAAGGGGTCGGCGAGCACAACCGGGATGCGGGTCAGATCGCCCAGCGCCTGCACCAGCCCGGTGAGGCGCGCGCCGCCACCGCTGAGCACGATTCCTTGGATCGGGTCGTTGGGCCGCGTGTTCACGAAGTAGTTGATGGTGTTTCTGAGGCTGCTGAGCAGCTCGCCTGCGCTCTCGCGGATGACCTCGGCCGCCCGGCGCTCCTGCTCGGAGCCGCCGGCGAACTGTCCGAGTCCGCGCTGGCGCTTGAAGCCCTCCGCCGCCTGCGGGCTCAGCTCCATGCTGTTGACGAGCGAGCGGGTGAGATCCTCGCCCCCCGCCGGGATCATGCGCACGAACTGCGGAACACCGGCGGTGCTGATGACGATGTTGGTCGTGCTGGCGCCGATGTCGATGATTGCCACCGTGCCGCGGGCAAGGGGGCCGCGCAGCAGGGCCCGGGTGAGGGCGAAGGGGATGAGGTCGACGTGCACGGGGTTGAGTCCCGCCTGCCGCACTGCGTTGACGTTGGCGAGCACCGACTCCTTGATGGCGGCAACGAGCAGTCCGTGCACGACCGGGCCGCTCTCGCCCTCGCCCTCCGAGATCGGGTAGAAGTCGAGCAGCGCCTCGCCGACCGGCACCGGTAGCATCTCCTGCACCTGGAAGGGCAGCGACTCGCGAATCTGCTTGAGGCTCATGCGGGGCACGGTGAGATCACGCGCGAGCACCCGCTGGTTGCCCATCCCCAGGACCACGTCGCGCGTCTTGAACCCACCCTGCGACCAGAGCCGCTTGATGGCAGCAGCGACGGTGTTCACCTCGCGCACCTCTCCGCTGCGCACGGAGTCGGGCGGCAGGGGAATCTCGGCATAGCGAACCGCGACCGGGCGGGCCTTGTCGGGATTCTCGATCTCCACGGCGCGCACAGTGTCGCGCCCCAGATCGAGTCCAACTATTCGTGATGCCATTTCAATCTTCCCCTGTCGAAGCCGTTGCCGGTTTCGTCTATCCCAGCCCGAACAGGCGGAGATACCCCGAAAAAAGTATGTCTCCCATGAAGATACCCACCCATGCCCCTGCGAGCATCCACGGCCCGAAGGGAATTCTGGTTTTTCTCCCCCCGCGCCGCGCGATGAGCATCGCTATGGCGAAGAGTCCGCCCAAGGCGAAGGCCGCGAAAACCCCGACTGCGAGGTTTCCGTAGCCGAGGAACCCGAGGGCGAGGCCGAGCACTCCGGCGAGCTTGACGTCACCGAATCCCATGCCCCCGGCGAAGGCGAGCACGAAGTAGAACACGTACATGGCAGCCATGCCGATTGCGGCGGGAATCAGCGACTCTGGGGCTCCCCCGACGAGTGCGCTCGCGGTCAGCAGGACGCCCACGACGAGATACGCGGGCAGCACGATGACGTTCGGCAGGCGCTGTGTCTCGAGATCGATGAGCGCCAGCGCGATCGAGATGGCCGCGAGGTAGAGGTAGGCCGCCAGCGCGAGCAGGAGCGCGACCGTTGAGGCGGTCGTCTCCCATCCGCCCAGGGCACCAGAAGCCGTGGCCCACCAGGCGGTCACGGCGAAGAAGACGCCGCCGCCCAGTTCGACGAGGGGGTAGCGCACGGCAATGGGCGCGGAGCAGTCCCGGCACTTGCCGCGCAGGATCAGCCACGACAGCAGGGGGATGTTGTCCCACGGCCGGATCGGGTGATCGCAAGTCGGGCAGTGGCTGGCCGGGTGCGAGAGGCTCTCGCCCCGCGGCACCCGCCAGACAACAACGTTGAGAAACGACCCGACTACTAGGCCAAGTACTGCCGCGAGAACGACAACGATCGCGCTAGCCACCGATGTTGCGGGTCGACTTGAGGGACCACGAGGCCGCTGGTGTCGTGGTCGTGGTGGTGTTGCCCGTAGAGAGGTCGACTCCCGGCAGGCCGACGGCGTTGTAGCTGATCTGCGCAGCGCCCGAGATGGTCGTGGTTCCCGCGAAGACCTGTCCGATGAACTTGATGCCCGAGCCGATGTTGGCCGCACACGGGGTGTAGACCATCACCTCGAGCTTCGTCGAGAACGACATTCCGCCGCCGAGCACGAAGTTGCCGATTCCGGCACCGGAACAGGTCGGAGTGAGGCCGGTCGTGGCGTCCTCGGTGATAAACCACATCTTCTGGTTCGTGGTCGCGGCGAACTTGAGGCTGCCGCCGAAGTTGAAGGCCTTGGCGAGGATCGCGGTGTCATTGACGATGTTGACGTCGCATCCACCACAGGTGCCGATGGTCAGGGGGCTCGCGCAGGAGCGGGCATCGAGCACGCCCTTCTGTCCGTTGAGCGAGGTGATGGCGGAGTTGAACTGAGCCACGCCGCACGGCGCCGCGACGGTGACGAGGGTGAACCCGGCCCAGTCCGAGGCCTTGTAGGTGTAGTCCGGCCAGGACGGCACGGTGGGGCTGGGCGTCGCGACCGGAGTGGCCGGCGGCGCGACCGGCACCACGGGCGCGGTCGAGAGCGTGGTCTTCGTTCCGTTCACGGTGATCGGGCTGGGGAAGGTCACGGCGCTCGCGCTGCCGCCGATCGTCAACGACGAGCCCGAGATGATCTTGGCCTTGACCGATCCCGACACGCTCTGGTTGTTGGTCTGCGTGAAGGTGTTCGTGGCGACGGCGGTGCCGCTGAAGTTGCCGCCGCCCATGGTGATGTTGGCCGCGTAGATGTTGCCCTGCAGCGCACTCCACGTAGAGCTGAAGCTCGTCGCCGACCAGATGGTGCCGGCCACCTTGCCGCCGCTGTTGACCACTGCCACCTCGTTGGCCACCACGTTGCCGGCGATGGGAGTGGATCCGTCGATGGTCAGCTTGCCCGTCGTGTACACCGATCCCGGAACCGTAACGCCGGTGAGGGTCGTGACACCGTTGGCAATAACGCTCGAACCGTTCTTCAGGGTCGTGTTGCTGATGCTGAGAGGGCCGGTCGACCACACGCTGCCGCCGATGTTGGGGCCGTTGCTGATGAGCACATTCGAGGCCACGATGTTGCCGCCGACTGTTGTGCCGCCCGACACGGTCACCTTGCCCGACACCCAGACGTCGCCGTTGATGACGCAGCCGTTGTTGATCTGCAGATCGCCGTTGTTGACGACGAGGTCGGCTGCCGCCGCTGCTCCACCGTCGCAGACAACGTTGCCGGTCTTGACCATGACCGCGGCACCCGAGCCGTCGGGGTCGACGAGGGTTCCCGAACCCGAGTAGCCCTGCGACGAGTAGGCGTAGACGGCCGGGCCGAGCTCGAGCACCGTCGACGGCACCGAGGAGTTCTCGAATCGGGCCTCGACCTTGCTCTTGTCGTTGCCCTTCTGGCTCGCCACAGCGAGGGCTGCCGCGGTTCCGTCGGCGACGATCTTGATGCTCGTGGTGCCGCTGATGGGGCACGACTGCGTCCAGTTGCCGGAGCTGTCAGCGCTGTAGATCCTCGCGACGTACTTCGGGGTCGCGTTGGCCGCGCTCTCGTAGACTCCCGAGGTCGCGGAGCAGGTGCCGCCCTTGAGGCCAGCGGTGGCCGCGGCGATGCCTGCCTCGGCAGCGGCCTGCGACTGCACGCCCGCGCGCGTCGAGGAGGTGAAGCCGATGCCGCTGACGATGGAGCCGAGGATCAGGCTGGTGAGAAGGATGCCGACCGACATGAGCCCGACCACGGCGACGAGCGCCATGCCCTCGTCATTGCGAGCGAGGCGAGTGCGATTGAGCCTCAGAAACATGGCGCCGTCTCCCATACACTTGCGCGGCTGGTCGCCGAGCTGTTGATACCAATCGGAGGATCAGTGCCCGCCGTCGTCATGAAGGCGAACGCGAGCTGGTTGGCTCCGATGCTGAAAACTGTCGTGCCGCTCAAGGGCTTCACGTTGTCGGCGATCATAGTCCACGTGCCGATGTTGGCCGTGGTCGGATCTGCGATGGCCGTCGAGCTGACCTTGTACCAGATGCTACCGCCCGAGAGGTTGGGCGTGTAGTACCAGGCGGCGCAGTTCCAGACGACACTCGTCGAGCCCTGGGCAACGCGCGCGCGAACCACCTGGGTTCCGGTCGACGGCGCGGTCAGCGCGTACCCCGACGAGTTGCGGATGCCCGTCTCGATGGAGTCCGCGGCGAGCTGGCTGTTGGTCGACGCACCGACGACCGTGCGCACCGTGCGCTCGGCGATCGTTCCGCTGATGAGCAGGCCGGCGGCCGTGGTCAGCACGACGCCCAGGAGGATTCCGTAGACAGCGAGCTCGGCCAGGGTGAATCCGTGATCACCGCGGGGCAGGGGCTTGAGTAGTCTGCGCATGTTCTAGGCCTGGGACACGTAGATGAGGGTGGTCGCGGTGGACAGGACGGCGCCGGTGTCCTGGCGGGCGACTCTCACGGTGAAGGCCACCGTGCCCGGGTAGCTGGCCGGGCAGGTCCCCGCGGTGCGAGTCGTGACGAGCGTGACGCCGCGTTTGTCGACGACATTCGAGACCGATGCGTTGGGAAGGTCGGTGATGAGGGAGCAGTCGGCGCCCTGCGAACTGGCCGTCTCCATTTGGAGGTTGACCAGTTGGTTGGCAGTTGCGCGGGTCGCATTGACGGCCGCGCTCTGGAGTCCCTGGATGAGAACGGGAAGGAATGCCACTGCGAGAACCGCGAGCAGCATCATCGCGACAACGACTTCGACCAGGCTGATGCCCTGGTCGCGCCGGTCGTCAGCCCGCATGTGCGCGGGCAGGAAGGATCGCAGCATACGACGTAATCCTTCCCCGGAGAATTGATAACTGTGGGGCACCGCATGCGCAGTGCCCCACAGTCAGGTGGTGCGTGTTACGGAGTGGGCGCGGTGCAAGCCGTGGTGCTGACACCCGCGGAGTTGGTGATGTAGAAGACCGTGCCGGTGGTCGACGTCGCCGAGAGGCAGATGCCGTTCGAGTTGGCGCCGATGATCGAGACAGCGGTCGTGTTGCTCGACTGAACGAAACCGTAGGACGCGAGACCAGCGGTCGTCGTCGGGTAGGTGCCGTTGTTGGCGGTAGCAGACGAGACGACGGCGACCTTGAGGTTCGCGAGGTCCGACTTGGTGGCGGCTTCCTTGGCCTGGTTCTGCTGGCCGAGGAAGATCGGAATAGCGATAGCCGAGAGGATACCGATGATGAGAACGACGACGAGCAGCTCGATCAGGGTGAAGCCCTTTTCGTTGTCCTCGCGGCGAGCCTTGCTGGCGTCGAGCGCCTTGTTGATGCTGATGAACATATTGATTCCTGTCATTCAGTGGTTATTTAGGACAGGTGGCCCCCAAAAGTACTGACCCCCAAGCACCATATTCGTGGGTGGGCGACAATCCCGGAATCCCTCGAAAGGGGGTGAGGCCGCAATTCCATGCCCCCATTACTGGGGCGCGGGTTATTTGATCTGATCGAAGATCGAGAAGACCGGCAGGTAGAGCGCCACGATCATTCCACCGATCACGATGCCGATGAAGGCGATCATGAGTGGCTCGATGAGAGAGGTGAGCGCCTTGGTGGTCGTGTCGACCTCGGCCTCATAGAACTCGGCGACCTTGTTGAGCATGACCTCCATCGACCCGGAGTCCTCGCCGACGGCGATCATCTGCACGACCATGCTCGGGAAGACCGGCTCGAGGGCGAGGGGGCCGCTGACCGACTTGCCCTGTCGCACCGACTCCTGCACCTTCTTCAGTGCCTGCTCCACGACGTAGCTGCCGGATGTCTCGCCGACGATTCCGAGCGACTGCAGGATCGGCACGCCGGCGCCCATCATGGTCGAGAAGTTGCGCGAGAACCGGGCGACGGCGACCTTCTTGAACAGCATTCCGAAGACCGGCAGCTTGAGCTTGATGGGGTCGACGAAACCGCGCACCGCGTCGGTGTGCTTGTTGTTGCGCCACCAGATGCTGAAGATGATGCCGCCGGGAATGAGGATCGCCGCGGCCCACGGCATGATCTTCGACATGCCGACCAGGATCTGGGTCGGCAGGGGCAGCTCGCCGCCCATGTCCGAGAACATCTTCTCGAAGATCGGCACGATGAAGATGAGCATGCCGACCACCGAGAGCAGCGCGATGATGAGCACGATGACCGGGTAGGTCATCGCCGACTTGATAGTGTCGCGCAGCTTGACGTCGGCCTCGAGGTTGTCTGCCGCTCCGTTGAGCGCGGTGTCGAGGAATCCGCCCGTCTCACCGGAGCGGATCAGGTGGATCATCAGCGGCGGGAACACCGTCGGGTGCTTGAGCATCGCCTCGGACAGTGCCGAGCCGCTCTCGACATCCGACCGGATGATGTTGAGCACGCGGGCGAGCTCTTTGTTCTCGGTCTGCTCGGCGAGGATCGCCAGGGTGCGAATGAGCGATAGTCCTGCGCCGATCATGGTCGCCATCTGGCGGCTCATGACAGCGAGGTCCTTGAGCTTGACGCTCTTCTTGCCGAAGTTGCCGATGGACAGCTCCATCTGCAAGCCGGTGCCGTTGCCCGCTTCCTCGACATTGATCGGCGAGACGCCCATGGTGCGCAGCTTGCTGACGACGGCTCCCTCGGAGCTCGCGTCGATGCGACCCTTGACGACCTTGCCCCCAGCGTCACGCGCTGTGTAGGCGTATGTGCGAGGAGCGGCCATTAGATACCTTTCGAGTACGAGTCGCCGAAGTTGACGGCACCCGATGAACCAGACGAGACCGGCTTGCCGCCGTCCGCGCCGAGGCGCTGGATGAGCTGCTTGAGGTCTTCGAGGTCGTGCGCCTTTTCATAGGCGGCCTGGTGGCTGATCTGGCCGGCGTTGACCAGGTCGGCCAGGTGCTGGTCCATGGTGTGCATGCCCAGCTCGCGACCCGCCTGCATGACGGAGTGGATCTGGTAGGTCTTGCCCTCGCGGATGAGGTTGGCGACGGCCGGCGTGGTGACGAGAACCTCCGTGGCAACCGCGCGACCTCCGCCGCCGACCTTCTTGACGAGGGTCTGGCAGACGACGCCCTGCAGGGTGGCAGCGAGCTGCGCCCGCACCTGCCCTTGCTGGTGGGGCGGGAAGACGTCGATGACGCGGTCGATGGTCTGAGCGGCATCCTGGGTGTGCAGGGTCGCGAAGACGAGGTGGCCGGTCTCTGCGGCGGTCAGCGCCACCGAGATGGTCTCGAGGTCGCGGAGCTCGCCGATGAGGATGACGTCGGGGTCCTGCCGCAGCACGTGCTTGAGCGCGTTGTTGAAGCTGTGGGTGTCGTGTCCGACCTCGCGCTGGTTGACCAGCGACTTCTTGTTGCCGTGCAAGAACTCGATCGGGTCCTCGACGGTGACGATGTGGTCGGAGCGCGTGGAGTTCACCAGGTCGATGAGGGCCGCGAGCGTGGTCGACTTGCCGGAACCGGTCGGGCCGGTGATCAGCACGAGACCGCGGGGCAGCTGGGCGAAGGTCGCGATGCGCTCTGGCACGCCGAGGGCGGCGAGCTGCTTGATCTCGGTCGGGATCAGACGGAAGGCGGCGCCCATAACGTTGCGCTGCAGGTAGACGTTGACGCGAAAGCGCGACGTCTCAGAGAGCGTGTACGCGAAGTCGAGTTCGAGCTCCTGCGCGAAGTGCTGCTTCTGCTCCTCGCTCATGATGCTGAGGAGGGCGGAGTTGACCTTGTTCGCGTCCCACGGCACGACGCCCGGCAGGGCACGAAGGCCGCCGTCGACGCGGATCGAGGGCGGGGCGTTGACGCTCACGTGCAGGTCGGAGCCGCGCGAGGTGACGACCGCGTTGAGCGCGCCGACGAGGTCGGGATCGCTGCCCGCCTGCCCCAGTCCGACCGAGGGGCTCAGGTCAGACAGCAGCGGGGCAGACGGGGCAGCGAAACTCGTGGACGGAGCCGGCATCGCGCCAGGCACCGATGGCGGCGGGAAGGCGGGAGCAGCGCTCGGGGGCGGGAACGACGGCGCAGCGCTGGGCGGGGGGAAGGCGGGTGCGGCACTCGGCGGCGGGTACGACACGGCGTTCGCGGCCTCCATCTGCGAGGGCGCAGGGGTGTAGCCGGGAGTGTCGGCGGTATAGCCCTTGGCGGCAGCACGGCGTCCGGCCGGGGCGGGAGTGGACGCGACGGGCAGGTCCTCTCCGCCACCGAGGTCGTAAATCGGCTTGCTCATGCGACCACCCTCAGGATCTCCTCGACAGATGTGTGGCCGAGCTGGGCCTTCGCCCATCCGTCCATGCGCAATGTTGCCATGCCCTGCTCGACAGCGACACGGGTAATGTCGGCGCTCGAGGCGCGCGAGACGGCCATGCGCTCGATCTCCTCGGTCACCAGCATGACCTCGTGCAGCGCGATGCGCCCGCGGTAGCCGGTGTTCGAGCAGTTCGTGCAGCCGACCGGGCGGTAGAGCATGGGGGCAGACGTTGTTCCGTCGTAGCCGATGCGCATGTTCATCAGATCGTGCGGGTTGGGCTGGTAGGCCTGCTTGCAGCGGTCGCAGAGGCGGCGCGCGAGTCGCTGGGCGACCACGCAGTCGAGCGCGGATCCGACGAGGAAGGGCTCGATGTCCATCTCGGTGAGACGGGTGACCGCACTCGGTGCGTCATTGGTGTGCAGGGTCGAGAGCACGAGGTGACCGGTGAGCGAAGCCTCGATCGCGATCTGCGCGGTCTCGTGGTCTCGGATCTCACCGATCAGCACGACATCCGGGTCGGATCGCAGGATCGACCGCAGGGCACTCGCGAAGGTGAGCCCCGCCTTCGGGTTCACCTGCACCTGGTTGATGCCCGGCATGCGGAACTCGACCGGGTCTTCGACGGTGATGACGTTGATCTCGGGCTTCGCCACGGTCGACAGCGTCGTGTAGAGGGTGGTCGACTTTCCCGAGCCGGTCGGGCCGGTGACCAGGATCATGCCGTAGGGCTTCACGTAGGAGCTCTTGAAGGCCTCGAAGTTGCGCGGCAGCAGGGCGAGGTTCTCCATCGCCAGCGTCGATGCGTTGTTGTCGAGAATACGCATGACGACCTTCTCGCCCCACACGGTGGGGAGGGTCGCGACGCGCAGGTCGATCTTGCGGCCGCCGTGGCTGACCGACATGCGGCCGTCCTGCGGCTTGCGGCGCTCGGCGATGTCGATCTCGCTCATGATCTTGAGGCGGCTGATGACGCCGTTCTGGATGGCCTTCGGCGCGGACTGCATCTCGTGCAGCACGCCGTCGATGCGGTACCGCACCTTCATGTCGTACTCGGCCGGCTCGATGTGGATGTCGGAGGCTTTGTCCTGAATGCCCTGGCTGATGAGCAGGTTGACGAAGCGCACGATCGGGGCGTCGTCCTCGATCGCCTCGGAGCCAGCGACGACGACGTCGGTGGAAGCGCTGCTCTCCTCCTCGAGGGCGGTGGTGAGGTCGTTGAGCTCGCCGTCAGCACGGTGGAAGCGGTCGATGGCCGCGCGCAGGTCCTGCTCCTCGGCGACAACCGGCTTGACCTGCATACGGGCGATAGCGCGCACGTCATCGATCGCGAACACGTTGCCCGGGTCGGCCATGGCGAGCGTGAGGATGTCGCCGACGAGTCCGATGGGCAGCACGAGGTGGCGGCGGCAGATGGCCGACGGCACCATGGCGATCGCCGTGCGGTCGACCGGGAAGTCGACGAGCTCGACGAAGGGAAGGTCGGCCTGCGCGGCGCGCGCCGAGGCAACTTGCACGGGTGTGACCATGCCGCGCTCGACGAGCTGCTTCACGGCCTCTTCATCTTCGCCCCACGACCCAGAAATGGTGTCGAGGTTCTCGATGGGCACGACGCCCCGGAGTATCAGAATCTCTGTAAGGGATGCCATTGCACTCTCCTCACGATGAAAGTGCCACGGGCCCCCCGGGCGCGACACTCATGAAGAACTGATGTTGGTTAGATGTCAACGCTAACTCTCGGGCGGCCCATGCACATCCCCCGGTATTGGGGGTACGTGCCCGTGTCCCCCAGAGCGCTTACCCTCGGAACGGGGGCGCGTCGGGCATAGCGAGCCGTCGCACATCAGGGCGGCGACACCGCCAACACCGGCGGCGCAGCGTGGGTGGGATTGACCCCGTGGCCGAAATCAGAATGCGCCGCGGTGGCCCTTTCTCGCGGGGATCTCAACGGTGGTCTCGTTGAGGTCCGGGTCGGCTGGTACGTGTCGCGTGGTGACTACCGTCAGGTCGTCGACGAGCGGGTCGAGCCCGCCGGCAAGCACGTCGAGCACGATCACCGTGACGTTGTCCTTGCCCCCGTTCTGCAGCGCGAGCGAGACGAGCACGTCGGCGGCGGCCTGGGCGCCGGGGGTGGCGAGAAGGGTAGCGCGGATGACTTCGTCCGACACTTCGCCGCTCAGGCCATCGGAGCAGAGCAGCAGCCGCTCGTTCTGCACTATCGGGTGAAGCCAGAAGTCGGCGTCGCTGTCATCGGCGCCCATGGCCCGGGTGATGACGTTCTTACCGGGGAAGGCCTCGACGTCGGCTGGGTCGAGGATGCCGTCGTCGAGCAGCTGCTGCACGACCGAATGGTCGACGGTCAACTGGGCGAGCTCGCCGCCGCGGAGGCGGTAGACCCGGGAGTCGCCGACGTTGAAGACCAGCCAGTGCGCCACGGATCCCTTCATGGTGACGATGACGCCGGTGAGAGTGCTTCCCGCTCCGCGCTCGGTCTCGTCGGCGATGAGGCCGACAGCAGCCTGGGCACGGGCGAGCACCTCGGTCAACTCGTCGGGTCCAACGCCATGCTGCCCGACGAGGGCCGCCAGTTCGTGCACGACGGCCTGGCTCGCCCGGTCTCCGGCGTCATGGCCGCCCATGCCATCCGCGACCGCGAACACCGGGAAGCCGCAGAGGTAGGAGTCCTCGTTGGCCGTGCGCCGGCGTCCGACATCGGTGCGAACGCCGGGGTCGATGACGACGGGGGCTGCCTCACGCTGTTCAGCCGGCAGTGCCACGGGCTCAGCCCCTGCTGATCTGGATAGTCAGGTCGCCCAGGCGGAACGACGAGCCGATGGGCGTCGGCACGCCAGCCTCGACCTCGGTCTCGTCGCCCGCCTCCGAGAGCAGGTACACGCCGTTCGTCGAGTTGAGATCGACGATCGTCCACGCTCCGTCGGCGAGCCTGAGGCGCGCGTGCGTCCTCGACACTGTCTTCGAGGGATCGGGCACCGCGATGAGCTGGGTCTCGGCCGCGGTCGAGCTGGGGTTGCGACCCAGCAGCGCTGCCGATTTCGTCACCGTGATGGGCGCGCCACCCTCGGGCAGCAGCGTCCAGATCTCCTTCTTCGCGCGCGGGGCGACAACGGTCTTGTCGAAGTCGGGGTTCTCGTCTTCCACTGACGGCTGCAGCTCAGGGGCGTGCGCCGAGGTATTGGCCGAGGTGACCACGGAGTTCGTGGCCGGCGACGCGAGCGGCTCGGCGATCAGCGGTACGACTGCTGGCGCGACACGTGCGCTGGAGTCGAATCCGGGCACGGTGGTGATCGGGGGCGCCCACGTTTTCGACTGCGCGACCGGGGTGGCTGGTGCCACCGATTGCACGCTGATCACCGGCGCCTCGGCGGCGGGCGGAGCTGACGCGACGGGTGCCGGCGACCACCGTGCCGGGGCGGGAGGAACGGCCAGGGCGGCCGCGGGGCTGAAGGCGGGTTGGGCTGCAGCGGCAGAACGCGGCACCCCGCCGATCGGCACGGCAGACCCGAAGCCGAGGATGCTGGCCCAGATCGGTGAGAAGAAGATCGCCAGGACGGTCATGCCGACGCCCGTGCCGAAGCGTTTGTTGATGGCGATGATCGCGACAATCATCTGGACGGCGCCGGCGACGTTGACGACCGGAACGAGGAAGGTGAGCATCCACAGGGGATTCACGCCGCCGAGCCGGAAGAGCGTGATGCCGTTGAGAACCGGCACCCAGGCCTTGTAGCCCTGCTCGCCGAGCTTGGTGAACACGCTGGCCAGCGCCAGAGCCACCCAGACGTAGAAGATGACGAAGAAGGCGAAGAGAGCGACTCCGATGCCGGCCAGGGCCGTCGGGTCAACGCTGCCGTAGTTCATGAGTTGTGCACCGCAATCTGAATGAAAGTCATGCTCGAATCACTGCTTACCATAGCGATCCCAGCTATGGCCACGATTCGGGGATACACAGCCAGACGCCGGGATCGACGCCCACGGCGACCGAGCTCACGCAGCCTTCTCTGCCGGTAGTCCCGGCTTCCCGACTGCGGCATGACGCGCATGAGGGTCGTCAGAGCCGTCACGATGGGGCATTGGGCTCATTCGTCTCGCCGGGGGCAGCGAAGCGTGCGATCAGCAGCTCATCGGTGGCGGCAATCGTGTTCGCCCCCTCTTCCCACGGGTTGGCCAATCCTCACAGTGCAGCGCTCCAACCCTGCACGCGTCATCGCCCTTAACCGCCTGAGGCTCCCCGCACATGCGGGGAGCCTCAGGTACGGAACCAGCGTTTGCTGGCCCGCGGCTAGTTGTAGGTGCCCGGGGTGTAGTCGTCAGAGCTGAACGTGTCGAAGTCGACGAAGCTCAGGTCGGACTCGGAGAACACCGCGTCGTCGGCGAAGATGCGGTTCGGGTAGCGATCCGCCTTCGCCTCCTCGGTGGCGTCCACGGAGACATCGCGGTAGCGCGGGAGGCCCGTGCCGGCCGGGATGAGCTTTCCGATGATGACGTTCTCCTTAAGGCCCATCAGCGGGTCGGACTTGCCCTCCATGGCGGCCTGCGTGAGAACACGCGTGGTCTCCTGGAACGACGCGGCCGACAGCCACGACTCGGTCGCGAGGGATGCCTTGGTGATACCCATGACCTCCTGGCGAGCGGATGCGGTCTTCTTGCCCTCCTGCAGCGTCGAGCGGTTGAGCTCGTTGTAGCGGGCGCGGTCGACGAGCTCACCGGGCAGCAGGTCGGTGTCACCGTGGTCGACAACAGTCACCTTGCGGAGCATCTGGCGAACGATGACCTCAATGTGCTTGTCGTGGATCGGCACACCCTGCGAGCGGTAGACGCCCTGCACGCCGTCGACGAGGTGCAGCTGCACCGCGCGGACGCCCTTGACGCGAAGAACTTCCTTCGGGTCGAGGTTTCCGACGTGGAACTGCTGTCCGAGCTCGACGTGCTGGCCGTCCTGGATGAGCAGGGTGGCGCGGCGCAGAACCGGGTAGGCGATCGGCTCGTCACCGTTGTCGGGCGTGAGGATCACCTTGCGGCTTCGATCCGTGTCCTCGATGGTGACGCGGCCGGCCGCCTCGGCGATCGGTGACGCACCCTTGGGGGTGCGGGCCTCGAAGAGCTCGGTGACGCGGGGCAGACCCTGCGTGATGTCGTCTGCAGAGGCGACACCACCGGTGTGGAAGGTACGCATGGTCAGCTGCGTTCCGGGCTCACCGATCGACTGGGCGGCGATGATGCCGACTGCCTCGCCGATGTCGACGAGCAGGCCGGTCGCGAGCGAGCGGCCGTAGCAGGCAGCACACACACCGACAGCGGACTCACACGTGAGCACCGAGCGCACCTTGATGTTGTGCACACCAGCGGCGAGCAGGGTGTCGAGGAGCACGTCTCCGACGTCCGCCCCGGCCTCGGCGATGACCTTGCCCTTGGCGTCGACCGCGTCCGCGGCGAGGCTGCGAGCGTAGACCGAGTTCTCGACATTGCTGTCGAGCGTCCAGGTGCCAGCGGCATCCTGAGCGGCGATCGGCATGTCGAGGCCCTTGCTCGTGCCACAGTCGGCCTCGCGGATGATGACATCCTGCGAGACGTCGACGAGGCGACGAGTGAGGTATCCGGAGTCTGCGGTGCGCAGTGCCGTGTCGGCCAGACCCTTGCGGGCACCGTGGGTCGAGATGAAGTACTCGGCCACGGACAGGCCCTCGCGGTAGCTGTTGACGATCGGGCGAGGGATGATCTCACCCTTCGGGTTCGACACGAGTCCACGCATACCGGCGATCTGGCGAACCTGCATCCAGTTACCACGGGCGCCGGACGAGACCATGCGGTTGATGTTGTTGGACTCGGGAAGGTTGTCTTCCATCGCCTTCGCAACCTCGGCCGTGGCCTTGTTCCAGATCTCGATGAGCTCCTGGCGGCGCTCCGCCTCGGTGGTGAGGCCCTTCTCGAACTGCGACTGGACCTTCGTGGCCTGCTTCTCGTAGCCGGCGATGATCTCGCGCTTGTTCGGCGGGGTCAGGATGTCGCTGAGCGCGACGGTCACACCCGAGCGCGAGGCCCAGTGGAAACCGGCGTCCTTGATGCGGTCGAGCGTTGCAGCGACCTCCACCTTGACGTAGCGCTCGGCGAGGTCGTTGACGATCGCAGAGATCTTGCCCTTGTCGGCGACTGCCTCGATGTAGGGGTAGTCGGCCGGCAGCGCCTCGTTGAAGAGGGCGCGGCCGAGGGTGGTCTCCTGAAGAACCACATCACCCTGGGTGAAGCCCTCCGGGGCCTCGCCCTCGGCGAAATGCAGGTTCTCGAGGCGGATGCGCACCTTGGCGTTGAGGTCGAGCGTGTGCTGGTCGAACGCGAGGATTGCCTCCGCGATCGACGAGAACGCACGGCCCTCACCGACGACACCCTCCTTGAGCGTCGTCATGTGGTGCAGGCCGATGATCATGTCCTGCGTGGGCAGGGTCACCGGACGACCGTCAGACGGCTTGAGGATGTTGTTCGACGCGAGCATGAGCACGCGGGCCTCGGCCTGGGCCTCGACCGACAGCGGAAGGTGCACTGCCATCTGGTCACCGTCGAAGTCAGCGTTGAACGCTGCGCAGACGAGCGGGTGCAGCTGGATGGCCTTGCCCTCGACCAGCTGGGGCTCGAAGGCCTGGATGCCGAGACGGTGCAGCGTGGGCGCACGGTTGAGCAGCACGGGGCGCTCGCGGATGATCTCCTCGAGCACGTCCCACACCTGCGGGCGCGAACGCTCGACCATGCGCTTGGCGCTCTTGATGTTCTGCGCGTGCGACAGGTCGATGAGGCGCTTGATCACGAAGGGCTTGAACAGCTCGAGCGCCATCTGCTTGGGCAGACCGCACTGGTGCAGCTTGAGCTGGGGTCCGACGATGATGACCGAACGACCGGAGTAGTCAACGCGCTTTCCGAGCAGGTTCTGACGGAAGCGTCCCTGCTTTCCCTTGAGCATGTCGCTCAGGGACTTGAGGGCGCGGTTGCCGGTGCCGGTGACGGGGCGTCCACGACGACCGTTGTCGAATAGTGCGTCAACGGCCTCCTGCAGCATGCGCTTCTCGTTGTTCACGATGATCTCGGGGGCACCGAGGTCGAGCAGGCGGCGGAGGCGGTTGTTGCGGTTGATCACACGACGGTAGAGGTCGTTGAGGTCGGATGTCGCGAAGCGGCCACCGTCGAGCTGCACCATCGGGCGCAGCTCCGGCGGGATGACCGGCACAACCTCGAGCACCATGGCGGCCGGCGAGTTGCCGGTCTGCAGGAAGGAGTTGACCACGCGCAGTCGCTTGATAGCGCGGATCTTCTTCTGGCCCTTGCCGTTGGCGATCTGGTCGTGCAGCTCAACGCTCTCTGCCTCGAGGTCGAAAGCCTGGAGGCGCTTCTGGATTGCCTCGGCGCCCATGAAGGCCTCGAAGTAGGTGCCGAAGCGGTCCTGCAGGTCGTGGAAGACGGCGTCCTCAGGCTTGAGGTCTCCGACCTTCAGGCTGCGGAAGTCGTCCCAGACACGCTCGAGCTGGGCGATCTGCTCGTCGAAGGACTTGCGGGCCTGGCCCATCTCCTTCTCGGCGCCATCCTTGGTGCGGCGCTTCTGGTCGCTCTTGGCACCCTCGGCCTCGAGGGCCGCGAGGTCCTCTTCGAGGCGCGCGAGGCGCTCGGCGATGCGGGCATCACGCTGACCCTCGAGGGTCTTGATCTCGAGGCGCAGCTCGTTCTCGAGGCCGGGCATGTCGGCGTGACGGCCCTCCTCGTCGACCGAGATGATCATGTACGCGGCGAAGTAGATGACCTTCTCGAGGTCCTTCGGCGCCATGTCGAGCAGGTAGCCGAGACGGCTCGGAACACCCTTGAAGTACCAGATGTGCGTGACCGGGGCGGCGAGCTCAATGTGGCCCATGCGCTCGCGGCGCACGGAGGACTTGGTGACCTCCACGCCACAGCGCTCGCAGACGATGCCCTTGAAGCGCACTCGCTTGTACTTGCCGCACGAGCACTCCCAGTCCCGCGACGGTCCGAAGATCTGCTCTCCGAAGAGGCCGTCCTTCTCGGGCTTGAGGGTGCGGTAGTTGATGGTCTCGGGCTTCTTCACCTCGCCGTGCGACCAACGACGGATGTCGTCAGCAGTGGCAAGGCCGATCTTGATTTCGTCAAACGCGTGAACGTCGAGCAATGTTTTCTCTTCTCGCTTTTTTTAGGAGTCTGATATCGGGCCGCGGTTCGCGACGTAGGGAGCTACTAGCTCAGATCTCGTCGATGGACGAGGACTCGAACCGGGTGGAGATGTTGATGCCGAGCTCTTCCGCAGCGCGGAACACCTCGTCATCCGTGTCGCGCAGGTTGACCGCAGTGCCGTCAGCCGAGAGGACCTCGACGTTAAGGCAGAGCGACTGCATCTCCTTGATAAGGACCTTGAAGGACTCCGGGATGCCCGGCTCCTGGATGTTCTCGCCCTTGACGATTGCCTCGTAGACCTTCACGCGGCCGAGGATGTCGTCGGACTTGATCGTCAGCAGCTCCTGCAGTGCGTAGGCGGCGCCATAGGCCTCGAGGGCCCAGACCTCCATCTCACCGAATCGCTGTCCACCGAATTGCGCCTTACCACCGAGCGGCTGCTGGGTGATCATCGAGTACGGTCCCGTCGAGCGCGCGTGGATCTTGTCGTCGACGAGGTGGTGCAGCTTGAGGATGTACATGTAGCCGACCGAGACGGGCTCGGGGAAGGGCTCGCCGGAGCGGCCGTCGAAGAGACGGGCCTTTCCGGTGGAGTCGATGAGCCGCTCGCCGTCACGCGTGAGCGTGGTGGAGTCGAGCAGGCCTTCGATCTCCTGCTCGAGCGCGCCGTCGAACACCGGGGTCGCGACCTTGGTGCCGGGCTCCGCCTTCATCGCAGCCTCGGGGATGCCAGCCGCCCACTTGGGGTTGCCCTGCACCTCCCAGCCCTGCTTGGCGACCCATCCGAGGTGGACCTCGAGCACCTGGCCGAAGTTCATGCGGCCGGGGATACCGAGCGGGTTGAGGATGACGTCGACCGGCGTGCCGTCCGCGAGGAACGGCATGTCCTCCACGGGCAGGATGCGGGAGATAACACCCTTGTTGCCGTGGCGGCCGGCGAGCTTGTCACCCGCGGTGATCTTGCGCTTCTGGGCGATGTAGACCACGACGCGCTGGTTGACACCCGAGCCGAGCTCGTCATCGTTGTCAGCGGAGAACTCCTTGACGGCGATGATGGTGCCCTCTTCACCGTGGGGAACCTTGAGCGAGGTGTCGCGCACCTCGCGGCTCTTCTCGTTGAAGATCGCGCGCAGCAGGCGCTCCTCGGCGCTGAGCTCGGTCTCGCCCTTCGGCGTGACCTTGCCGACGAGGATGTCGCCGGGGCGAACCTCGGCGCCGATGCGGATGATGCCGCGCTCGTCGAGGTCAGCGAGCAGCTCCGGCGAGACGTTGGGGAGGTCACGGGTGATCTCCTCCTTGCCCAGCTTGGTGTCGCGGGCATCCACTTCGTATTCCTCGATGTGGATGGAGCTCAGCGTGTCGTCCTTCACCAGGTTCTGGCTCAGGATGATCGCGTCCTCGAAGTTGTAGCCCTCCCACGGCATGAATGCCACGAGCAGGTTCTTTCCGAGGGCCAGCTCGCCGTTCTCGGTGGCGGGTCCGTCGGCGATGACCTCGCCGGCCTCAACCCGGTCGCCGGCAGAGACGATGACGCGGTGGTTGTACGACGTGCCCTGGTTGGAGCGGTCGAACTTGCGCAGGTAGTAGTCCTTGGTTCCGCCCTCGTCGAGCTGGATGGTGACCACGTCGGCAGAGACCTCGGAGACCACACCGGCCTTCTCGGCGGTGAGCACGTCGCCGGCGTCGATGGCCGCGAAGCCCTCCATACCGGTTCCGACGAGAGGCGACTCCGAGCGCAGCAGCGGAACTGCCTGGCGCTGCATGTTCGCACCCATGAGGGCGCGGTTGGCGTCGTCGTGCTCGAGGAAGGGGATGAGGGAGGTCGCGACCGACACCATCTGGCGCGGGGAGACATCCATGTAGCCGATCTGCTCGACCGGGATGAGGTCGACCTCTCCGCCCTTCTTACGTGCGAGCACGCGCGGGTCGGCGAAGTGGGCGTCAGCGGTGAGCGGCGCGTTGGCCTGGGCGACGATGAAGTCGTCCTCCTCGCTGGCGGTCAGGTAGTCGATCGTCGTCGTGACCTTGCCGTTGACAACGCGGCGGTACGGCGTCTCGATGAAGCCGAAGGCGTTGATGCGGGCGAAGGATGCGAGCGATCCGATGAGGCCGATGTTCGGGCCTTCCGGGGTCTCGATCGGGCACATGCGGCCGTAGTGCGACGGGTGAACGTCACGCACCTCGACACCGGCGCGCTCACGGCTCAGACCACCCGGGCCCAGGGCCGACAGGCGGCGCTTGTGGGTCAGGCCCGCGAGCGGGTTGTTCTGGTCCATGAACTGCGAGAGCTGCGAGGTTCCGAAGAACTCCTTGATCGCGGCAACGACGGGACGCACGTTGATGAGCGTCTGCGGCGTGATCGCCTCGATGTCCTGCGTGGTCATGCGCTCGCGAACGACGCGCTCCATGCGGGACAGTCCGGTGCGCACCTGGTTCTGGATGAGCTCGCCGACCGCACGGATGCGGCGGTTGCCGAAGTGGTCGATGTCGTCCACGTCGAGGCGCACGTCGACCTTCTTGCCATCGCGGATGCCCTTGATCGTCGCAATGCCGTTCTCACCGGTCGTCACGTACGGCGCGGAGTTGTCGTGCAGCGAGACGAGGTACTTGATCGTCGCCAGGATGTCCTGCAGCGAGAGCACCGAGTCGGTGAGCGGCGCGTCGATGCCGAGCTTGCGGTTGATCTTGTAGCGACCAACCTTCGCCAGGTCGTAGCGCTTGGAGTTGAAGTAGAAGTTGTCGAGCAGCGCGCGGGCGGCCTCGGCGGCAACCTGCTCTCCGGGGCGGAGCTTGCGGTAGATGTCCTTGAGGGCTTCTTCCTTGGTGAGGATGTTGTCCTTCTCCAGGGTGACCTCGATCGACGGGAAGCCCTTGAACTCCTCGAGGATCTGCTCGGAGGTGAGTCCGAGCGCCTTGAGGAACACGGTGACCGACTGCTTGCGCTTGCGGTCGATGCGAACGCCGACCTGGTCGCGCTTGTCGATCTCGAACTCGAGCCATGCGCCACGGCTCGGGATGATGCGAGCGGAGTAGATGTCCTTGTCGGACAGCTTCTCGGGGGTGCGGTCGAAGTAGACGCCGGGCGAGCGCACGAGCTGGGAGACCACGACACGCTCGGTGCCGTTGATGATGAAGGTGCCCTTCTCGGTCATCAGCGGGAAGTCGCCCATGAAGACGGTCTGGGTCTTGATCTCACCGGTGAGGTGGTTCATGAACTCGGCGTTGACGTAGAGCGGGGCGGCGAAGGTCTTGCCGCGCTCCTTGCACTCGTCGATCGTGTACTTGGGCTCTTCGAGCTCAGGACCCGTGAACGACAGCTGCATCGTCTCGCCGAGGTCTTCGATCGGCGAGATCTCCTCGAAGATCTCATCGAGACCGCTGCGGGTCGGGAGGTCGGTGCGGCCCTGGGCCTCACCCTCCTCGACGCGAGCCTTCCAAATGTCATTGCCGACGAGCCAGTCGAAGCTCTCGGTCTGCAGTGCGAGCAGATCGGGAACAGTCAGCGTGTCGGTGATTTTGGCGAACGAGAGCCGAGATGCGTTACGGCCGTTCTTAGTGGACTTCTTGTTGGACGCAGTGCGCGCAGCAGCCAAGGGAAATAACCTCCGTGGACCCCGTCGGGTCATGGTGTTGGTAGTGAATTCGCCCCAGGAAGAGATCCGCCCCGCCGCTATACTCGGGGCGCGCCAGCTGTCCACAATATGACTGCATGATTGGCTGGGAGCGCAAAGAACAACTATAGGACACAATTCGTCGGCGTGTCTAGTTATTCCTTGACCACTTTTGGGATTTGGGCTATAAGTGCCCTGAGCGACTAATAGCCCGAGTGCGCGGCCCCGCCGGAAGCGGGAGCACCTGGGTAATGTGGCGCTCCCGCTACGGCGACAGAATGCTGCTTGCGTTTCATCCGGCTTCGCTCGGGTAGCCCGCCAGACGCGACACACTGTAGCGTCTGAATGGTAGCAGGTACTCTTAGTCTGCTCAACACGTCGACCCGAGGAGGAAGCATGGCTGACCCCGTTGTCGACGTGCTTCGGCGCCAGCCCGCCCAGGATCGCAGCGCACAACGCCTCGAGCTGATCCTCGACACCACGGCCGCCATCATCGACGAACTCGGCCTGAACGCGGTCTCGCCTTCGCTGGTCGCGCGCCGCGCCGGCATGTCGGGCCCGGCCATCTACCGCTACTTCTCCGACGGCGACAGCATCATCCGCGCGCTCGCCCGGCGCAACCTCGAACGCTTTCTCGACCAGACCCAGCGCATGCTGAGCAACGCGCAGCTGAGCTGGGAGGACGCGATCGCCGGCTCGGTCGAGATGTACAGCCGCATGTACCGCGAAGAGCCCGGCTTCCTCTCCCTGCGCTTCGGCAGCGGCCCGACTGCGCGCTTCAGCGAAGACGAGACCAACCTCGCCGTGGTCGCCCGCTCGACGATCGGGCACTTCCAGCCGCGGTACGAGACCTGGGACCGCCCGGGCATGCTGAGTGCGGTCGAGGTGATGCTGCAGATTATTGAGGCTCTCGTCGGCCGCGCCTATGAGGGCGACAACTCGGAATTCTTCATTGCCGAGGCGAAGCGCCTGTCGATCAACTACCTCGGCGAATTCCTGCTGACCGTTCCCGGCACGCCGCCGGAGTAACGTTCAAGGGTGACTGTTGAGCACCCCTGGAAGCTCCTGCGGCTAAGCGGCTACCGTGCCGTGATCGAGCCCGACCGCTGGGTGCCCGGCTCCTTCACCCTCGTGGTCGATGGCACACCGCAGTCCCATGTCAACCTCGATGACCCGACCCAGCTCTTCTTCGAGTACGTGCAGCGCATGGGGCACGTCATCGACCAGCTGGGGATGCCGGGCGAGCCGATCACCGCGATCCACCTCGGCGCGGGCGCCTTCACCATTCCGCGGTACGTGCACGCGACGCGCCCCGGCTCGCGCCAGCAGGTCATCGAACTCGAGATGGACCTCGTCGACCTGGTACGCGAACACCTGCCCCTGCCCACAG
>JAAFHU010000080.1:0-8561 GCA_013297645.1 Actinomycetota bacterium
CCGGTGAGCCGGAACTCGGTGTACTCGGCCTGCTCCTCGAGCACCTCGACATTCCACTCCCCCTCGACGCCCGCGGTGGCGGAGATGGTCGTGACCGGGATGCGCGAGTCGCTGACGACGCGCGCGCCATAGGGCGAGTCGAGCGAGACGACGCCGCGGCGCGCGCGGTCCGGGTCGAAGAGCGCCAGCTTGTACTGGAAGTACTCCTCCATGTCGGCGTAGTCGTCGAGGTGGTCGTGGGTGAGGTTGGTGAAGGCGGCGACGTCGAACACGATCCCGTCGACCCGGTGGCGCTCAAGCGCCTGCGCACTGACCTCGATGGCGACGGCGCGCACCTCTGCCTCACGCATGCGGGCGAGGAGGGCGTGCATCTCGCTTGCCTCGGGTGTGGTGAGACGGCTCACGACGACCTCGTCGCCGATATGGCGCTCGGCGGTGCTGCTGAGGCCGGTGACGAGACCCAGCTGGCGAAGGATTCCGGCGAGCAGGTACGACGTCGACGTCTTGCCGTTGGTGCCGGTCGTGCCGAACAGCAGTGGCGGCTCCTCCGTGGTGCGATACACCCACGCCGAGATCTCGCCAAGGGCGGCCCGGGGCGACTCGACGACGATGACCGGCAGGGCGATCGCCCCGGTGAGCGCGGCGCCCTCGGCGTCGGTGAGTACGGCTACCGCGCCCGACTCGGCTGCCGTGGCCGCGAAGCTGGCCCCGTGGCTGTTCGCGCCCTTGATGCCGACGTAGAGGTCGCCCGGGCGAACGTCGTTGGTGCTGAGCGTGACTCCAGTGAGCTCGACACCGTCGACGGAGCCGCTGTACTCGAGCCCGAACGCGTTGACCAGCTCGGCGAGCGATCGCGCCGACGGATGCTCTGGCCGGAGGACCGGGGGTATCCGTGCGGTCACTGGCAGCTCATTTCGGGGGTCGGACTCACCAGGTGGTCGGCACATCCGGGGCGGGCTCTGGCGAGGGCTCCACCCGGAACGTCTTGATGACCTGGGTCATGATGTTCTTGAACGGGGCCGCGGCAGCCGCGGAAGTCTTCATAATATCGGGCTTGCCCAGCGTCACGATAACAACGTACTGGGGGTCGTCGGCCGGAATCATGCCCGCGACCGAGACGATGCGGTCGTTGCCGTACACGCCGTTCTCCGGCACTTCGGCGGTTCCGGTCTTCGCGGCGATGCGGTAGCCGGGAATCTGCAGCTGGGCCCGCAGGCTGCCCTTCGAGACGATCGTCTCCATCGCGAGCACGGTTTGGTCGGCGGCATACTCGGAGACCACCTGCACGCCCGCGCTCGACGGGGTGTCGGTGACGGTGCCGTCGGGCATCGTGCAGCCTTTGACGAGAGTGAGGGGCATCTTCACGCCGTTGTTGCCCAGGGTCTGGTACACCGATGCCATCTGTGCGGAGGTCGCCGAGACCCCCTGGCCGAAGCCCACGGTGTAGTTGGTGATCTGGTCCCACTCGCTGATCGGTCGCAGGCTGCCCGCCGACTCCCCCGGGAAGCCCACGTCGGTCTTCACGCCGATGCCGAAGGCCCGGAAGTAGTCGTAGCGGGTCTGCTGGCTCATCATGTCGCTGAACTTCGAGATGCCGGTGTTCGACGAGTTCATCAGCACGCCGGCCAGCGTGAGCCTGATGTCACTGTGGGCCCACACGTCTTTGATGTACTGGCCATTGGGAAAGTAGATTCGCCCGGGGGCGACCACCTGAGTGCCCGCGTCGGCGAGTCCCTGGTCGATTGCCATCGCTGCCGTCATCGGCTTGAAGGTGGAGCCGGGCTCGTACGGAGTGCTGAAGGCGAGTGATCCGAGGGCGGTGTTCGGCACGCCGTTGACGTCGTTGGGGTCGACGCTGGGATAGTCGGCCGCTGCCATGATGGCCCCATCGCTGACGCGAACGACCATGGCGGTGCCCCAGTCCGCCCCGACCTTGAGGGCCTGAGCGGCGAGCTGCTCCTGCGTGTAGAACTGAAGGTCGCTGTTGATGGTCAGGGTGAGGGTGCCGCCGTCCACCGGCTCCTTCGTCGTGACCGTGCTGCCCGGGAGGCGCACGCCGTCCTTGCTCTTCTCGTAGGTCGACGACCCGTTGGTCGCGGCGAGGCACGAGTCGTAGTCGAGTTCCATGCCCGCCTGGGGGCCGTCCGTGCCGATGAAGCCGGTGAGGTTTCCGGCGACCGCGCCATTCGGGTAGCTGCGGCTCGGATGCACCTCGGAGTACACCCACGGGATCTTGAGCGCCTTGACCGCTTCGAGCACCTCGAGAGTGCCGAGTTTGTGCACGTAGGCGAAGTCCGACTCCGGATTGGCCGAGAGTGACGCCGTGATGGTCTCGACGGTCTCGCCGGTCGCCTCGGCGAGCTCAGCGATCTCGGTCGCGGGGTCGATCGGCTTGGTGTTCGTCGGGTCGGCGAGGGCATACATGACCTTGGGGCTCGCGGTGATGTCGTAGCGGATCACGCTCGAGGCCAGCAGCACACCGCCCGCGTCGACGATGTTGCCCCGCACCCCGTACGTGGGCACCGCGACAGAGCGCTTGCCGAGCGACTGCTCATTGAGTTCCGCCGCGCGGACGACCTGGATGTCGACGAGCTTGAACGAGAACACCAGGATCGTCGCGAGCAACACGAGCACCGTCACCGACAAGCGGCGACCCGTCTTGCGCGTGTTCATGGCGACGCTGGTCCTTCGCTCCGGTGCTACCGGGTAGTGGGTGACGGAATCTCACCGTTGCTAGACGCTACAGAACTGCTTGCGGCGTTCTGCGACGACGCGCCACCCTGCTGGTGCGCGGAATCCAGATTCACAGGATCGGCCGGAGGCACCAGAAGCGAGTTGGCGACGAGTCCTCCGTCGGCCCCGAGCGCGCCAGCACTGCCGGTGGCCGCCACCGGGGTGCCGATCAGGGCACCGTCGGAGAGTCGCAGGAAGGCGGGGCTGCCGCTGCCGACGACCATGCCGAGCGCCTCGGCCCGCTGGGCCAGGCTCTGCGGTGACGAGACCAGGTCGAGCTTCTCAGCGAGGTCTTGCTGGGTGCGCGAGAGCTGGTTCTGCTCCGACTGCAGCTCAGAGATCTGGTACGCGCCATCCGAGAGGACGATGCTCAGCATGAGCTGAGCGAGCAGCAGTGTGAACACGGCGCTGACCGCAACCACCGCGTAGAAGGACTTCGGGCGTGCTCGACGCTGCGCCCGGGTAGTGACGATCTCGATGTGGCGCGTCGGGGCAGACGGCTGGCGTCGCTGCGGGGGCGCGTAGGCGTAGGCGGTGCTCATGCTGCGGGCTTCAGTCTCTCGGCGGCGCGCAGGCGCACCGGTGCGGAACGGGGGTTGCGGGCCTTCTCCTCGTCGGAGGCGAGCTCAGCACCGCGCACGAGGAGCCGGAACTCTGCGCGGTGCTCTGGCAGCTCAACAGGGAGCCCGCGCGGGGCAGTGGACGCCGACCGCGCCGCGAAGATGCGCTTGACGATGCGGTCTTCGAGCGACTGGTAGGCGAGCACGACAATGCGACCGCCGACGGCGAGGCTGTCCAGGGCGGCCGGAATGGCCCGCTCGAGCACCGATAGCTCCTGGTTCACCTCGATGCGGAGCGCCTGGAACACCCGTTTGGCCGGGTGGCCCGCGCGCTGCACCGCGGCAGGCGTCGCGGCGACGATGATCTCGACGAGACGCCCGGACCGCACGATCGGCTCGATCTCGCGGGCCTGCACGATCTTGCTCGCGTAGCGCGGCGCGAGCTTCTCCTCGCCGTACTCGTAGAAGATGCGGCGCAGCTCCGACTCGCTGTACTCCGCGAGGATGCGCTCGGCGGTGAGGCCGGCCGTCGCATCCATGCGCATGTCGAGCGGGGCGTCCTTGGAGTACGAGAAGCCCCGGTCGACCTCGTCGAGCTGCAGGCTCGAGACGCCGAGGTCGAAGAGCACGCCGGTCACCTCGTCGATGCCGAGGCCGTCGAGAACCGAGCGGATGTCGTCGTAGACCGTGTGCACCAGCGTCGCCCGGTCGCCGTATGCCTTCAGGCGCTCCCCCGCGATGGCGATGGCGTCGAGGTCGCGGTCCAGGCCGATCAGGCGCAGGCCGGGGAACCGCTCGAGCATGGCGCTCGCGTGGCCGCCCATACCGAGCGTGGCGTCGACCACGACCGCCCCGGGCCGCCCGAGGGCAGGCGCGAGCAGCTCGAGCGTGCGCTCGAGGGTGACGGGAATGTGGATGTCGTTGCTCATAGTGTTTCCGGTTGCTCCGGGAGGCTGATCCCCATCCATTCCGACCTGACATCGGGGAAGAAGGTCAGGGCGTGCGAACGGCTGAGGGTCAGCGCCACGGCGCTAGAAGAGTCCGGGGATCACCTCCTCCGCAGTGTTGGAGAAGTCGTCTTCATTGGCCTCGTAGTAGGCGTCCCAGGCGGCGGTGTCCCAGATCTCGGCGCGGTTGCCCACACCGATCACGGTGAGGTCGCGGTCGAGGTTCGCGTACTCGCGGAGGTTGGCGGGAATCGTCACGCGGTTCTGGCTGTCCGCCTGCTCCGGGCTCGCACCACTGAGGAACATGCGAACGAAGTCGCGGCCGCGCTTGTCGGTCAGGGGCGCCTGCCGGATCTTCTCGTGCACGCTCTCGAACTCGCGCTGGCTGAACACGAAGAGGCAGCGCTCGAGGCCGCGGGTGATGACGAGTCCGTTGGCCAACTCGTCGCGGAACTTGGCGGGCAGGATGACGCGCCCCTTGTCGTCGAGCTTGGGCGCGTGGGTACCGAGAAACACGGATGCACCCCCTCCACTCGCCGGCCTAGGTCTTGGTTATCCTCCACTTTACTCCACTTTCATCCACAATCCTATGAAAAACGCGCAAAATCCCAGCTTTCTGCCAATAGAGCCCTGATTTTTCAAGGATCTAGGGGTGGAGGGAAATGGAGGTGAATGGGCCGATCAGGCGCAAAAAAAAGACCGATCCGTGAGGATCGGTCTTTAGCGGCTGCTACCGGCTACTGGTCGCGGTCTTCTTGTCGCTTTTCCCAGCGCTCATTGAGGCTGTCCATGAAACCGCCGCTGCGGCGGGCAGAGGCCTTCGCAGCGGGCGCCTGCGCCTGGCGGGCGCCGGCCTTGGGCGAGCGGGCGGGGGTGAGGGCGAGGATGACCCCGGCGAACATCACGAGAAAGCCGAGAACGCCGACGACGAGGAGGCTCGTGCTCACGCCCGCGATGAGCACGCCGATGCCGACGACGACGAGGACGATGCCCACGATGATGCCGCGGTAGTTGGCGCGACCGCGCACCCCGCTTACCGTCGCGACGAAATCGGCGTCGTTCTGGTAGAGGTTGCGCTCCATCTCGTCGAGGAGACGCTGCTCCTGTTCGGAAAGTGGCATCCCGATCCCCTTACGGCTGGATGTTGGTGAGTAATGCAATAGTACGCCCCGCTACCCGAACTAGGCTAGGCGGGTGGCTGAGAGTACGCGGTTAGTGGACCTGGTCCAGCAGAACATCGACGCCTACCTCGCTGCGCGGGCTCCGCAGCTGTCGGCGATCGCACCGGAGCTGGCGCCCTTCGTCGACTTCTCGCGTGAGTTGCTCGCCGGCGGAAAGCGGTTCCGCGCGCTGTTCTGCTACTGGGGCTGGCAGTCCGTGGCGTCGGACGGGCTCTTTGACGACTCCCCCGCGTCCGACGGCTTCGACGCCGTGGTCCTCGCGTCGACGGCCCTCGAGGTCTTTCACGCCGCTGCGCTGGTTCACGACGACATCATGGACAACTCCGACACGAGACGGGGCATGCCTGCCGCCCATCGGCGCTTCGAGAGCCTGCACCGCGACTCCAACTGGCTGGGCTCCCCTGTCGCATTCGGGCAGTCGTCGGCGCTGCTGCTCGGCGACCTCTTGCTCAGTTGGAGCGATGAGATCTTCGCCGACGGTCTCTCGAAGCTGAGCGACCTGCGGGCGCGCATCGCGGCGCGGTCGGAGTTCAACCTCATGCGCACCGAGGTGACGGTCGGGCAGTACCTCGACATCCTCGAAGAAAGCGCCTGGGCGCGGCAGCCCGAAGCGCAGCTCCTGCCCCGCGCCCACCGGGTGATCGTGTACAAGTCGGCCAAGTACAGCGTTGAGGCTCCTCTGGCCATCGGTGCGTCCCTCGGCGGCGGCACCATCGCCCAACTGTCTGCGCTGCGGGACTTCGGCCTGCCGCTCGGCGTCGCCTTCCAGCTGCGGGACGATGTGCTTGGCGTCTTCGGCGACCCCGCCCTCACCGGCAAGCCATCGGGCGACGACCTGCGCGAGGGCAAGCGCACTGTTCTCATCGCCCTCGCCCGAGAGAGGCTGCCCGCGAGCGCCCGCCGCCTGCTCGACGAGCTGCTGGGCGATCCCGACCTCAGCGACGAGCAGGTCGTACTGCTTCAGAACACGATCACCGAGAGCGGCGCGCTCGACGCGCTCGAGGCCGTCATCGAGCAGAACACCGCTCAGGCACTCGGCGCGATCGCCGACGCGCCCATCAGCCGCGGCGCGCGCAACCAGCTGACCGCCCTGGCGGACACGGTGATCCGCCGCACTGCCTAGCTAGAGCTGGGCCTGGGCTGACTACAGGAGGGCCTGGGCCACCCGGCGCACTTCGGCCTTTCGGCCCGCGCGCAGAGCGTCGATCGGACTGACGCCGAGGCTCTCCTCCGGAGCGAGCAGCCAGTCCATTGCCTCATCGTCGCTGAACCCGAGATCGGAGAGCAGCACGAGTGTGCCGCGGAGCTCGCCGAGCGGCTCCGAGCCGCGGATGAACAGCTCCGGCACACGCCAGACGCCGTCGACGCGCCGGGCGAGAAGGGCGCGGTCCTCGATCAGACGACGCACCTGGCTCACCTTGAGATCCAGCAGCTCGGTCAATTCGGGCACTGTCAGCCAGCGGATGTCGGTCGAGTCACTCACACGTCCACCATGCCATGGCGGGTGCGCCGCACCCGGTATTGGCGCGTTTGTTTCGTGTGTGTTAACTGGAATAACTTCTACCCCACTAATTGACACTCATGCTCTTCTGTGTCACGTTGGGGAGAGGCGTCGGCGCGCTATGACGGGTGTGGCGCCACAGACGACCGGCCGGGGGACTCATGAGCACTATCCGCGTTGACGACACACGCACGGAGATCGAGCGTTCGGTTTTCGCCGGCCTGACCCCGGAAGCACAGCCGCAGGCTGAGACCGGCGGGGCCCGCTCCTTGACCGCGACAATGCCCATCCTGCTCGTCGGCAGCATTGCGATGTCGATGAACGCCACTGCGCCGATCACGCCGGTGACCCCGCAGACCCCGATGCAGCCCGCGTCGACCGGTGCAACTACCCTGGCCTCCACGAGCAGCGGCGCCAAGAGCGCCGTCCTCCCGGCACCCGCGACGTACACGGTCGTCAAGGGCGACACGATCAGTGGCATCGCCGCGCGCTACGGCCTCACCACGGTCGGCGTGCTCGCCCTCAACGGCCTGAGCCGCACGTCGCTCATCTTCCCCGGGCAGGTCATCAAGCTCACCTCGGCCGCGGCCGCGCCGGTTACCGCCGTCCCCGTCGCCTCAACGCCGACCGGGGTGCCGGGCAGCTACACCATCGTCACGGGCGACACCGTGAGCAAGATCGCTGCGCGATTCGGCACGACCACCCTGGCCGTGCTGACCGCGAACAACCTCGGCTGGTCCACGATCATCTACCCGGGCCAGGTGCTGACCATCCCCCGGGCGGCCGGGGCGCCCGTGCTCGACGCAGACCCGGTGGTCGCCGTGACTCCCGTGACCGAGACCCCGCCACCCGTGGCCGCCCCGGTCGTCGAGACTCCTCCCGCGCCGACACCCACGCCGGTTGCGGTCAACGGCAGCTACGTCATCCAGTCCGGCGACAACCTCACCAAGATCGCTGCGAAGTTCGGCGTCTCGCTCCAGTCCATCCTCGACGCGAACGGCCTGAGCCGCACGAGCATCATCTACAGCGGCAAGAAACTGGTCATCCCGGGCGTGGCAACGACCACGACCGCGGGAACCTCGGGCGTCACCCTGCTGCAGGACGACCAGGCGACCAACGCCCTCACCATCATCGCGGTCGGCCGCCAGCTCGGGGTGCCCGACTACGGCATCGTCGTCGCCCTCTCTGCCGCCATGCAGGAGTCGAGCCTGCGCAACATCTCCTACGGCCACCTCGACTCCGTCGGCCTGTTCCAGCAGCGGCCGAGCTCCGGATGGGGGTCCATCGCCCAGCTGACCGACCCCGGCCACGCGGCCAAGCTCTTCTACGGCGGACCGAGCAACCCGAACAAGGGCAAGACCCGCGGCCTGCTCGACATCGCGGGCTGGCAGTCGATGACCGTGACCCAGGCGGCACAGAAGGTGCAGGTCTCGGCCTACCCGAATGCGTACGCGAAATGGGAGGCATCCGCGCGCTTCTGGCTCTCTGAATTGGGATAGTGCGTTCTCTGCAGGGGCCGTGTTGCACGGCCCTCCCAGCGTGCTGAAACCTAGAATCGTACGGTGAACGTCAACACGTCGGACCCGATGATCGGCCGCCTTGTCGACGGCCGGTACCAGGTGCGATCACGTATCGCCCG
>JAAFHU010000080.1:8571-11134 GCA_013297645.1 Actinomycetota bacterium
CACCGTCTACCTCGCGACCGACCTGCGGCTCGAGCGCCGGGTGGCGATCAAGGTCATGCACGGCCACCTCGCCGACGACAGCAAGTTTCGCGAGCGCTTTATTCAAGAGGCCCGGTCTGCGGCCCGTCTCGCCCACCCCAACGTGGTCAATGTCTTCGATCAGGGGCAGGACACCGATATGGCCTATCTGGTCATGGAATACCTGCCCGGCATCACCCTGCGCGACCTCCTGACCGAGCGCCACGTGCTCACCACCGAGCAGACTTTCGACATTCTCGAGGCCGTGCTCGCCGGCCTCGCTGCGGCACACAAGGCGGGCATCGTGCACCGCGATCTCAAGCCAGAGAACGTGCTGCTCGCCGACGACGGCCGCATCAAGATCGGCGACTTCGGACTGGCCCGCGCCGCCTCCGCGAACACCGCTACCGGCGCCGCGCTGCTCGGCACCATCGCCTACTTGTCGCCCGAGCTCGTCACCCGAGGTATCGCCGACACCCGCAGCGACATCTACGCGGTCGGCATCATGCTCTACGAGATGCTCGCCGGCGAGCAGCCCTTCAAGGGCGAGCAGCCGATGCAGATTGCCTACCAGCACGCGAACGACACTGTGCCGGTTCCGAGCTCGAAGAACTCGCGGGTGCCCGTAGAGCTCGACGAGCTGGTGCTCTGGGCGACGGCACGCGAGCCCGACGAGCGCCCGCGAGACGCCCGCATGATGCTCGACCAGTTGCTCGAGACCCGGGAGCAGTTGCGCACCCCGACCGCCGCGACCACCGCTCTGCCGCAGCCGACGGTTGTCATGCCGGTGGGCGGCTTCGGCGGATCCAACGAGGAGACCCAGGTGCTGGGGGCTCGCGCGCAGGGCGCCACCGGTCCCGTCAACGATGCCACCGGCACGCTGGCGATCCGCACCGACAGGCGTCGTCGGCGCGGCCGCTGGCTCATCGCCGTCGTCACTGCCATCGTCGTGCTGGCCGGCACCACCGGCTGGTACTTCGGCACCGGGCCGGGGTCGCTCGTCACGATCCCCGAAGAGGGCGTGGTCAGACAGAGTGTCGAGGCAGCCTCCGCCGTACTGACTGACCTCTCTCTGGTTGTCGACAAGACGCCGGTCGAGGTGTTCGACCCATTCATCACACAGGGCCTCGTCGCCGGCACCGACCCCGCTATCGGCACCGGGGTCGCCAAGGACTCCCCCGTCACCATCCTCGTCTCCAAGGGGCCAGAGCCGGTGACCGTTCCCGAGATCGTCGGAGTCGACGAGGCGACCGCCAAAAAGAACCTCAAGGATGGCCGGCTCGTGTACGACGAGAAGAGCAGCCTCGAGCAATTCGACGGCACCGTTCCCGCCGGCACGGTCATCGCTGCCACCGGGCTGGACGACGCGGGCGCCACCATCGCCCTCGCCAATGGCGACCCTTACTTCGACCAGCGGCCAGTCGGGCTCATCGTCTCCGTCGGGCCTCTGCCCACCGTTTCGGGCCTGACCTTCCAACAGGCCGTCGACGCGCTCAAGGAGGTCGGGGTGACCGGTATCGAGGGATCACGCACCTTCGACGACACCGTGCCCGCCGACGCCGTAATCGGCGTGCAGCCCGAGACAGCCGACGCGCCGATCCGGCCAGGCGACACTGTTCTCGTCGTCATCTCCAAGGGCCCCGACCTGGTCGAGGTGCCCAACGTCATCGGAATGACGCTCGCCGCCGCCAAGAGCACGCTCGAGTCGGACGGATTCGTCGTCACCGTCGACACCAATCTGCCGCCCGAGTTCTGGGGCTATGAGCCGGCGAAGACCAAGAGCCAGAGCACCGCCGGCGGCAAATCGATCAAGCGCGGCAGCACCGTCACGATCAGCGACGACTAGACCGCGGCCAACTCCTCGGCGACGAGGAACGCGAGCTCGAGAGACTGCATGTGATTGAGGCGCGGGTCGCAGAGCGACTCGTACTTCGTCGCCAGCGTCGCCTCGTCGATGTGCTCCGACCCGCCGAGGCACTCGGTGACGTCGTCACCGGTGAGCTCGATGTGGATGCCGCCGGGGTAGGTGCCCACGGCGCGGTGAGACTCGAAGAATCCCTTGACCTCGTCCACAACGTCGTCGAAGCGGCGCGTCTTGTAGCCGGTGGCCGTCGTCAGCCCATTGCCGTGCATCGGGTCGCTGACCCACAGCGGAGTGGCCTCGTGGTCCTTGATGGCCTCGAGCAGGGGCGGCAGAGCGTCGCGCACCTTCGTCGCGCCCATGCGGGTGATGAAGGTGAGGCGGCCGGGCTCGCGGTCGGGGTCGAGCTTGTCGATGAGCCGGCGCATGTCGTCGGGGCTCGTCGTCGGGCCGAGCTTGACGCCGATCGGGTTGCGCACGCGGCTGAAGTAGTCGATATGCGCGCCGTCGAGGTCGCGTGTGCGCTCCCCCACCCAGAGGAAGTGCGCCGAGGTGTTCACCGGCGTTCCATTGCGCGAGTCGATGCGGGTCATCGGACGCTCGTAATCCATGAGCAGGCCCTCGTGGCTGGTGTAGAACTCGACGCGCTTGAGCTCGTCGAAGTCAGCGCCCGCCGCCTCCATG
>JAAFHU010000081.1 GCA_013297645.1 Actinomycetota bacterium
ACAACGCGGCCCTTCTCGAGGTGGCGCTCGGCACGGCGGGGAATGTAGGGCTCGGCGACCTGGGTCATCGAGATGGCGGACTGCACGCGGGTTGCGGCTCCGGCCTGCTCGAGGAAGTCCTGCAGGGCGAGCGCGTTCATCACCGTGCCGAGCATGCCCATGTAGTCAGCCCGGCCACGGTCCATGCCGCGCTGGCTGAGCTCCGCGCCGCGGAAGAAGTTGCCGCCGCCGACGACGATCGCGATCTCGACGTCTTTCGCCGCCTCGGCGATCTCCTTGGCGATGCTGCTTACCACGTCGGGGTTCACCCCGAGCGAGCCGCCGCCGAAGGACTCCCCCGAGAGTTTGAGGAGAACCCTGCGCTTGATCTCTGACACGGCGTCTCCCTCTGTTAGCCCCAAGCCAAGATATTACGTGAAACACTCATGACGTGATGACGACGCGAATAGCCGTGGTGCTGTGCGCCCTGCTGCTGGCTGCATGCGCCTCGCCGTCGCCCGCACCGACCAGCACCCCCGTCGCCGTTGTCACCTCCGCCGCCCCCGACGAGCGCATCGCGCCGAGCGACGCACTGCTGGCGCGCATGTTCGATCCCGCCCAGCCCGGCTGCTCCGCGGCGGTCGGAGTGCACGGTGCCGTGGTCTGGGCCGGGGCGGTCGGCACCGCCGACCTCTCGACCGGAGCGCCCCTGACGACCGCGACACGCTTCGACATCGCGTCGCTCACCAAGCAGTTCACGGCCACCGCGATCCTCATGCTGCAACGCGAGGGCGCGCTCTCACTGGGCGACCCGATCGGCAACTACGTGCCCGGTCTGCCGTCGACGGTGCGCTCCATCACCCTCGACGCGCTCATGCACCACACCAGCCGCATCCCCGACTACTGGATCAAGCTCGAGGACTGGGGCTACGGCTTCACCACCCCGGCAACCCAGGCGGATGCGGTGCGCGCCATCGCCGCGGTGTCGCGCCTCGACAAGGGCTCCGGCTACCTCTACTCGAACAGCAACTACATCCTGCTCGCCGAAGTCATCACCGCGGTCACCGGGGTGCCCTACGCGCAGTACCTCGACGACACGATCTTCACCCCGCTCGGCCTGGAGATCGCCATCGACCCCGTACTGCAGGCCCCCGATATCGCCGTGGGCTACGACGACGCGCTGGAGCCCACCCGGAACGCCTGGGCCTTCTACGGCGCCTTCGGCAGCTTCACCACCCCCACGGAGCTCGCGCGCTGGGGCGACCAGTACCGCGACGGCGGGCTCGTGCAGAACGACTTCGTCGCCGGCGCCGTCGACAGCGGCAAGCCCGGCGAGGCCACCGAGGGCCGCGTCTACGCGGCCGGCATGAACATCAACCCGGATGGATCGCTGCGCCACGACGGACGCCTCGGCGGCTTCATCAGCGCGATCAAGATCTCGCCCGACCGCGAGACGACCGTCGTGGTGATGTGCAACGCGCACCTCGCCGACCGAGCCGGCCTCGTCGACGCCTTGTGGAAGATCTGGGTCGACGACAAGCCCGCTGGGGATTAACCGACGAAGGCCCCGCGGTTTCCCACGGGGCCTTCGGACGGTGGTGGCTAGGCGCCGACCTTGAAGCGGGCGAAGCCGCTGACGGTCAGGCCCGCGTCGGTCAGCACCTTGCCGACAGACAGCTTGTTGTCTTTCGCGTAGTCCTGGTCGAGCAGGGCGACCTGCTTGAAGAACGCGGCGACGCGTCCCTCGACGATCTTCGGCAGGGCGGCCTCGGGCTTGCCCTCGCCGCGGCTGATCTCCTCGACGATGCGGCGCTCGTTCTCGACCGTGTCCGAGGGAACCTCGTCGCGGGTCAGGTACTGCGGGTCGGCGAAGGAGATGTGCTGGGCGACCGAGCGGGCGGTGTCCGCGTCGTCTCCCGCGTAGCCGACGACAACGCCGACCTGCGGGGGCAGGTCCTTGTTGGTCTTGTGCAGGTAGATCGCGAACTTCTCGCCCTTCACCACGGCAACGCGGCGCAGCTCGATCTTCTCGCCGAGGATGGCTGCCTCGTTGCCGATCAGGTCGGCGACGGTCTCACTGCCGGCGGGGGCTGCGAGGCCCTCCTCCGGGGTGGTCGCGCCGGCGGCCGCAACGGCCTCGAGCACCTTGTCGCCCAGGGCGACGAACTTCTCACCCTTGGCGACGAAGTCGGTCTCGCAGGCGAGCTCGATGATCGTCGTGCTGCCGGCGCCCTCCTTCGCGGCGATGAGGCCCTCGCTCGTGGACCGGTCGGATCGCTTGGCGTTGCTCTTGGCACCCTTGAGGCGCAGCAGCTCGGTGGCCTTCTCGAGGTCACCGCCTGCCTCGATCAGGGCGTTCTTGCTGTCGACCATGCCGGTGCCGAGGCGCTCGCGCAGGGTCTTGAGGTCAGCGAGGCTGAAATCTGCCATGTGTCTGGTCCTTACTTCTTCGCAGCCGGGGTAGCCGGCTTCTTCTCGTCGTCGGTCGCGGCGGCCTCGATGTCAGCCTCGAGGGCCGCGTCGGACTCCTCGACGTGAACGGGGACGATGGTCTCGTCGGCCGCGGCCTCGTGCTCGGCGACGACGGCATCCGCGTCGTTCTCCTCGGTCGGAAGCGTGACCTCGGCGGCGGGCGCGGCGGGGGTCTCGCTGGCAGCAAGCAGCTCGGCCTCCCACGCGGCGAGGGGCTCGACCTCAGCGCCGTCCTCGGGCTTCTGGTGACGCTGCACCAGGCCCTCGGCCGCGGCGTCGGCGATGATGCGGGTCAGCAGGGCGACAGAGCGGATCGCGTCGTCGTTGCCCGGGATCGGGTACTGCACCTCGTCGGGGTCGCAGTTGGTGTCGAGGATCGCGATGACGGGGATACCGAGCTTGTGCGCCTCGTCGATGGCGAGGTGCTCCTTCTTGGTGTCGACGACCCAGATGGCCGACGGGGTCTTCGTGAGGTTGCGGATACCGCCGAGGCTCTTCTGCAGCTTGACCAGCTCGCGGCGCTGGATGAGCAGCTCCTTCTTGGTGTAGCCGCGGGTGGTGTCGTCGAAGTCGACCTCCTCGAGCTCCTTCATGCGCGCGAGGCGCTTGGAGACCGTCTGGAAGTTGGTGAGGAGTCCACCGAGCCAGCGCTGGTTGACGTAGGGCTGGCCGACGCGCAGTGCCTGCTCGGCGATGGAGCCCTGGGCCTGCTTCTTGGTGCCGACGAAGAGGATGGTGCCACCGTGGGCCACCGTGTCTTTGACGTAGTCGTAGGTCTTGTCGATGTGGGCGAGCGACTGCTGGAGGTCGATGATGTGGCTGCCCGAACGCTCGGTCAGGATGAAGCGCTTCATCTTCGGGTTCCAGCGACGGGTCTGGTGTCCGAAGTGGACACCGCTGTCGAGCAGCTGGCGAATGGTGACAACGGCCATGGCCGGATCTCTTTTCTGGCACACGAGTGTGCCCATCAGTTTTCTCTCGCATCGATTGATGCGAAACCTGGTGCCCGGCACACATCCGCTCATTGCTGAGACTGGAGGATGGGTGCGTAACGGGGGCACGCGTAGTCACCCCGACATGCGGAGTGCAGCCAAAATCATAGCATTTCTGCACAGGATGCTGTTGTCCACCGTGTCGACCGCAACCGTCCGCGCGGTGTCCGGCCCCGTCATCGTCGTTCTGTGCACCTCCTCCTCGCCCTGCTGCTCGCCGCCACCCCGGCCGCCACCGCTCCGGCATCGCAGTGGCTGTGGCCGGTCGATCCGCCGCGCGTCATCGCGCGCGCCTACCTCGCGCCGGCGACCCCGTACGGCAGCGGTCATCGCGGCATCGACGTCGAGACGGATTCGACAGTCGTCTACGCGCCGGCCGACGGCATCGTGCATTTCGCGGGAGTCGTCGTCGATCGCCCCGTGCTGTCCCTCTCGCACCCGGGCTCGGTGCTGTCGTCGTTCGAGCCCGTCGCGTCAGTGCTGCCCGCCGGCACCCGGGTGCGCAGAGGCGACATCATCGGCGCCATTGAGGGCAGTCACTGCCCGATCGCGCGGTGCCTGCACGTCGGCGTGCGGGTCGGCGGCGAGTACGTATCGCCCCTGCTGTTCTTCGGCGGGGTGCCGCGCTCGGTGCTGCTGCCGAGCGTCATGCGCGCGGATGGGCCAGCGCGTAGCTCTGCTTCAGCCGCTCGGTCGAGACGTGGGTATAGATCTGGGTCGTCCCCAGGCTCGCGTGGCCGAGCAGCTCCTGCACGGCGCGCAGGTCGGCTCCGCCGTCGAGCAGGTGGGTCGCCGCCGTGTGCCGCAGCGCGTGCGGGCCCGCCGGGCCCGATCCGGGCAGCTCGATGAGGATGCTGGCGACGACGTCGTACACCGAGCGGGTGTTGACGCGCGAGCCGCGGGTGTTGAGAAAGAGCGCCGTCGCGGCAGAGGCCGGCCGGGCGTCGAGCCAGGCAGTGACGGCCCTGCGCGCCGGGACCCCGAAGGGCACGACCCGCTGCTTCGAGCCCTTGCCGGTGACAAGCACGGTCTGCCGGTCGAGGTCGACAGCGCCGAGGTCGAGGCCGACGACCTCGCTGACGCGCAGCGCGGAGCCGTAGAGCAGCTCGACGATCGCGAGGTTGCGGATCGCCATCGCATCGCCGGTCGCCGCGAGGGCCTCGAGGTTCGCGAAGATGCCGTCCATCTGCCCTCGGCTGAGTACCCGCGGCAGGTGCTGGTCGGGCTTGGGAGACTTGAGCCGCACGGCGGGGTCGGCCGGCAGCTGCCCGGTGCGGGCGAGCCAGCTGCCGAGGGCCCGCGCCGCCGCCGCGCGCCGCGCGATCGTCGTCTTCGCCAGCCCCTGCTCGGAGGCCGCCCACAGCCAGTCCCGCAGCAGCTCGAGGTCGAGGTCTCGGTTTCCCGCGAATTCAGCGAGACCGAGCAGGTCGGAGCGGTAGGAGCGCACGGTGTTCTCGCTGAAGCCCCGCTCGCCACCGAGGTGGCGGGCGAAGGCCTCAACGAGAACAGCCAGCGTCATCTAGCTAGAGTGCACCTTGCTGGGCCACCAGAAGCGCTCCCCCGCCAAGAAGGCGAGAGCCGGTACCAGCACCGTTCGCACGAGCAGCGTGTCGAGCAGCACGCCGATGCAGACGATGATGCCGATCTGGGTGAGGGTGATGAGCGGCAGCACCCCGAGCACCGCGAACACCGCGGCGAGCAGGATGCCCGCGCTCGTGATCACGCCGCCGGTCGCCGAGAGCGCCCGGATCATGCCCGTGCGGGTGCCGTGCTCGACCGCCTCCTCGCGTGCCCGGGTGACCAAGAAGATGTTGTAGTCCACACCGAGGGCCACGAGGAACAGGAAGCTGAACAGCACCACGTTCGTGTCGACAGCCGGGAAGCCGAAGACGCTCTCGAACAGCAGCCAGCTGAGGCCGAGGCTCGCGAAGAACGACGCGACAACGGTGAGCAGCAGCAGCAGCGGAGCGACCAGTGCGCGCAGCAGCAGCACGAGCACGAGGAACACGAGGGCCAGGATCAGCGGGATCACCAGGTCCTGGTCGGCGGTCTGCGCGCGGCTGACATCGAGGGACTGGGCGTCGAGTCCGCCGACCAGCGCGCCGTCGATGTCGCGCAGCTTCTCGATCGTGGCGAAGGCCTCGGGGGTCTCGGCGGCCGCATCCAGCACGACCGTGATCTCGGCGATATCTGCCGTGCTCTCGCCGACGGTGGCCGAGGTGACGCCATCGACGTCCTGCGCCTCGGCCGCGATGTCGTCGGCGCGATCGGGCTCGGCCATGATGATGGCCGGGGAGCCGCTGCCGGCCGGGAAGGCATCCGCGATGATCTCCTGTCCGGTGACTGCCTCGGGAACGGCCGTGAACTTCTCCGTCTGCGAGAGGCCGATCTGCAGCTGGGTGACGCCGAGGGCGAGACCGCCGAGAAGCAGCGCACCGGCGATGACCACGACGAGCGGGCGGCGCGAGACGCTGGTTCCGAGCTTCGACCACAGGCCGCGCTGCGACGGGTTGTCGCTGCCGAAGGCCGGCACGTAGGGCCAGAACAGCCGGCGGCCGAAGAGCAGCAGGGCCGCGGGCAGCATGACGAGGGCGAAGAGCATCGCGACCACGATGCCGACGGCGCAGGCGATTCCGAGCGCGCGGTTGCCGGTGAGCTGGGCGAAGAGCAGGGTCAGCAGGCTGAGGGTAACGGTGCTGCCGCTCGCGATGATCGCGGGGCCCGCGCCGCGCAGGGCCTTGGCCATAGCCGCGCGCCGATCCTCGAACTGGCGCAGCTCGTCGCGGTAGCGGGCAATGAGCAGCAGCGCGTAGTTCGTTCCGGCACCGAAGACGAGGACCGAGAGGATGCCGGTGACGCTGGCATCGAGCGCGATGCCCATGAGGCCCGCGACCCGGGTCGCGACGATGCCGGCCAGGCCGTCGGCGAGGCCGACGACGACGAGCGGAACGAGCCACAGCCACGGGCTGCGGTAGGTGATGAGCAGCAGCACGGCGACGACGATGACGGTGACGAGCAGGAGGGTGAAGTCGGCGCCCTTGAAGACGGCTGCGATGTCGACCGCGAAGCCCTCGGGCCCGGTGAGCAGCGCCTGCAGGCCGTCGGGGAGGTTCTCGTTGGCCATCGTGCGGATCTCGGTGGCCCGGTCCGCCTGCTCTGCGACATCCTCGATGACGTCGAGCGGCAGCACGAGCAGCGCGGTGGTCTCGTCGTCAGAGACGGCGGCCGGCGGGATGAAGTCCGACGAGCTGAGCTCGGCGAGCGCCGTTCCCGCGTTGGCGATCGCGGCGATGTCGTCGTCGGTGAGCTTCTCGCCGTCGCGGCTGAAGACCACGAGCGCACTCGTGGCGTCGGCCCCGGGCAGGTCCTCCTGCAGGACGGCGACCTGGGCCGACTCCGCGCTGTCGGGCAGGCCGACACCGGGCGACGTGTCGCCCTCGGAACCCGAGCCGAGGGCGAACACGCCGCCGGCCGCGAGAATCATGCCGACAAGCACGATCCACGAGGTTCGGCGACCGGTGATGACGTTGATGATGCGCTGCATGGCCACTCCGTGTCTGGGAAGAACTGGTTAAAAGGTCTAATAATCAGATCAACTAGCAGAGTAGCGCTAAACTCGGAACATGCAAACCGGTGCGCAGCGGGAATCTGTCCCCGTCGACGAGATCACGCAGCTGCTGCGTGACATGCGCGACATCACCGGCGAGTTCGAGAACCGCCTCGGCGAGCAGCTCACCGTCAACCACACCGATCTCGTGGCGATGGAGCACCTCATCCAGGACGGCCCGCTCACCCCCACCGAGCTCGCCCACCGCCTCGGCGTCACCACGGCGGCGATGACGACGGCGATCGACCGGCTCACCGCGGTGGGCCACGTGACGCGATCGCCGAACCCGGCCGACCGGCGCGGCATTCTCGTGGTGCCGGCCCCGGCATCCGTTGGTCGGGCGATGGGCATGCTGCTGCCGATGATCATGGGCGTCGACCAGATCCTCGCGGATTACAGCGAGAGCGAGCGCGAGGTCATCGCCTCCTACCTGCGACGGGTCGTCGAGGTCTACCGCGAACACCTGCCCGGCAGCTAGCTCCCGTGCTCTAACTGCCCTGCGCTAACTGCCCTGGGCGGCGTTGAAGTCGCTCGTCTTGCTCGAGAACATCTCGAGGCGCTGCTCGGGGGTCATCGCGATGATCTGCGGAGCGAATGCCGTCGCGAAGCCACTCACCTCGGTCTCGTCGCCGAGCGGCACGATCGAGTGCACCACGCTGTTCTCGTAGACGTGCACCATGTTAAAGGCCTGATTCTCGTTGTTGCCGCTGAGCAGGCGGTCCTCTGCCGCGAGCGCGAGCGTGTAGCAGGTGGCCGAGGCCACCGACACGGGGATGCCCGCGAAGGTCGAGAAGCTCGAGTAGTGCAGGTGCCCGGCGAGGATCGCCCGCACGTCGCTGCCCTTCAGCACCGCCGCCAAACGGTCCTGGCCGTGCAGCTCGAGCATCTCCATCGCCCACAGCAGCGGGGTGGGAACGGGCGGATGATGCAGCGCCAGCACCGTTCCGTGCGGCGCCGGGGTGGCCAGCTCCGCCGCCAGCCACGCCAGCTGCTCGTCGCTGATCGCGCCGTGGTGGTAGCCCGGCACCGTCGAATCGAGGCTGATGATGCGCAGGCCGTTGACGTCGTAGACGCGGTCCTGCGGCTCATCCGTGTCATCGCCGTCGAACAGCCCCTGGTTGTAGGGGCCGCGCTCGTCGTGGTTGCCCATCACCCAGATGAGCTGGGCGCCGAGCTCGGCCGCGACCGGCTCGACGATGTCTCTGAGGCGCTTGTAGGCGTCCGGCTCGCCGAGGTCGGCGAGGTCGCCCGTGATGACGATGGCCTCGGGCTTGCCGCTGATGCGCTGCAGCTGGGTCAGCGCCTGGCGCACGTTGCCCTCCCCCTCGACGACGCCATAGAGCTGGCGTCCCTCGGCGAGCAGGTGGGTGTCGCTGATGTGGGCGATGACGTGCGAGGGAGCTGGGTACTGACCGAGAGGAATCACGGTGGCAAGCCTAGGGCGGTGTCAGCCGCGTGGCCTAGCGTGGACTGCATGTGCGGACGCTTTGCAGTCGACAGCGAGATCAACGAACTCATCGAGGAGTTCGTGGCCACCGGCGGTGACGTCAACGACTGGCGGCCCAGCTACAACATCCGGCCGACCGATCCGGTGCCGATCGTGCTCGAGTCGAACAAGACCGGCGAGGTCGTGCGCCGCCTCGAACTCGCCCGCTGGTCGCTCGTGCCGAGCTTCTCGAAGGAGCTCAAGCTCAGCTACCCCACCTTCAATGCGAGAAGCGAGGATGTCGCCTCCAAGGCCTCCTACAAGTCCTCGGTCGTCACCAAGCGGGCCCTCATTCCCGCCGCCGGCTACTACGAGTGGCGCACCGTCGGCAAGGCGAAGACCCCCTTCTACATCCACGACCCCGCGGGCAACCTCGCCTTCGCCGCCCTCTACTCGTGGTGGCGCAACAAGGCGATGCCCGACGACGACCCGGCGCGCTGGGTGCTCACGGCGACCATCCTCACCATGCCGTCGGTGCCGCAGCTCGCCGAGATCCACGACCGCAACCCGGTGCCCCTGCCGCGCGACTTCTGGGACTCGTGGCTGTCCACCGAGATCGACGGCGACCAGGGGCTGGTCGATGCGGCGGTCGAGGCCTCTCTCGAGGTCGCATCCGGGCTCGCCTTCCACCAGGTCGCGCCGCTCGGCGAGAACGGCCCCCAGCTGATCGAGCCGGTCTGATGCCATGGCAGCGCCGCACGGAGCGGCTCATCCTGCGTCGCTGGCTCTCCGAGGACCGCGAGCCCTTTGCTGCATTGAATGCCGATGAGGAGGTGCGCCGCCACTTCGTCTCGACCCTTACCCGGGAGGAGAGCGATGCGTCGGTCGACCGTTTCGAGGCGGGCTTCGACGCCAACGGATACGGCCTGTGGGCGGTCGAGCGCCGCGACACCGACGAGTTCATCGGCTTCACGGGCCTCAGCCCGATGCCCGCCGGCATTCCCGGCGAGGGCGGCGTCGAGGTCGGCTGGCGCCTCGCCCGCGCGCACTGGGGCCACGGCTTCGCGACCGAGGCGGCCCTCGAGTCGCTGCGCTTCGCCTTCGACGAGCTCGGCCTCGCGCACGTCAACTCGATCACCGCGGTGGGCAACACCCGCTCCCGTTCAGTCATGGAGCGAATCGGCATGCGCCAGCACGGCTTCTTCGAGCACCCGGCCGTGCCGGAGGGCAGCCCGCTGCGAGAGCACGTGCGGTATGTCGTGGGGGCGCTGCCCTAGTCAGGCTCTACGAGCACCCGCACGCGGCGGCGGTCGGCGAGTGCCAACACGCCGATGACGAGCGCTGGCCAGAGCGATTCGGCGTTGGCAGCGATGCGCTCCACCAACCCGACCGTGCCCGTCTGAGGCGACGACCAGACGGCCAGAAAATAGAAGCACGAGGTCGCCAGGAGTGCAGTGCCGAGGATGGCGCCCCACGGCCGGATGATCCACGGGTAGTCGCGACGCAGCCGCATTCCGAGCACGGGCCAGATCGCGAGGATCACGAACCCGACCATCGCGCTGATGCGGTGCTGCACCGAGGTGCCCGCGACGGTGGGTAGCGGGAAGATCGCGACGGCGAAGGTGGAGGCCGCCGCGAGCACGAGGGCGATCCTGCCGGGGAGTCCGATCCCGCGCGCAAAGACGCCGGTAATCCCGTGGCACACAGCAGTCAGGATGAACATCGCCGTCATGAATACCCGCGTGGGCGCATCACCGGCGGCGAGTTCGCTGATCGTCTGCGAGATCGGGTCGTAGCCCGGCCACGCGAGGCCGGCCACGACGGTGCCGCCGATGAAGAAGACGGGAGCGAGCGCCGCCGAGAACAGGGCGGGGCGCCGCACGAGGGTGGTCATGGCGCAAGGCTAGTGGGCCGCCGAGCCTCGCCGGTAGCCGGCCCCTCGCCGTGTCAGTGGAGGCCGTGCGCTTCGAGCTGTGCTGCGTGCTCGATGCCCTCGCTAGCGTTCTTTGACGCTCTGTAGTCGCCACCCGCGTTCGACTTCCCTCACCCTGTCGTCGAGCGCGAGCTCGCCGAGGGCCGCCTGCACGGCAGCGACCGACAGGCCGCTGCGAACCGCGATGTCGGAGGGCGAGCGAGCCGAGCGCGCGCTGAGCGCGTCGAGGACGCGGGCGGCATCCGTGTGTTCGGGGGAAAAACCGCCCGGAGTCTCGACGGGCGCTATCAGCTGGGCCATCTCGTCGGGGCCGGTCACGAGCGTCACGTGCCCCTCGCGAATGAGTTTGTGGCAGCCCGCCGATGCTGCACTCGTTACCGGGCCCGGCACCACACCGACCGGCCGGCCGAGGGTGAGGGCGTGGCTCGCCGTGTTGAGCGAGCCGGAGCGCCATCCGGCTTCGAGCACGACTGTCGCCTGGCTGGCCGCGGCG
>JAAFHU010000082.1 GCA_013297645.1 Actinomycetota bacterium
CCTGCCGGGGACCCGGCTCGTAGACGTCACCCTCATGCGCGGCGGCTCCTGAGGGCAGCTGCCGGCCCTGAGCGGCGCGTCCTAGCGATCCACGGCCTCGACGGCGGGCCCGGTGCTGCAATCGCCGGGCGCGCTATTTGGTGCCCAGGTCGCGCCGCCCACGAGGGTTGCCCCGAGTGGCGTGAGCTCGATCGTGCACTCGGCCAGGGTGACGCCTTCGCCGACCGTGAAGCCGAATCGGTGCTGCGCCCACCGCGTGAAGATGTCGGCGTCGCCGGCCACGCCTATTGCCAGCCCGCCGCGGCCGGCACCGTTGACGAACTTCGACTGCTCGCAGAGCGGAGTGCTGTCGGCCGCTGCGTGCGCGAGCAGGCCGCGGCCCGTGACCAAGACCGAGTCGGCCGACGGAAGAACGCTGATTGTCTGTGCCTCTGGCCAAACCACTCCCTCGGGGGGAATCGCCGTCAGCGTTGCTCTGGTGAAGCTCCAGCTCTGATCCGCAAACATCGGGGCCGAGAGAGTTCCGGCGCAGTCGTCGACGAGCGCGGCGGGAACGGTCTGGCTCGCGATGTCGTCCCATCGAATGGACTGGTGCACATGCATCTCGAGCGAGAGGGTCTCGCCCGAGTCCGCCGTGGCAACGGCGCGAATGATCAGAGTCGTGTCGGGATCGACCGGGTTGGGGGTGAGGACCGCCGGCTCCTCCACCGCTGCCGGGTCAGACACGAAGGTCTCGGTGGGAAGCGGCGCGGGCGCCGCAGCGGTGCAGCCGGCAATCGCCACCAGAACAGCAGCGGCCAGAGCAAAGGAGGTGATTCGCGGACTCATGATCCGCGAGTCTAGGGAAGCAATTGAACGGCAATCCTCCGCTGGATGAACAGCAGATGCCAGCGCCTTCCACGGGTGACCGCCACCGACCTGTCTGCCCACGCCCGTCGACCCCGATTGTTTGATATTGAGACAGTCCGCGTACGTGTAGGCGAGGTTCGCCGTTACTCCGAGCGCCGTTGACTCCCCATCGCTGCACCCCCCGCGGCAGCTCCCGCAAGCAAGAAAGCATCGCCCATGCAGTTCGGTTCCCGACTAGCGTCCGCGCGATTCCTCACCGGAGAGGTCCCGTGCTCAGTCCGTCCCGCCCGCGCGATCAGTCAACGTCATCGACAGGCGGGCGCGCGCAATGAGCAATGAACAGACCGAGGTCATCCACCTCGATGCTCCCGGCGACAAGCCGCGAGTGCTCTCGTCGGTCATCGACCGCCCGGATGCCGCTTTTCGCTGGGTAGCCCGCGGCAGCGGGACGATCGTGCTCACCATCATGCTGCTGGTCGGCCTCTTCCTCCTGTACCAGGGCTACCGAGCCCTGGAGGTTGCAGGCCCGAACTTCATCACCGAGCAGGCGTGGAATCCCAACTCCGGCACCTTCGGCATCGCCGCCGTGCTCGCGGGCACGTTCTTTATCGCGCTCACCGCGATCTTCTTCGCCGTGCCGCTCGCGCTCGGCACGGCGTTGTACATCAGCGAGTACGCCCCCGCGAAAATCAAGGGCGCGCTGGTGAGCATCGTCGACCTCATGGCGGCGGTGCCGAGCGTTGTCTACGGACTCTGGGGTGTCTTCTTTCTCAGCCCCAACATCCTGCCCGTGTCGCAATGGATCACCACCTACCTCGGGTGGATCCCCATCTTCGCTGTCGAGGGCTTCGACCCGTCCGACCCTCTGGCGAGCCCCACCGTGTTTGCGGCATCGACGTTCATCGCCGGAATCGTGGTGGCACTCATGGTCGCGCCGATCACGAGCTCCATCATGCGTGAAGTGTTCACCCAGGCGCCGATCGGCGAGCGCGAGGGCGCGCTGGCGCTCGGTGCGACCAAGTGGGGCATGATCTCCAGCGTCGTACTGCCCTTCGGCCGCGGCGGCATCATCGGCGGCACCATGCTCGGCCTCGGGCGCGCCCTCGGCGAGACCATCGCCGTCTTCCTCATCATCTCGCCCGTGTTCGTCATCCAGCCGCGAATCCTCGAGAAGGGCGCGAACTCGATCTCGGCGCTCATCGCGTTGCGCTACAACGAAGCCTCGGTCTTCGAGATCTCGGCCCTCATGGCTGCGGGACTCGCCCTCTTCGTCATCACCCTTATCGTCAACTTCGTCGCCTCGACCATCATCGCGAGAAGCCGATCCGGAAGCCAGAGCGACTAATGACCACCACCATCGTGACCCCGACGCTCGACCCTGGAGACGACGTCGAGAGTGTTCGCGCGGCGCCTGCTCCCGCGCGCACCTGGACGCGGCCGCCAGAGCTGAAGGAGCCGCCGACTGCACCCGAACCACGGAGATCGACGGCGACGCTGCGGCTGATCGACGTAATCCGCGCTCTCGGGTGCGCGGCGGCGTCCATCGGCTTCACCGCCTGGCTCTATGCCTTCGCGCTGCCGCTGAAGGGCGAGCTCGGGTTCATCGTTATCTCGTACGCGCTGTTCCTGCTGTTGTTCGGCCTGCTCACCGCCTTCGATGAGAACCGGCCGACAGTGCGGGACCGCATGGTCGCGGTGCTGGTGCAGTCGCTGGCCTTCGTCATGCTACTCGCGCTGTTCTCCGTGGTGTTCTATACCGTGGGCCGAGGCGTCGAGCCCCTCCGCAACCTCAACTTCTTCATCGAGGACATGAGCAACGCCGGTCCCCTCGACCCGCTCAGCCAGGGCGGCGTCATTCACGCGGTGCTGGGCACCCTGATAATGATCACGATCGCGCTGGCGATCAGCATCCCGCTCGGCCTGATGACGGCGGTGTTCCTCAGCGAGTTCCCTGGACGCTACGCCCGCTTCGTGCGCACAGTGGTCGAGGCAATGACGGCCCTTCCCTCGATCGTGGCCGGCCTCTTCATCTATGCGACGGTCATCGTCTTCCTCGGCTTCAACCGCTCCGGACTCGCCGCATCCATGGCAATCACCGTGATGATGCTGCCCATCATCATCCGCTCTGCCGACGTCGTTCTGCGCCTCGTCCCCGGCAACCTCAAGGAGGCGGCCCGCGCCCTCGGCGCCTCCACCTGGCGCACCGTCTGGACGGTCACCCTGCCGACCGCGCGCTCGGGGCTGACGACGGCAATCATTCTCGGCACTGCGCGCGGTATCGGCGAGACGTCGCCCGTGCTTCTCACGGCGGGCGCGACGACCTTCCTCAACCTCAACCCACTGAGCGGGCCAATGACGTCGTTGCCGCTGACCACCTTCACCTTTGTGAAGTCCCCCGAGTTGAACATGATCGCTCGCGGCTTCGGAACCGCGGCGGTTCTCATGATGCTCGTGCTTCTGCTGTTCGCCCTCGCCCGCGCGATCGGCGGCCGGGGCCCGGGCCAGCTGACGGCGCGGCAGAGTCGGGCGCGCACGCGGCAGTCGCGCGACGACGATTACCGCTTCCGCGCCCGCGAGCTCGGCGTTGCTCCCGTAGGCATCCGCCCCCGCCCCGGCACCCGGGCTCCGGTCGAGAAGCCTCGGTCCCAGCGGCTGGCCAGCACGCTCCGGCGGCTGGGCACGATGCTGAGCGATCGCCTCGCCGCCCTGCGTGCGTCAGCACCATCCCCGACTCGGTACCGCCGCAGCGCCGAGCCGATCGATTCTCGCCAGACCGACTCCGACGGCCCCGTCGGGGACCACAACGCTAAGGATCCTCAGTCATGAGCCCCTTCCACCGCTCGCGCCGCCGCGTCCTGCTGGCAGCCGTCGCCGTCCTCCTTGTCGCTGCGAATGTCTCGGGGTCAACCCTTGCCGAGCCGCAGACTGCGACTGCCGCCGGGGGGACCTATTACCCGGTTGCCGGGGCCGGGTCCACCTGGTCTGCCAACGCACTGCAGCAGTGGATTCGCAACGTCTTCGACAACTACCGCTGGAAGGTTACCTTCGACGACTCCGGCTCCTCGGCCGGACGTCAGCTCTTCTCCCAGGGGACCGTCGACTTTGCCGTCTCGGAGATTCCTTACGCACTGTCGGGCAGCGACAGCCCCGACGCGCGTCCCGCGCGACAGTTCGCCTACGTGCCGATCGTGGCAGGCGGCACCGCGTTCATGTACAACCTGGTCATCGGCGGCAAGCGAGTCACCAACCTGCGCCTATCGGGCGAGACGATCACCAAGATCTTCACGGGCGTCATTACCAAATGGAACGATCCGGCGATCGCGGCCGACAATCCCAAGCTCGCGCTGCCCGCGATCTCGATAGTCCCGGTCGTTCGTTCTGACGGGTCCGGCACGACCGCCCAGTTGACCACGTGGATGCGTTCGCAGTACTCCTCGTTGTGGAGCGCCTATTGCGCGAAGGCGGGGAGGTCGAACTGCGGCATCACCTCGAACTACCCGATCGTCTCGGGCTCGGCGTTCATCGGCCAGCAGGGCTCCAACGGCGTCGCCGGCCTCGTCGCCCAGTCGAAGTCCGTCGGCGCAATCACCTACGTCGAGGAGTCCTACGCGCTCAACGCGCGATTCCCCGTAGCGAAATTGCTCAACGCTGCCGGGTACTACACCGAGCCGACCGCCTCGAACGTCGCCGTCTCGCTGCTTGCCGCGGTGATCAACAATGACGCCAACTCGCCCGACTACCTCACTGCCAATCTCGCGGGCGTGTACCGCAATACGGATCCGCGCACCTACCCGCTCTCGTCGTACTCGTACATGATCATTCCGACGGCCATTGAGGGCAGCTTCACCGAGAACAAGGGGCTCACGCTGGCCGACTTCGCCTCGTATTTCCTCTGCGAGGGCCAGCAGCAGGCAGAAGTGCTCGGCTATTCGCCGCTGCCCGTGAACCTCGCATCCGCCGGTCTGGAACAGATCCAGAAGATCCCTGGCGGCGATCCCGCGAACAAGAACATCAGCTCCTGCAACAACCCGACCTTCTCTCCCGACGGCACGAACAAGCTCGCCGCGACAGCTCCCCAGCCGCAAGCCTGCGACAAGAAGGGTTCTGACCAGTGCCTCACCGGCACCGGTGGAGCCGCGGGTACGTCGACCGCGAGCAGCTCTGGCTCGGGCAATGGCGGCTCGGGAAACTCGTCCGACCCGAGTGGCGTGCCGACCTCGGACAGCGCCGGTGGCGCACTCGACGGCGAGGTTGTGGGCCTGACGGGCGGCGGGGATGCCGTGGTCGCCGCCTCACCAGTTACCCTCCCGGAACGGGGACTGACACCGACCGCGGTGGTGCTCATGCTGCTGGCTACCATCCTCGCCGCGCTCGTGATCCTCGTGCCGCCCGTGCTGGCGCGTCAGCGGGCCGCAGCGGTCGGCGTTCCGCGCGGACCGACACGCGCAGCGGTCCGCGCTGCTCGGCGCCCCCTTCCCGCACAATCGTCCGCCCAGCCCCGCAATCCGCTGGTATCGCGCGTGTCGCAGGGCGCGCGCAGAGCAAGTGTTCATCTGCGAGACGTGTTTAGAAAAGGCGGCCGTACCGTTCCGCCGAGAGAGGACTCGTAGCGTGAGCGCCGTGTCGAACCCCCGCGACGAATCCCCTCGAATGCGCAGGCGCATCCGAGTGGTCCGGTATGTGAGCCTGCTGCTCGCTGCCAGCGCGATCGGCGGCCTCGCGGCCGTCGGACCCACCCAGAACCAGTCCGCGCAGGCCGCGGTGACGACCCCGTCACAGCTCACGGTCAAGTGGCTCGGCGACCCCTCCGCGTACCAACCGCCCCGCGACAGCGCAAGCCCGCACTACAGCGAGTTCGACGGCATTGAGATCACCGTGTCGCAGACCGCCAACATCATCGACCAGGCCGTGCGCGTGAGCGTGACCGGCTTCGCCGGCACCAAGTCGTCGACGCAGTTCGGTACGAACGCGCAGAACTTCCTGCAGGCGATGCAGTGCTGGGGCCCCGACCCCTTGGCCGTCGACTTCCAGGAGACCTGCCAGTGGGGCGGCCGCTATGTCCCCGGCAGCAATGTCGTGGGCAACTCGGTCTACCGCGACAACACCCGGCGTCTCGCCGAGATTGACGCGAGCCCGTACTCCACCACGACGTTTGATAACAAGTTCCGCACCGTTGACGGAAACAGCGTGAGCGGTAAAGAAGTCCTCATTAACAACGTCACGAAGTACCCGATCCTCGACCTCTTCGGCCCGAGCACCACCAACGAGGTCACCAGCGCCCGTGTGGGCGCGGACGGCAGCGGCTACTTCGACTTCGAGACACAGTCCGCCAACCAGTCGCCCCAACTCGGGTGCGGAACCACCGGACACCTGCGGTGCTGGCTCGTCGTCGTCCCCCGGGGAACGGTGTTCGGCGGGGACGGGGACGCCTGCAGCAGCGTTGGCTCCGAGGACCCTGCGAACAACTACGCGCCCTACACCTACGGTCGCCCCAACTCCATCCAGGGCGGTAGCCCGGTAAACCCGCACTGCGACTACTGGGACAACCGCATTGTGGTGCCCCTGGACTTTGTGCCGGTGGGTGCAACGTGCGCCGTCGGCAGCACGGAACTTCGTGTTATCGGATCCCAGCTGATGGTCAACGCCATGAGTTCTTGGCAGCCGTCACTGTGCCAGACGGTCAACAGCACCTTCAGCTTCTCGACCAACCCCGACGCTATCGCCCGCGCCCAGCTGCTCGAGAAGGGGACCAACACGGCAAGCATGGCGTATACGGGTTACCCGGTGAGTTCGGGGGAGCTGGATACCGACGAAGAGCGAAGTCTGCTCGCGGCGACCAAGCTCAGCTACGCGCCCGTGGCCGTGTCCAGTGTCGTGATCGCCTTCATCGCCGAGTTCGACACCGGTCGGCAGGAGCAACTGGTGCTCTCTCCCCGCCTCGTCGCGAAGCTGCTCACCCAGTCTTATGTGTTCACCGTGCCCCGCAACAGCTCGGACCCGGCGAAGAATGTCGCGCACCTGCCCGCGGTCAACCGCCAGTTCAACTTCTTGAACCAGGACCCCGAGTTCCAGGCCCTCAACCCGACGAACTACAACCAGTTCACGGCCAACCCGTCAATCGTTCTGCCCGGCCCGTCGGGCGCGGACGCGATCCGCCAGGTGTGGCGCTGGATCCTCGCCGATAGCAAGGCAGTCGCCTTCCTCAACGGCGCGCCTGACGACTACGCCGGGATGACGGTCAACCCCTACTACCTCCCCAAGGGCAACGCGGCGGCAGTTGTTCCGTGGTACCTCGACGACCAGAAGAACTACACCTCCACGCCCACCCAGCGGGCGGTCGGGCTCACCAACCTCGATGGCAGTCCCCAGCAGCTCTCGCAGTCGGTGCTCGACACCTTCCCGAAGAACGACGAGAGCCTGGTGCCCCTCCAGCTGTCGAACGAGCGAACCCGCTTCGACTCCATTCAGTTCGCCCCCTACACGGAGAGCATCCTCACCGGCGCGCGTCAGGCGTTCCGTGGTGACCCCAACTCCAAGACGGTATGGGACCCGGCCAAGGTCAACGCTGCCGGAGAGAACGGCGACTGGGTCAGCAGCGGCATCCAGCTGCCGGGCAGCAAGTTCATGATGGTCGTCACGGATAGCCCCTCTGCTGCCCTCTACGGCCTCAACACCGCGTCGATCACCGTCGCGAACTCGTCGGTCGCCGTCTCGCCGACGGCCGTGGCGATGACCAACGCCCTGGGCGCTCTCATGGCAACGAGCCTGGACAGTGTCAAGCAGGTCGATCCCGCGCAGGTCGGCACCGACGGCTATCCGATGACGATGGTTACCTACGCGGCGGTGAACATGACGAAGAGCTCGGCGGTCGAGCGCAGCAAGATCTCGGACATGCTCAAGCAGGTCACCACGACCGGCCAGGTGCCTGATAGCGGCGTCGGCGGTCTGCCTCGCGGATACCTTCCCCTGCCCGCGGCGCTCGTTACGCAGGCGACCGCAGCTGCCAATGCCGTCAAGGCCTTCTCTCTGTCGACGAGCACGACCAACAACGGCAACCAGGTCGGGCAGGACAATTACTCGGCCGGTTTCTCCGGCGACGAGTTTGGCGCCGGCGCCCCGGGGGCCGACCCGACGCTGACGGAAGACGCCGACGCGCTTCTCGCTACCCGCACCTCTAGCGCCAGCACCGAGTTCGAGACCTTCACGAGGACGTCACTCATCCTCGCTCTGGCGATCGGATTCCTCGGCTTCCTTATCGCACCCGTCATGTTCCGAGGGAGAGGTCTTCTCTAGAACTCACACGCTTTTCTCGAGCCACCTAGCCCCGACTCGAGAGAAACCCCCCATCACGCTCCACGCACGATGAGGGGCTAGTCCACTCAGGACTGAACTGCAGGGGCACTTTATCAAAAAAGGTTGGAAACACATGCTAACGAAGACCAAGCTGCGCCTCGGCGTAGTCGCCGCGACGGCTGTTGCCGTCATGGCATTCGGTGCAGTTGCGCCTGCAAGCGCAGACCCGGGCAGCTTCAAGCTGCTCAACGGAGTGGGCTCGGACACCACGCAGGACGTCATGAACGGCGTTGCCACCGTGGTGACGAACATCGGATCGTACGACGCGCTTGGATCTGCACAGATCCAGACCACGTCGGGCGGCCCCTCGTTCAACCGTCCGAACGGATCGTCGAACGGCCTCCGCGCCCTGTCGTCGTCCATCAACAACACCGGAACCCGCACCTGGCCGCTCAGCGGTGGCGTGAACATCACGGGACAGGTCGACTTCGCCCGTAGCTCGAGTGGCCCGTCGGTCGCAGGATCAGAGCTCACGTTCATCCCCTTCGCCCGCGACGCCGTCACCTACGCGGTGAGCGCTGCCAGCGACTTCCCGCGCGACGTCGCCCTCGGCGCCGCTTCGCAGGACGCCATCAGCCCCGCGCCGTTCACGCTGCGCAACATCTACCGTGGCGCCGTGACGACCTTCGCTGACAGCGAGTTCAACACGGTCACCATCCGTCCGCTGGTTCCCCAGTCCGGTTCGGGTACGCGCAGCTTCTGGCTGTCGACCCTGGGCCTGACCGAGGCGCAGAGCATCGCGACCGACCTGGGCGGCACCGTCCAGGAGCACAACGGAACCGCCATCACCGGTGCGGGCGACCTCGTTCCGTTCTCGATCGCGCAGTACATCGCGCAGGGTAACCACAACTCGCTCCCGTCGGGTGCGCCCGTCACCGAGCGTCGCGGCAACATCGAGCTGGGCAAGATCGGCAACGCCAAGCCGATCATCCTCAACGCAGGTGTCGTCGAGCTCAACACGAGCTTCCCCGTGAGCCGTCTCGTCTACAACGTGGTCTCGACCGCGCGCCTGACCGGAACCTCGACCGCTGACCTGGCCCTCCAGGCTGCGTTCGTCGGCTCCACCTCGCAGGTGTGCGCCGCGGGCGCTCAGATCAAGCAGTACGGCTTCGGCACCATCGGCGCTACCTGCGGTAGCACCACCTCCAAGTCCGGTTACTACACTTCCTAATTTCTCACAACGAAAAGGATAGAAAACCAATGAATATCACCAAGAAGATCGCGTCGCTGGCCATCGCCGGCGCGATGGTCGTCGGTGTGGCGAGCGTTGCTCAGTCCGCACAGGCTGCCGAGATCCCGGGAACGATCACCATCACTCCCACCGCCGGCAACGTCAACACCGACAGCGTCTTCCTCAACAGCATCGCTGTGAGCGTCGGCGCCGTCGCACCGAACAACGTGGCCGTTGGTACCTTCGTGTACCAGGGTGGCGTCGAGATGGGCGCGGTTTCCAACTTGGGAACCACCGCCATGCCGTCCACCAACGGCACCAACGGTCTCGACGGCAGCCCCGTCTTCATGGACCGCTCGATCAACCCGACGAACGCCAACGTCAGCAACAAGCTGCTCAGTGGCCTCACCACCCCGCTCGCAACCGGACAGTTCGAGCTGCGCTACTACTACTTCGCGTCGAGCACCTCGCCTAACCGCGCGACTGCCCCGTACGTGAAGCTCGACATGACCTACAACGCCACCACGGGCGCCTGGTCGGTCTACACCCCCGCCACCGCGACCACGACCTCGCTCACGGCTAGCGCCGCCGGCACGGCCGTGACCCTCACGGGTACCGTCAAGGTCGGAACCGCGACGGCAACCGCCGCCACCGGTTCCATCGTGTTCAAGGAGGGCACCACCACGGTCGCGACCGTCGCGATCGCGTCCGGTGTCGCCACGTCGACGCTCCCCACCGTGGCCAACGGCCCGCACACCTACACCGCTGAGTTCGTCCCGACCGGAACCGTCTACGCGGCTTCGACCTCGGGCACCGCCTCGGTCTACGTCGGTGCGCAGCAGCAGACCTCCAACATCCAGGTGACCATTCCTGGCAACGTTGGCGCGCTGACGCTCAGTGGAACGACGTCGAGTGTGAACTTGGGCACGGCTGTGCTCGGTGGCGGAACGCTCAACGCGTCCGGCACGCTGACCGCGGTCGTTACCGACTCGCGCCAGCTGGAGTACCCGGCGTGGAGCCTGACCGGCCAGGTCGGCGACTTCACTGCGGGCAGCTTCACCCTCGATGGCAAGTACCTCGGCTGGACCCCGTCCATCCTCGGAACGTCCACCGCTGCCGGCTCGGTTGCCGGTGCGCAGGTTCTTCCTGCCACCGCGACGGTCGGAACGGGCCTGAAGACCAGCAGCGTGTTCGCTACCGGTCTGCCGAACGCGACGGGTGAGGTCACGAACGTGTCCGCGCTCCTCGAGCTCAAGGCCCCGCGCAACACCCGCGCCGGTGCCTACTCGGCGACCCTCACGGTGACGCTGGTCTAGTCCCAGCA
>JAAFHU010000083.1 GCA_013297645.1 Actinomycetota bacterium
CTTGACCGACGGGTCGATGACGCGCGGGCCCGAGACGTAGTCGCCGTACTCGGCCGTGTCGGAGACCGACCAGCGCTGCTTGGCGATGCCGCCCTCCCACATGAGGTCGACGATGAGCTTGAGCTCGTGCAGCACCTCGAAGTAGGCGATCTGCGGCTGGTAGCCGGCCTCGACGAGGGTCTCGAAGCCGTACATGACGAGCTGCGAGGTGCCGCCGCAGAGCACGGCCTGCTCACCGAAGAGGTCGGTCTCGGTCTCCTCGGTGAAGGTGGTCTTGATGACGCCGGCGCGGGTTCCGCCGATGGCCTTCGCGTACGAGAGGGCGGTGTCCCAGGCGGTGCCCGAGGCGTCCTGCTCGACGGCGATGATGTCCGGGATTCCGCGGCCGGCGACGAACTCGCGGCGCACGGTGTGGCCGGGGGCCTTGGGCGCGACGAGGATCACGTCGACGCCCTCGGGAACAGCGATGTAGCCGAAGCGGATGTTGAAGCCGTGCGCGAAGGCGAGCGTCTTGCCGGGGGTCAGCTTGTCCTTGATGCTGTCGGCGAAGATGCCGCGCTGGTGCTGGTCGGGAGCGAGGATCATGATGAGGTCGGCCCACTCGGCGGCGTCGGCGACCGACTTGACCTCGAATCCCTCCTCCTGCGCCTTGGGCGCGGACTTCGAGCCGTCCTTGAGGGCGATGACGACCTCGACGCCCGAGTCGCGCAGGTTCTGCGCGTGGGCGTGGCCCTGCGAGCCGTAGCCGACGATGGCGACCTTCTTGCCCTGGATGATCGAGAGGTCGGCGTCTTTGTCGTAGAAGAGTTCGGTCATGACGTTCTTTCTTGTAGTGGGTTCTGAAACTTAGTTCTTGTAAACGCGTTCGGTGATGCTCTTGGAGCCGCGGCCGATGGCCAGCAGGCCGCTCTGCGCGATCTCCTTGATGCCATAGGGCTCGAGGATGCGCAGCAGGGCCTGGATCTTGCCCGTGTTGCCGGTGGCCTCGATGACGAGCGCGTCCGTTGCAACGTCGACGATCTGGGCGCGGAACAGCGTCACCGCCTCGAGCACCTGCGAGCGGGTGGTGTTGTCGACCCGCACCTTGATGAGCATGTGCTCACGGGTGACGGCTTGGGCGCTGTCGAGCTCGACGATCTTGATGACGTTGACGAGCTTGTTGAGCTGTTTGGTGACCTGCTCGAGCGGCAGTTCTTCGACATCCACCACGACGGTGATGCGGCTGAGGCCCTCGATCTCGCTGCGGCCGACCGCGAGCGACTCGATGTTGAAGCCGCGGCGGGCGAAGAGCCCGGCGACGCGGGTGAGCAGACCGGGGCGGTCCTCGACGAGAAGAGACAGTACATGGCTCATGGGCTTACTCCTCTTCCCACTCGGGGGCGTGGTCCTTGGCGTACTGCACCTGCGAGTTGCCGACGCCCTGCGGCACCATCGGCCACACCATCGCGTCGCGCGAGACGATGAAGTCGATCACCACGGGGCGGTCGTTGGTCTCGAGGGCGAGCTTGATCGCGGCATCCACCTCGTCCTGCTTGGTCACGCGAATGGCGAGGCAGCCGTAGGCGTCGGCCAGCTTGACGAAGTCGGGGATCATCACCGTGTCGTGCCCGGTGTTGAGGTCGGTGAACGAGTGGCGCCCCTCATAGAACAGGGTCTGCCACTGGCGCACCATGCCGAGCGACGAGTTGTTGATGATCGCGACCTTGATCGGGATGTTGTTGATCGTGCAGGTCGCGAGCTCCTGGTTGGTCATCTGGAAGCAGCCGTCACCGTCGATCGCCCACACCACGCGGTCGGGCTCGGCGACCTTGGCGCCCATGGCGGCGGGCACGGCGTAGCCCATGGTTCCGGCGCCGCCGGAGTTGAGCCACGAGTTGGGCCGCTCGTACTTGATGAACTGGGCCGCCCACATCTGGTGCTGGCCGACGCCTGCGGCGTAGATGCCCTCGGGGCCGGTCAGCTCGCCGATGCGCTGGATCACCTGCTGCGGCGACAGCAGCCCGTCGTCGGGCATGGTGTAGCCGAGCGGGTACTGCTCGCGCAGCGACTCGAGGCGCTCCCACCACGCGGCGATGTCGGGCGCGTGCTCCTTCTTCGCGTCTGCGTAGGCAGAAGTGAGGTCGACGATGACATCCTTGGCATCGCCGACGATCGGGACGTCCGGCATGCGAATCTTGCCGATCTCCGCCGGATCGATATCGACGTGCACGATCTTGGCCAGCGGAGCGAACTCGCTCGGCTTGCCCGTCACGCGGTCGTCGAAGCGCGCGCCGAGGCTGACGATGAGGTCGGCCTCCTGCAGCGCGAGCACCGCCGGAACCGTGCCGTGCATGCCGGGCATGCCGAGGTTCTGGTGGTGCGAGTCGGGGAACACCCCGCGGGCCATGAGGGTGGTCACGACGGGCGCGCCGGTCGCGTTCGCCAGCTCGAGAAGCTCGGCGGATGCGTGGGCGCGGTTCACTCCGCCGCCCACGTAGAGCACGGGGCGCTCTGCTGTCGCGAGCAGCTCGGCCGCGGCCAGGATCTGCTTGCCGTGCGCCTTCACCACCGGGCGGTAGCCGGGCAGGTCGACCTTGGCCGGCCAGATGTAGGGAGCCGACTTCTGCTGGGCGTCCTTCGTGATGTCGACGAGCACGGGGCCGGGGCGGCCGGTCGTCGCGATCTGGTACGCGGCCGCGAGCGTCGCTGGCACGTCGGCCGGGTCGGTCACCAGGAAGGAGTGCTTGGTGATCGGCATCGTGATTCCCACGATGTCGACCTCCTGGAACGCGTCGGTTCCCATGAGGGTGGAGAACACCTGGCCGGTGATCGCGAGCAGCGGCACCGAGTCCATGTAGGCATCCGCGATCGCCGTCACGAGATTGGTGGCACCCGGGCCGGAGGTGGCGATGCAGACGCCGACCTGGCCGCCGGTGGCAGAGTAGCCCTCGGCCGCGTGGCCGGCGCCCTGCTCGTGGCGGACGAGGATGTGGCGGATGGTCGTCGAGGCCATCAGCTCGTCGTAGAAGGGGATGATGGCGCCGCCGGGCAGGCCGAAGACGTCTTTGATTCCCAGGTGCTCGAGGGTGCGCAGGATCGCGCCGGATCCGGTGAGCATCTCAGGCTCTTTGGAGGCGCGCGCCTTCGCGGTCGGCACGGGAATGGATTCCGTGGGCATTCGTGGTTCCTTACAAGTGATCGCGGCCGAGAACGGCAGCTCGCTAAGCCTGTCATGACTGGGCCTGCTGTGTCGTCCCGGTAGGACTGTCGCGGGTGTCGCGCGGCAACAAGGGGAGCACTGCCGGGAGGCGGTGCTTCCAGCTCGGAAGGCACGACCAGTAGGTTGCGCGAGCGAGCTGCGATATCGACCCTGTTAGATCACCATCGCGCACGAATCCGACTGGATCCGGGAGCTATTGAGAGCAATGCCCGGGCGGTTGTGCCGCTCGAGAATCATCCTCGGCTCAAGGGTATCGCATTGCGGCGCGGGCGCGCTCAGCCTGCCAAGCACTCGGCGAGCTGGGTCTCTAGTTCGACGATCGGAGTCACCGGGGCGACGATGCTGATCGGTAGCGCGCCCACGTAACTCGAGTAGCACAGTGCGCGCTGCTCGGCGGTGACCGACGCGGCCGGCTCGGCCGCGACGGCGGGAGGCGAGACCGAGGCGGTCACGGGCCGATTGAGCTGGAGAGGCGCGATCGGGGGGCCGCTCGGCCGTGAAGCGAGAAAGGAAGCGGCGACCGTCAACACGACCCCCGATGGCCGCATCGCGACCCGCCCCGTGAGCTGCCGCTTCGAGCCGTCGGACATGATCTGGAACACCGCTCCCCCGGGCGCCGACTGCACAAACAGCGGGCCCGCGATCGCCAGGGCCGACTTGGTCAGAACAGAACAGGCCGAGGCATCCAGTTGCGTCTGCGGCAGGCCCGCGACCTGCGCCCCGGTCACCGGCCACAGCTTTCCGCTGCCCGCGAAGTAGCTCTGCCCGTTGCAGACGACGGTGTTGGTCAGCGGACTCGTGTCGGGATCCACGGTCGCCTGGTCTATGTCGGCCTGCGTCACCGTGGTGAACGTGCTGGGAAGCCCCATGCTCGCCGTGGTGTCATACGAGAGGATCGGCACAAGGTGGTCGAACCCAGCCACGAAGTAGACCCGCATGCTCGGGCCGCGCACCATGGCTCCGATGGGGAGAAGCTTGGGCCCGGTCGCGAGAGTGTCGAGGAACGCGCTGGAAACCGGGAGGGTGATGGGCGCGTACGGGGCCGCGAGGGCCCGAGTCGTCGCTTCCGAGATCACCTGACGCTTCGCCGGCGCAAAAGCGAACGTGGGTGCGAAAGGATGCGGCGTGATGAAGTACGTGGCCCCGCCCCCGGTCGATTTCAGCAGGAGTGCTCCGCTCACCGTAGTCGCGGATTTGGGCAGAGTTGCGCAAAGCGGGGTGCTCAGTGCCGTCGGCACGAGGCCGGCGAGCAGTCCGGGATCCACGGGCCAGAGCTTTCCGCCGGATGCCACATAGGTCACGGTCCCGCAGGTGATTACGTTCGACAGCACGCGGTAGTGCACCGAGTAGGGGACCAGCAGCGACGGCGCGACAGAGGTCACCGCGGAGGAGATCCCGGCATCGGCGGCAATCGCGACACTGGTAACGGGGACCAAGGTGTTCCCGCCATCCACGAGGTAGACGGCCGTGCTTCCCGCCGCGCTCGACTTCACCAGACTTCCGAATGCAAGGGAGCCGGTCGGGCGCGTGAGGACGATGTCGTCACGGGTGAGCTGCTGACCCTCGGTGATCTGGAATGGCTCAGACACGTAGGGCACGTACCCGCCCGCATCCCCTCCGAAGCCAGCGCGAATCTGGTAGGTGCCCGGCAGCAAGCGGTAGAACTGGTAACCCCCACCCGGGTACCAACTCACGTCGTAGGCGCCGGCGTACACCCACCCGCCCGACGGATCCTGCGCATACAGGGTGGCCCCCAGGCCAGGCGGCTCTAGATCCGTGCCACAGGTGTCACACGTCACGACTCCGCCAATGTACGCGGGACGTGCCACGGTCACATCCCCGAACGCGTGCTGCTGCCCAGCGACGAGGTCTATCGCTTCGGGCTGCGGCCGATAGGCGGTTCCGCCGATCCATTGCCGGCCGTAGGGTCCTTCGATGAGGCCGTCGTATACCTCCACAAAGTAGCGGCCCTCAGGCAAACCGCTCATGGTGAAGGAACCATCGGACGCGCTGTTTACCGAGTACTGCCCCTGCTCGGCATAGTTGCCCGCAACGTACCGATGGGCAATGACCTGTCGACCAGCGACGGCCACCCCGCTGGTGTTCTTGAGCACACCGCTGAAGGAGGCTCCCTGCTGCAAGGTGGCGTTATAGCCCGCGAGGAACGATGCACCAGTGCTGACTAAGGTGCTTCCAGCTTCAGTGCCAGAGTTCGACCACCATTGATCCACGTACGTCGGGCCGCCTGTGTAATGGAAAGCCAGTCTGTAATAGCCCGTGCGCAATCCAACCAGTAGGTAGTTTCCCGAAGCGTCCGTTGACCCCGTGACAGGCGATTCCAACCAATCTGGGTTCACACGTGTCGCAGTAACCGTCACGCCATTGCTACCTGCGGGGTTCGAACTTGTGCCGAGGAAAACGCGACCTGAGATGCTAGCGCTTGGCAGCAGGGTCTTTGTCGGAACAACGGTGTTCGAGTTGTTGGAAACAGTGACTTGCGTGTAGCCCGAGACCGACTGGTACTCGGTTCCCGCGACGTATCTGAAGTACAACGAGTAAGTGGCGTTAGAACGCTTCGGTATCGAAAAATTGCCAGAGGCGTCCGTAAGCACAAACGGATCCAGATGGCTTTGGATGCAGGGGTACGCCCCGCAATACAAGTAGTGAACTTTCACTGCCCCGGCGCCTGCCGGATTCGCTGGGTTTCCGAGGTCGACGTGCCCTGAAATTGAGCCCCACGGATTCATTGTTATGTCTGGCAAAGAGGTGGGCGTGGAACCAATCGTGATATTGAAGGGGGTGGCTCCGCCGGAATTTCCAGGGACGTTGGCTGTCTGGTAGTCCACGTTCTGCGCGTAGATTTGATATGTGCCGGGACCCAGTCGTAGCGAGTAGTTTCCGTTGGCATCGGTCACCGCACGCGTGTCTGGACCCGACCAGCCGTAGCCTGTATCTCGTCGCACCCGGATGGCCGCCGTTACTCCTGCAGGATGGTTGCCAGAGGCACCAAAGCTCACGTTGCCACCGGTTGCGGGATACTCCGGCAAGACAATATTCATGTCAGGGGTATCAGCTCCGACGTGGAAGTAGGTAGCGCCCGCCGCCGTCGACGAGTTCCCCCAGTACTGGGGGGCGAAAGCTTCGTCACTTCCCACGTACCGGAAGTAGAGCGAATAGTCTTGCTCGACCAGTCCAGTGATCCGGTAGTTGCCGGCCGAATCGGCGAATACCTCACTAGACGGGTTGAAAGCAGCCCCTGTGCCGCCAGGCCACGCGTAGGACACTTTGACAGCATTGCCCGCCGAGGCGCCGAGTACGCCGAGATCCACATGCCCGCTGATAGTAAAACCCACGGCGTTGGCTGCCGGAACCGCGGAGAGCCCCGAGATTACGAGCACCGCGACCACGAGCGCCGCCACCCGCTTGAAAGCGCGCGCGACGACAGGACGCATGTCGGGCACATCCTTCGCTCGGGTTCGGGCACTCGCGCGCAATCGCGGATTCTTCGAAAATCTAGCAGTTTAGACGCTCTAGCGGACGGATCTTTCTACCGTTGTCCCCCGGATTGGGTCGGTTGTCCGCTAACCGGTGACGGCCCCCGTGCTCGCCGACTGCACGAGCTTCGAGTACTTCGCCAGGACGCCTCGGGTGTAGCGCGGGGGCAGGGGTTCCCAGCCCTGCGTGCGCGACTCGAGCTCCGACGGGTCGACGAGCAGGTCGAGCGAGCGATTGGGGATGTCGACACGGATGCGGTCGCCGTCGCGCACGAAAGCGATCGGTCCGGCATCCACCGCTTCGGGGGCGATGTGCCCGATGCAGAGCCCGGTGGTGCCGCCCGAGAAGCGTCCGTCGGTGAGGAGGAGCACATCCTTGCCGAGCCCGGCGCCCTTGATCGCCGCGGTGATGGCGAGCATCTCGCGCATGCCGGGGCCGCCCTTGGGGCCCTCGTAGCGGATGACGACGACCTCGCCGGCCTTGATCGTTCCCTCGGTGAGGGCGTCGAGGGCGGCGCGCTCGCGCTCGAAGACGCGGGCTGGTCCTTCGAAAATCTCGGCGTCGAATCCAGCCGTTTTGACGACCGCGCCCTCGGGGGCGAAGCTGCCCTTGAGCACGGTCAGTCCGCCGGTCTTGTGGATCGGGTTGTCGAGCTTGCGCAGCACGGTGCCGTCGAGTTCGTCGGGGTTGAGCTCCGCCAGGTTCTCGGCGAGGGTCTTGCCGGTGACGGTCATGACGTCGCCGTGCATGAGGCCCGCGTCGAGCAGGGCCTTCATCAGCACGGGGATGCCGCCGTGGCGGTCCACGTCGTTCATGACGTACTTGCCGAAGGGCTTGAGGTCGCCGATGTGCGGCACCGTGTCGCCGATGCGGTTGAAGTCGTCGATGGTCAGCTCGACCTCGGCCTCGTGGGCGATGGCGAGCAGGTGCAGGATGATGTTGGTCGAGCCGCCGAGCGCCATGCCGACGGCGATGGCGTTCTCGAAGGCCTTCTTGGTGAGGATGTCGCGGCTCGTGATGCCGAGGCGCAGCAGGTTGACGACGGCCTCGCCCGAGCGGTGCGCGTAGTAGTCGCGGCGGCGGTCGGCGGCCGCGGGGCTCGCGGAGCCGGGCAGCGCCATGCCGAGGGCCTCGGCGACGCTCGACATCGTGTTGGCGGTGTACATGCCGCCGCAGGCACCCTCGCCGGGGGCGAAGGCGCACTCGATGCGCTTGGCGTCTTCGAGGCTCATCTTGCCGGCCTTGACCGCGCCGACCGCCTCGAAGGAGTCGATGATCGTGATGTCCTTCTCGGTACCGTCGCTGAGCTTGACCCAGCCCGGCGCGATCGAACCGGCATAGAGGAAGACGGATGACAGGTTGAGACGCGCGGCCGCCATGAGCATGCCGGGGATCGACTTGTCGCATCCCGCGAGAAGCACCGAGCCGTCGAGGCGCTCGGCCATCATCACCGTCTCGACGGAGTCGGCGATGACCTCGCGCGACACGAGCGAGAAGTGCATGCCCTCGTGGCCCATGCTGATTCCGTCGCTGACGCTGACCGTGCCGAACTGCAGCGGGTAGCCACCGCCCCCGTGCACGCCCTCCTTCGCCGCCTGCGCGAGCCGGTCGAGGCTGAGGTTGCAGGGGGTGATCTCGTTCCACGAGCTCGCGATGCCGATCTGCGGCTTGTCCCAGTCGGCGTCGCCCATGCCCACGGCACGGAGCATTCCGCGACTGGTCATGGCCTCGATGCCGTCGGTGACGGTGCGGCTGCGGGGCTTGATATCCGGTGCTTCAGGCATGTGTCGAGTGTAGAACTTCGCGCGGGCAGGGGTTTGCCGTGCGCATGTTCACCGAATGATGCAGATGACCGCATGGATCGCACGACGCGCCCCACAAAACCGCCGCGCTGCGCCTTCATCTCCTTGCATTCGGCGAATGCGCCTGCCAAATGCAGGAGTCCTCGCTGGCAGAGCGCCGCATCAGGCTGCCCGAAGGGCGAATGTGCGCAGACCTCCTGCATTCGGCATGACGCACCGAAAAGAAGGAACGATTGGATGCCGAAACGCGAAAGAGGGTTCGGCGCCGTTTCGACGCCGAACCCCTTAACTTTCGTGCGATAGACGCTACTGCTGGTCGCAGAAGGGCATGTCGTTGCCGGTCCAGAACTCGCCGACCACCGTCTCGCCGTCGGACTCGTACACCGGGGTGGCATCGCCGTCCTTGGCGGACATGAAGTCGTCGAAGTAGACGTAGCCGAACTCGCAGTTCGAGGCGAGAACCGCGTGAAGGGTCGGAACTCCCCGCTCATTCGGCACGCCATAAGTGTCGCCGTTGGCGTTGACACCCCAGTCGGTCGTCACCGAGTTGGCAAACCGCCATTCGATCGACCAGGCCGTTGACGCGCCCGTCTCGACGACGAAGGAGTCCTCGCCGTCGGCAAGCAGCTGGTCCGCGACATTCACGACGTGGCCGACGGGCACTGTCTGGTCGTAGGGATCAATTGTCGTGCTCTCGCGAGGACCCGGGGTATCGCTGCACTCCCAGGAGATACCCGAGCCGTCGGCGAAGGTCACGGAGAACGAGCCAGCGCTTGAACAGCTGATACTAAACGAAATGGAGTTCGCGCCCTCGGGCGGAGCGCCAAGCTCGACAGTCGATGTTCCTCTGAAGCTCGCTGTTGAAGACGTTCCGAGGTCGGTGACGATGTGCTCGCCGGGAAGGTTCGCCGCGATGACGGCTCCGGCGGTGAGCAGCGCGACCGCGACGGCGGCACTGCCCACTCCAACCGCAAGACGGGTGCGCCGCGATCGAACCGCGACCGGGCCGCGGCCGGCGGCCGTGTCAATGAGCTGTTCGCGCATCCCTGCGGCGAATTTGGTGTCGAGCGTCATGAAGTTTCTCCTTCGATTCGTGGATTCAGTTCGAGTCGGCGCAGTTCCTGTCGGAAACCGTCGCGAAGCCGACTCAGCCGCATACGCGCGGCCCCGGGTCTGAGGCCGAGGGCCGCTGCGGCCTCGGCGGTGGTGAGGCCTTCGACGGCCGTGAGAACGAGCAGGGCCGCATCGGTGCGGTTGAGGCCGGCGAGTGCGGCCGCGCCGTCGATGCGTCTCTCGGCCACCTCTGCGGGATCCACCGACTGATCACCGCGCGGAATCGCGCTGATTGCTGCGCGGTAGCGGGCGACGCCGCGCACGTGGTTGCGGCTGAAGTTGACGACAGTGACCAGCAGCCACGGCAACACCGAGCCGTCAACGAGCCGCACCGAGCGATTCTTGCGCCAGAGTTCGAAAAAGGCGGCGGCGGTGACGTCTTCGGCATCGTGCACGCTGCCCAGCAGCCCGAGTGCCCGCCGGTAAACGCGCGCGCTGTGCAGGTCGAAGAGCTCGGCGTAGGCGAGGGAGTCCTTCGCCTGCGCGCGGGCCCAGATCTCGGCTTCAGTCGGGATGGTCACAACTAAGAGTGTCCGCGGAGGCCGAAACTGTCACACGATCAACCGATCGCGTCCTTCGGCAGCTTGCGCACGCGCGTGCGGCGCTTGCGGTCGGGGATCATCGAGCGCATCTCCTCGAGCTTGCCGAAGCAGAGCAGGCGGTCGCCCGCCTCGAGAATCTCCGACTTGTGCGGGTTCG
>JAAFHU010000084.1 GCA_013297645.1 Actinomycetota bacterium
GATTCTCGAGAAGTCCCGCGCCCTCGCCGCGGCGACCCCGCATGGCAGCTTCTTCGAGGTGCCCGGCCGCAACCATTTCAACGCACCGACGTCGCGGCACTTTCGCGACGCGGGAATCGCCTTCCTCAGGGAGTAGCGCATCCGCCTCACTCACCATAGAGAGGACGGCGTGGCCCCCGTCCGCCGGGGGTAAGAATGTCCTCTGTATGGTGAGCGCTGCGAAAGAGCCCCCTGCCTCGACCGCGGACGCGAATCAGCGCAGATTGTCGATCACGCCTAAGCCCGCCCGTCATCAGAGCGATCTCGCTGACGACCGATCCTGGGGTGCGCGCCTACCTCGATGGGCAATCCCGGCGCTAGACTAACCTCACTTAGTCCATGCGGAGGTGTCGGTGAAGCCCGTCAATGTGCACGACGCAAAGACACACTTCTCGAGGCTGCTCGATCAGGTGGCCGCCGGCGACACGGTGGTCATTGCCAAAGCGGGCAGGCCAGTCGCCAAACTCAGTCCACTCGACTCCCCTGCTGCTCCGCAGCGCACCGGGTTCCTCGTCGGCAGAATCACGGTCCCCGACGACTTCGACCGCATGGGCGATGACGAAATCGCACAGACTTTCGCGTGATCTACCTTCTCGACACGCACCTGCTGCTGTGGGCCTCAGCGAGTCCCGCGAAGCTCAGCGAGCGCGCGAGCCAGCTGATCAACGATCCGACGAGCGGACTCATGTTCAGCACTGCCGCGCTGTGGGAAGTCGCCATCAAGTCGAAACTCGGGCGTTCCGACTTTCATGCTGACGCCCGCCTGCTACGTCGCGGCCTGCTCGAGAACGGGTACGCGGAGCTCGCGATCGACGGCGACCACACCGTGGCGACTCTGGACCTGCCCGAGCTGCACACGGATCCCTTCGATCGCATTCAAGTTGCGCAGGCGCGGGTCGAGGGGATCGTGCTGCTCACGACCGATGAACGTGTCGCCGACTACGGCTCGCCTGTCGAACTCGTCTAGCGTCGCAGCAGTCGCCCGAACTCGCGAACGGCGAGGAACACTGCGGCGGCCGAGAGAACGAATACCCAGTCGATGGGCTGAAGCGGCCCGGTGCCGAAGAAGCCGGCGACGAAGGGCACGTAGACGATCGCGAGCATGACCGCGGCGCCGAGGGCCAGCGCCAGCCAGAAGACGCCGTTCTGCAGCTGGTAGCGGGTGAAGAAGCCGTGCACGCTGCGGCGCTGGATGATGCTGACGAACTGGCAGACCATGATCGTCACGTAGCTAATCGTCATCGCCTGCGCGAGCACCCCCGCCGGCACCTGCTCGGTGAAGGGGTCGACCCCGGCGCGCTGGTAGAGCAGCAGGTAGTTGGCGATGGAGAAGCCGCCGATGAGCAGACCGCACCAGAGGATGTCGAGGATCGAGCGCTTGTTGAGGATGCGCGTCGCCGGGTCGCGGGGCGGCTGCTGCATGGTCTGCCCCTCCTCGCGGTCGCGGCCGAGGGCGGCGATCGGGAAGATCTCGCCGAGCAGGTCGATCGCGAGAATCTGCAGCACGTTGAGGGCGAGCGGCACCCCGAAGAGCGACGCGAGTGCGAGGCTCACCGAGTTGACGACCAGCTCGGCCGCGTTCGAGGTCAGGCAGCTGAGCACGCCCTTGCGGATGTTCGCATAGATCGTGCGCCCCTGCCGCACCGCGCCGACGAGGGTGGCGAAGCTGTCATCGAGCAGCACGATCTCGGCCGCCTGCTTGGCGACATCGGTGCCCGACAGCCCCATGGCGACGCCGATGCTGGCATGCCGCAGCGCGGGCGCGTCGTTGATGCCATCGCCGGTCACCGCCACCACCTGGCCTGACGCCTTGACGAGGGCGACGATGCGCACCTTGTCCTCCGGGGTCACCCGGCTGAAGATCGTGTCGCCGTGCAGGGCGTGCTCGAGCACCTCGGCATCGCTGAGGGCGGTGAGCTCGGTGCCGGTGATCGTGACGAGGTCGGTCAGCCCGGCCTGCCGGGCGATCGCCTCGGCCGTGCGCGAGTAGTCGCCGGTGACGATGTTCACCCGCACCCCGGCGGCGAGCACGGTCGCCATCGCCTCGGGCACGGCGGTGCGGATGGGGTCCACCATCGAGATGAGGCCGAGCAGCGTCAGCTGCTGCTCGATAACGGCGATGTCGGCGGTGGCCGCCTCGGCCGCCGTGAGGGTGCGGGTGGCGAAGGCCAGGTTGCGCAGGGCGCGACCGGCCTTCTCGCTGTGGAGGGCCAGCATCCACGTGCGGTCCTCCTCGGTGATCGCACGAACCCCGGCTCCGTCGTCGATGTGGGTGGCGCGGGCCACCACGCTCTCGGGCGACCCCTTGACGCAGGCGGTGAGGGTGCCCGCGGCATCGCGGCGAATGGAGGTCATCAGCTTGCGCGTGGAGTCGAAGGGCAGCTCGTCGACCTCGGTGTTGTCGGCCCAGAGCTGGTCGAGGTCGAGTCCGGCCTTGCGGGCGACGACGAGCAGGGCGGCCTCGGTCGGGTCGCCGAGGATGTGCCACTCGGCATGGGCCGCGTCGGGGGCGAGCAGCCGGGCGTTGCTGGCCAACACTCCGACGGTGAGGAAGGCGAGCAGCGGGGCGTCGACCGGGTCGACGGCACCCCCGGGCGCGTAGCCGATACCGGTGGTCGTGTAGTTGCGGCGCTCCACAACCAGCTCGGTGACCGTCATCTCGTTCTTGGTGAGCGTGCCCGTCTTGTCGGTGCAGATGACGTGGGTGGCACCGAGCGTCTCGACCGCGCTGAGCTTCTTGACCAGGGCGTTGCGCTTGGCGAGCGTGGCCGCGGCAGCGGCGAGCGCCGTGTTCACCTCGGCCGGCAGCCCCTGGGGAATGAGGGCGCAGGCGAAGCCCACCGCGAAGAGCAGCGCCTCCTTGAAGGGCAGGTCGGACTGCACCGCGATGACGAGAACGACGACCGACAGCACCGCGACGCCGTAGGTCACGTACCGGGCGATGTGCATCATCTCGATCTGCAGAGGGCTGCGCGTGAGCGGCGCGGACTGGCTCAGCCGCGCGATGCGCCCGAGCTCGGTCTGCATTCCGGTGGCTATCACGACGCCCGTCGCCTCACCCGTGGCCACCGTCGTTCCCGCGTAGGCCATGTTGTGCCGCTCGGCGAGCGCCACCTCGCGGTCGATCGGCTTGGCGTGCTTACGGGTTGGATCACTCTCCCCCGTCAACGCGAAATCATTCGTCGAGAACGCGCTGGTCTCGACCAGCCGCACATCGGCCGGCACCGACGCGCCCTCGCTGAGGCGCAGCACGTCGCCGACGACGAGGTCGCGCGAGCTGCCCTCGCGCAGCTGCCCGTTGCGGTAGACCTCGCTCACCGGGTCGACGAGACGCTCGAGCGCCTGCATGGTCTGCTCGGCGCGAAACTCCTGCACGAAGCCGATGAGGGTGTTGAAGATGACGAGCACGACGAGCACGGCAGCGGTGCCGAGGTCGCCGAGCACCCCGGTGACGGCGGCGCTGGCGAGCAGCAGCACGATCATCCAGTCTTTGAACTGCCGCAGGTAGCGGCGCAGCCCCGACTCCTTCGTCAGCTCGACGATGACGTTGCTGCCGTACTGCGCACGGTGAGCGTCGGCGGTGGCATCGGTCAGGCCGGTCGCGGTCGAGTCGACGAGGGTCAGCACCTCCTCGGCCGATTGGCGGTAGGAATCGGTCGACAGGGGTGCCATTGGTGCAGCCTAGGCTCGGGGCCCGGGTGCTGATGGGGCCGAAAGGCCCACCGGTTAGGCTGACGGCATGGCCACCTCCCACGATCGCAGCGCGGGCATCCTGCTCTACCGGTGGGGTGCGCACAGCCTCGAGGTGTTCATCGGGCACATGGGCGGCCCCTTCTGGGCGCGCAAGCGCGAGGGCTCGTGGTCGATTCCCAAGGGGATCGTCGAGGGCGGCGAGCAGCCGCTCGATGCTGCGCTGCGCGAGTTCAACGAAGAGATCGGCGTGCCCGCTCCCCCGCTCGACTACCGGCTGCTCGGCGAGTTCCGCTACTCGTCGGGCAAGCTCGTCACCGTCTTCGTCGCCGAGGGCGACCTGCACGTCGCCGAGGTCATCAGCGAGCCGATGACCGTCGAGTACCCGCGCGGCTCCGGCCGCACCTACACCTTCCCCGAGATCGACGAGGTGCGCTGGGTGCCCATCGACGAGGCGCGCAGCCTGCTCGTCAAGGGGCAGGTGCCGGCGCTCGACGTGCTGCAGGACGAGGCCTACGCGGCACGCCAGTAGATCCGCCGCAGCACCGCCCGCTCCGCGAGCGTCCACAGGGTCGAGACCGTGAGGTACAGGGCCGCCGCGAGTGGGACTATTGCGGCGAAGGGCACGGCGATGAGGGGCAGCCAGCTGATCCATCCGGTCGCTGTCGACGTGTGCCGGGTGACGAGGGCGCTGGCCGCGATCACCAGCAGCAGCACGGCAAAGATCGCGAGACCCGCCAGTCCGCCGGTCGCCAGCGTCGAGCCGAGCGGCACGTTGAGCAGGGTTGCCGCGAGCAGGGCGTTGGCGTGGCCGTCGATGCTCGCGCGCACGAAGAGGCCGTAGACGGGGGCGAGCACGGGCGCCTGCGCGATCGCCGGGCCGATGCCGGCGAAGGGGCTCGCGTTCTCGCGCTTGTAGAGCGCGAGGGTCTCTTCGTGCAGCTTCTTCGGGTTCTTCTTGTAGCGCTCCTGCAGCTTCGTGAGCGCGGGTGCGATGCGGCGGCGGGTCCACTCCGCCGTGGCCTGGCTGATGCCGACCGGGATCAACAGGGCGCGCACGGTGACCGTCAAGAGCACGATCGCGAGCACCGGATTGACGAAGGTCGACAGCCAGCTGACGAACAGGTAGACGAGGTGAATGGCAAAGCTGAACGGGTCCATGAAAGAGCTCCTATATAAACGAGTGGATGTGGTGGCCGTCTGGCCACGCACCCCTCGTGAAGGAGCTACGCGGCCGCGATCGCGCCGGTCGGAGCCCGGCCGAGCGGGCGGCCTGCGGTGGTGGGGTGGCTCGGCGCCGGAGTCTCGCTCAGCGGCTCCGCGTGCGCGAGGGCGCGTGCGCCCACCATGATCTGGCGGGGCGTCACCCCTGCAGCGCAGTGCACCGCGAGCACGAGTGCCGCGATGGCAAGCGCCGCGCCCGCCAGCTGCGCGTCGGGCAGCATCGCGACGACGAGAGTCATCGTGAAAAGCAGGCCTAGATAGCGCACGTGTCAACCGTAACGCACCGATTCTCGCCGCCACGTACTCTGAAACCATGGCGAGAAAGCGCACCAAGATCCGGCGCGCGGCCACCACCGTGCAAGAGAGCACCGCGATGCACGTCATCGCCCGCAGCGGCTTCGCCGTCAATGGCGTGCTGCACGTGCTCATGGGCAGCATCGCCTTCGCGGTCGCCTTCGGTGAGAAGGGCGCAGCCAACCACGACGGAGCCCTCGCCCAGCTGAGCAGCGGCCCCATCGGCGGACTCCTGCTCTGGGGCACGGTCGTCGGCCTGTGGGGGCTCGCGTTCTTCCAGATCCTCACGGCAGCGCTCGTGCGCGGCTCGTCGAAGGCGGCGTGGACGAAGCGCGCCAAGCCCGGCGCACGCTCCCTCGCCTACCTCGGGCTAGGGGCGATCGCGTTTCGCTTCGCCATCGGGGTGCGGTCCGACGGCTCCGAGGCGCAGCAGGTCAGCCGCGACCTGCTCGCGGTTCCCGGCGGGCAGTGGGGCGTGGCCGCGATTGCGCTCACCATGCTCATTGCCGGCGGAGTCTTCGTGGCCATGGGCGTCCGCCGAAAATTCTTGAACGACATCGAGCCGCCGAACAAGTACGTGCGGCGGGTCGCGCGCGTCGCCGGCGTGGTCGGCTACATCTCGAAGGGCGTTGCGCTGCTGGCTATCGGCGTGCTGTTCACCATCGCGGCCATCCGGTCGGATGCCGACCAGGCCGCCGGCCTCGACGGCGCCCTGACAAAGCTGCGCGAGCTGCCCTCGGGCAACGTCGTGCTCAGCGTGGTCGCCCTCGGCTTCATCCTCTTCGGTGTCTACCAGTTCATCCGCGCGAGGTATGAGATTCTCGAGCGCCGGGGCGACTAGCCGACCTGTTTGCCGCGCCCCGCTAAGTCGACCGCAGCTGTCGCCGCGCGGAAGCTAGAGATTGTAGTATTCAGGGGGGTTTGGGCCCCGCTTAAATGTAGGGAGCCCCGTGTCCACTGCCGCACCTCGTCGCCGACGTTTCACCGTCGGCGCGGTAGTCGCACTGCTTGCCGCCGCGACCGCCGTCTCGATCGCGTCGTTCGCCAGCGACCGCGCCGACGCCGCGCCGGGTGACCCGCCGATGAGCATCGGCAACCGGATCTGGCTCGACGATTCGTCTGATCCGGCGCAGTGGGGCCCGGGTGGTAGCCGCACCAACAGCCTGATCGACGCGACCGACGACGGCAACCTCACCACGGCAGGCGTGCAGAACCCCGGGCTCGCCAACGTCGACCTGCAGTTGTGGTCTGACGCCAACAACAGCACATTCATCGACAGCGGCGATTCTCTCGTAGCGTCGACGACGACCGACTCGAACGGCTACTACCTCTTCTCTGGGCTCGCGCCGGGCAACTACCTCGTGCGTGTGCCCGCAACTGAGTTCACCGCCGGACAGCCGCTCAACGGACTCGTGAGCAGTTTCGACGCCGTCGCTCAGGTCAGCCCGACCAACGCGACCGACAGCAACGACAACGGTGCCGATGCTGCCGCCGCGGGCCCGGTAGACAGCCGTCTCATCGAGCTCGTCTCCCTTGCCGAGCCCACCGGGGAGAGCGACCCGTCCGTGCCCGCACTCGGGCCCAATGGCGAGACTGACGACAACAGCGACCTGACGATCGACTTCAGTTTCGTTCGACCCCCGATGAGCATCGGCAACCACATCTGGCTCGACGACCACTCCACCAACCAGGCGCTGCGCGGCAACGGTATTTTCGACTCCGGTGAGCTGGGTATCGCCGGCGTCGAGGTCGCCCTGTACCGCGACCTCGACGCGGACGGGGCAGTTGACGCTGGTGAGGACACCGGCCTGCGCGACACGACCGACGCGTCCGGCTTCTACCTCTTCGCCAACATCCCGCCGGGCGATTACATCGTCGCGGTAGCCGAGGCAAACTTCACCACGGGCGGGCCGCTGCAGAACAGCATCAGCAGCCGCAGCACGGCGCCGAACCCCACGGCCGCCGACAATGGCGTCGACAACAATGACAACGGACGCGACACGGCGGTCTCCGGCGTCGGCATTCTCTCGAGCAAGATCACCCTCTCGTCCGGCTCCGAGCCGACGAGCGAGAGCCTCACGAACGACCCCGCCGACGGCGTTGGCGGTCGCGGTGGATATGGCATTGCCAACAACAGCAGCGATCTCTCCGTCGACTTCGGCTTCTATACGCCGATGAGCCTCGGCAACCGCGTGTGGATCGACGACAGCAACACGAGCTCCACCTGGTCGACGACGCGCAACAATGGCGTGCGCGACACCGCCGACGACCTCGACAACCCGAACATCGCTGGCGTGCAGGGCACCGGGGTCGCCGGAGTTACCCTGCGGCTCTACCGAGACCTCGACGCCGACGGAGTCGTCGATCCGGGCGAAGACAGCGGACGAACAACCACGACGAACTCGACCGGGTACTACCTCTTCGACGGTCTGACCAGGGGCAACTACATCGTCGGGGTGGAGTTCTCGAACTTCGGCGCCGGCTCCCCACTTTTCGGCTTCACCAGCAGCTTCACGGCTGCGGCGCCGACAGACAATTCGACAGACAACACGGATGACGGGGCCGGCACGGCCGTGAGCTCCGCCTTCGGCGTCATCAGCCCGACCATCGCGCTCTCGTATACCAGCGCGACGGCCGGTGGCGAACTGGTTGCCGAGGCAGATCCGACGCCCCAGTTCCAGGCCAACCGGGGCGCCAACGGCGAACTCGACTCCTTCAGCGACCTGACCATCGACTTTGGCTTCAGCCGACTCGCGATGAGCCTCGGCAACAAGGTCTGGCTCGATGACCACCCCACGAACCCTGCACTGCGCGGCAACGGGCTTCTCGACTCCGGAGAGTCCGGCGTCGCGGGGGTCGAGGTCGCGCTCTACAGAGACCTCGACGCCGATGGAAACGTGGATGCCGGCGAAGACACGGGATTGCGCGACAGCACCGACGCATCCGGCTTCTATCTCTTCTCCAACCTCCCCGCCGCCAGCTACATCGTCGCGGTCACCGAGGCGAACTTCTCCGTCGGCGAGCCCCTCGAGGGACTCATCAGCAGCACCGTTCCGGTCGCCGCAGACAACCAGACCGACGCCAACGACAACGGCATAGACACGGCCGTTGCCGGCGTCGGCATCATCTCGAGCCGCATTCAGCTGGTCGTCGGCTCCGAGCCCACCGCTGAGACGGCATCGACAGCGCCCGGCGACGGCGCTGCAGGTCGGGGAACGCACGGCGAGCTCGACGCCGACAGCGACCTCACGGTCGACTTCGGCTTCGCCCGACCGTCGGTCGCAGCCGGAGACTTCGTCTGGGTCGACGTCGACGGCGACGGCGTGCAGGATTCGGGCGAGCCGGGCATTGCCGGAGTGTCCCTCGCGATCAGTGACTCCAACGGCGATCCCGTTGTCGACGTGCGCGGCACCACTATCGCGGCGGTCACCACCGACCTCGATGGCGCCTACCGCTTCAGCGACCTGCCTCTGCTCTCATCGGGCGAGACCTACACGGTGACAATCGACGACACATCCGCCGCGCTCGACGGGTACTGGCCGACCGTGACGGCAGCGGGGACAACGGCGACCGATTCGTCGACGGCTTCGGCGGAGTCATCCACTCTCAGCACCAATGGCAGCGCCGACAACTCGCTGGACTTCGGCTTCGTGCCGGCTGTCGCCGTAGGCGACTACGTCTGGCTCGACGAGAACCGGGATGGCGTACAAGACGTCACCGAGAATGGCATCGCCGGCGTTAGCGTCACGCTACTCACTGCTGCTGGATCGCCCGCAACCTACATCGACGGATCGGCGGCCACCGCAATTATGACCGACGCCGATGGTCACTACGTCTTCACCAACCTTCGTGCGGGAACCTACCGGGTGCAGTTCGGCCCGGTGGCTGACCACGTGATCAGCCCCACCGGAGCCGGCTCTGCCGCCACCGACTCGGATGCGGACGTGGCCACCGGCATCACCCCGGTGTTCACCATCGCAACGACGGCGACGGGCGACACTCGGGCGCCAGTGCCGTCGGACAACGCGGACGAAGCGCGCTTCATCAATCCGACTATCGACGCAGGCTTCGCTGCGCGTTCCTTCGACCTCGCTCTCACTAAGGCCTTCACGGGCGCCGCCACGGCCGCTGGCACGGCAACCTGGACCCTCACCGTCACCAACTTGGGCACCGACGCCTCGGCCGATGCCATCGTGGTCACCGACCAGCTGCCGACCGCGCTCGCTTTCGTATCCGGTTCTGGCAATGGGTTCAGCTGCTCCGCCGTCGCGCGGGCGGTCACCTGCACGCGTGCGACCGGGCTGGCACCGGCAGCGAGCGCGAGCTTCTCGCTCGTGACCTCGTACTCGGTCGCGACCGCCGACATCCAGAACTCTGCGACGGTATCGGGCGGGCAGGGCGACAGCGACGTGAACAACGATTCGAGCACGGCCACTGCGCCGAGCTCGGCTCTGCGGGCGCCCGTGACGCCGACCAAGCCGGCGTCAAAGCCGCCGGTCAGCACCGTGCCTGCTCCGCAGCCGACGAGCACCGCGACGCCCACACCCACGCCGACTCCGACCGCAACGCCCTCCCCCAGCGCAACGCCGGAGCCGGAGCAGTCAGCGGCGCCAGCGCCAGTGACGAGCGGGAACGACAACTGGACTCTGCTGGCCGTCATCCTCGGAGCGCTGCTGCTCGCCGGCATCGTGCTGGCGGCTGTCTTCATCTTCCGCGCTCGGCGCCCCTAGCTGATGTCTTCGCGACGCCCCTGGCCCAGCTCGTCGGCGTCGTCGTCCGTCACCATGGCGAAGACGCCGGTCGGCACGCCGGGCAGGTTGGCGACGCGGTTGGCGACGCTGAGCAGGCCCGACTCGTCGGCGCCGGTGATGACGATCACGTAGCTGCCCTCGAACTCGTCGCCCTCTTCGACGACGAAGGCGTCACCCGACTCCTCGATCTCGGCGACGAGCTCGCTGACGTCGTCGATCCACGGAAAGGGGTTCTCGCCCTCGGTCGCATTACGGTCGGGGGTCAGGGG
>JAAFHU010000085.1 GCA_013297645.1 Actinomycetota bacterium
TGCGGATCACGAGGAACTGCTGGCCCATGGTCCAGAGGTTCGAGGCGAGCCAGTAGAACATCACGCCGATGGCGAAGGTGAAGCCGGAGAACAGGAAGACGAAGGGGAGTAGGTAGAGCAGGATGCGCTGCTGGCGGTACATCGGGCTCGCCTTGACCTCGGGCGACTGGTTCTTCGACATGATCTGCAGCTGGGTGATGAACTGCGATCCGGTCATGATGACGACCATCACCGCGGCGATGATGATGACGGCGACGTTGCCCTCGGCGGTGCTGATGGCGAGGTGCAGCGGCGCGATGTTGAAGAGCGACGACGTGCCGAAGGACTCGGCGAGGTCGGCGTTGAGCAGTCCGACGCCGGCCGGGTGTCCCTTGCCCTGAGCGCTCTGGAGCACGGAGAAGAGGCCGAAGAAGATCGGCATCTGCAGCAGCAGCGGCAGGCACGAGCTGAGCGGGTTGGTGCCCGTCTTCTTGTAGAGCTCCATCGTCTCGCGCGACATGGCCTCGCGCGAGAACTGGTCCTTCTTGCCCTTGTACTTGTCCTGGATCTTCTTGAGCTGCGGCGCGACCTCCATCATGCGGCGCTGGCTCTTGATCTGGCGCACAAAGATCGGGATGAGCGCGGCTCGCACGACGATCGTCAGGCCCACGATCGAGAGCACCCAGGTGATACCGGCATCGGGGTTGAGCTGGAAGACGTTGGTCCACACCCAGTGCCAGCCGACGAGGATCGCCTCGATGACCCATTTGATGGGCCAGAGAATGGTGTCAATGATGTTCATGCTCGGGTTAGCCCTTTCCGTGGCTATGTGAAACGACAAATCCAAAGCCCGTCATCGCGATGTGCTCGTGCTCGCGAACGGGTACGTCGTCGATACCGCCCTCGGCCCACGGGTGGCAGCGGGCCAGCCGACGACTGCCCATCCAGATTCCACGGATGACTCCGTAGTGCTGGATCGACTGCATCGCGTAGGACGAGCACGACGGGTAGTACCGGCAGACATCGCCGTAGAGCGGGGAGATCACGGCGCGGTAGACGCGCAGGATCAGCACGCATACATTGCGCGGCAGCAGCCAGACGAACTGCAGTGCCCGCCTCATCGCTGTGCGCCTCTCTGTATGCCACTGGTGATCTCATCGTGGAGGCTACTCCACGAGAGCTTCTCGCTGCCTGGTAGCGCCCGCACGACGACGTCCGTGCCAGTGAACCCGCCCATGATCAGCTCGCGGCCGATCGAACGGAGCCGGCGGCGCATGAGGTTGCGGGTCACCGAGCCCCCGACGGTCTTCGCCACGACAAACCCAAAACGCGCCGGCTCAGAGCCAGCGCGTTGGGCGAAGTAGACGATCGCGTGGTCGGTCGAGACGCGCTTGCCCCGTCGCATCGTCGCGCGAAAGTCTTCGGCGCGCACAACGCGGTTCGGGTGTGCAAGCACAGCAGTGACCGGGACCGGTGCGGGGACGTTACGCGGAGAGCTCGGTGCGACCCTTGGCACGGCGCGCGGCGAGGATGCCACGACCGGCGCGGGTGCGCATGCGAAGACGGAAGCCGTGCACCTTGGCGCGCTTGCGGTTGTTCGGCTGGAAGGTTCTCTTGCTCATAGCTGTATCTCCAAATGCCAGCCATAAGAGCCGGAAAGATGTGGGATGCCCGAAGGCGGAAGTCAACTGGTTAAAAATACGGGGTTAAACCTGTGCGGTCAAACCATCCGTGCACAACCGTCCATTCTCCACACATGTGGAATTGGGGGTTGGTAACGACACGAACTAACAAACTAAGGTGAGTCGACGCCGTTTCACCCGAGTGAATACGCGACATTTACTTCCAGTCACGAGTTACCACATGGTGGATAACTCTGTGAATAACTGCATTTGCGAGAGGCAATGATGGACGATCCGGTTGACCCGACACAGGGCATCTGGCGATCGATCCTCACCCAGCTCACCGCAGACGACAGGATCACCCCCCAGTTGCACGGCTTCATCAGCCTGGTCGAGCCCCGGGGCGTCATGGCGGGAACCCTCTATCTCGAGGTGCCCAACGAACTGACTCGCGGCATGCTCGAGCAGCGCATCCGCCTTCCGCTGCTCAACGCCATCGCCGGGCTCAGCGAAGACCAGGAGGTCACGAGCTTCGCCATCGTCGTCAACCCCGAGATCCAGCACGACGTGCTCGACGACGTGGCCGACACCGGTGAGCAGTCGTACATCGAGCCGACTGTCGTGTCGGCCGCGCCCGAGAACACCGGCAGGCGCAGCGACTCTCGCCTGAACCCGAAGTACAACTTCGACAACTTCGTCATCGGTGGGTCCAATCGCTTCGCGCACGCAGCCGCCGTGGCCGTGGCCGAGGCGCCAGCCAAGGCATACAACCCGCTCTTCATCTACGGCGACTCCGGCCTCGGCAAGACCCACCTCCTGCACGCGATCGGTCACTACGCCGAGAGCCTCTACCCGGGCATCCGTGTGCGGTACGTCAGCTCCGAGGAGTTCACGAACGACTTCATCAACTCGATCGCCAACAACCGGGCCAGCGTCTTCCAGTCCCGCTACCGCGAGATCGACATCCTGCTCATCGACGACATCCAGTTCCTTCAGGGAAAGGACTCGACGCAGGAGGCCTTCTTCCACACCTTCAACACGCTGCACGACCACAACAAGCAGGTGGTCATCACGAGCGACCTGCCCCCGAAGCACCTGACCGGTTTCGAAGACCGTATGCGGTCACGCTTCGAGTGGGGACTCATCACCGACGTGCAGGCGCCCGACCTTGAAACCCGCATCGCGATCCTGCGCAAGAAGGCGCAGAGCGAGAAGTTCCAGGTCGGCAACGAGATCCTCGAGTACATGGCGTCGAAGGTGTCGAGCAACATCCGTGAGCTCGAGGGCACGCTGATCCGGGTCACCGCCTTCGCCAGCCTCAACAAGCAGCCGGTCGACCTCGCCCTGGTGCAGACGGTTCTCAAGGACCTCATCACCCTCGACGACGACAACGTCATCGCGCCGGTCGACATCATCAACCACACGGCGGATTACTTCAAGCTCTCGGTCGACGACCTCTATGGATCGAGCCGGTCGCAGCAGGTTGCCACCGCGCGACAGATCGCCATGTACCTGTGCCGCGAGATGACGAACCTCTCACTGCCCAAGATCGGCCAACTCTTCGGCAACCGGGACCACACGACGGTCATGTACGCGAACAAGAAGATCACCGAGCTCATGAAAGAACGGCGCTCGATCTACAACCAGGTGACCGAGCTGACGAGCCGCATCAAGCAGAACCACAGGTTCAGCAAGTAGTTCAGAGTTTTCACACGGTGTGGAAACCCTGTGGATAACTGTGGAGACGCGCCGGTGGGCCTGTTGACGAAACACAGGGATCTGTGGAATCGGCTCGCGGTCGACAGGAGCCTTTCCCCGGCGGCCGCCTCGCAGCGCACAGCCCGCCAACAACTCACACGGTTGTAGTTCCCTGTGTATGAATCAGTCCGGCAGAGTTATTCACAATTCCCACAGCGGTTAATGTCTTTATCTCTTTTAAACCCTTGATTGATCAGAAGATAACCTTGGTGGTTCAGTGCACAAGCCGCTGTGCCAGTATTAACCGGCCATCACTCACCGCGACAGGGGATACCACGTGAAGTTCCAGGTCAATCGCGACACCTTCAGCGAAGCGGTGTCGTTCGCGGTCAAACTGCTGCCGCAGAGAACGACCCTCCCCATCCTCAGCGGTGTGCTGATCGAGGCGACCGACGCCGGCCTCACCCTCTCGTCCTTCGACTACGAGGTCTCGGCCCAGACCGAGATAGCGGCCCAGGTTGATGAGCCGGGCAAGGTTCTCGTATCCGGCCGCCTCCTCGCTGAGATTGCCAGCCGCCTGCCCAACGCGCCGGTGAAGTTCTCCTCCGATGAGGGCCGCATCTCTGTCGTCTGCGGCACGGCGAACTTCACCCTGCCCGGTATGCCCGTCGACGAGTACCCGACGCTTCCTCAGGTATCCGAGCAGTCGGGAGTTCTGCCGGCCGAGGCCTTCTCCAGCGCCATCGCCCAGGTGGCCGTCGCCGCATCCCGCGATGATGTCACCCCCGTGATCACCGGCGTGCAGCTCGAGGTCAGCGAGAACAGCCTCTCGCTCGTGGCGACCGACCGCTACCGCGTCGCCGTGCGCGAGATCGAGTGGACCGGCGGCGAGTCGGTCAAAGAGGGCCTGACTGCCCTGGTCCCCGCGCGCACCCTCATCGAGATCGGCAAGACCTTCGGCCACAGCGGATCGATCAGCGTTGCGATCACCAGCACCGACGAGCGCGAGCTCATCGCATTCCAAGCCGACAAGAAGACCGTCACGTCGCTGCTCATCAAGGGCAACTTCCCCCCGGTCAAGCGGCTCTTTCCCGAGGTGGTCGACAACTACGCGGTCATCAACACCGCCGAGCTCATCGAGGCGGTGCGCCGCGTGTCGCTCGTGCTCGAGCGCGAGGCCGCGCTGCGGTTCACCTTCACGATCGACGGCCTCACCCTCGAGGCGGTTGGCTCGGAGCAGGCCCAGGCGTCCGAGACAGATCGACGCCTTCCTCACCGGCACCGACACCGTGGTCTCGCTCAAGCCATCCTTCTTGCTCGACGGCCTCAGCGCGGTGCACTCGGAATTCGTGCGCATCTCGTTCACCAAGACCGACAACCCGAACAAGCCGGGCCCGGTGCTGATCACCAGCCAGTCCTCGAAGGACCAGCCAGGGGCAGACAACTACAAGTACCTGCTGCAGCCCAACCTGCTGCTCCGCTAGTCCCTCCAGACGCAACGAAAGAAGTACCGCCGTGCACATTGGCCTCATCGGACTCGGCAAGATGGGCAACAACATGCGCGCCCGCCTGCGCAGCGCGAACATCGAGGTGACGGGCTACGACCCGAACCAGGCCGTCTCCGACGTCGCGTCGCTCGCCGAGCTCGCCGCGGCTCTGCCCGCGCCGCGCATCGTCTGGGTCATGGTGCCCTCCGGCGCAATCACCACTTCTGTAATTACCGAACTCGCCGGGGTGCTCTCCGAGGGCGATCTCGTGATCGAGGGCGGCAACTCCCGCTTCACCGAAGACTTCAAGCACGAGGCGCTGCTCGCCGAGAAGGGTGTCAACTATCTCGACTGCGGCGTGAGCGGTGGAATCTGGGGACTCGAGAACGGGTACGGCCTCATGGCCGGCGGCGCCGCATCCGACATCGAGCGCGCGATGCCCATCTTCGACGCGCTGCGCCCCGAGGGCCCGAGGGCCGAGGGCTTCGTGCACGCCGGCAAGGTCGGCGCGGGCCACTACGCCAAGATGGTGCACAACGGCATCGAGTACGCGCTCATGCAGGCATGGGCCGAGGGCTATGAGCTGCTCGCCAAGCGCGACGACATCATCCACGACGTCACCGGCACCTTCGAGGCCTGGCAGCGGGGCACCGTCGTGCGCTCGTGGCTGCTCGAGCTGCTCGTGAAGGCGCTCAAGGAAGACCCCGACTTCACCGACATCGAGGGCTACGTCGAGGATTCCGGCGAGGGCCGGTGGACAGTCGAGGAGGCACTCAACAACGCCGTGCCCGTTCCGACGATCAGCGCCTCGATCTTCGCCCGCTTCGTGTCGCGCCAGGACGACTCACCCTCGATGAAGGCGGTCGCCGCCCTTCGCAAGCAGTTTGGTGGGCACGCCGTCCGCAAGGCCTGACCGTGCTGGTCCGGCATCTCAGCCTGCGCGACTTTCGTAATTACGAGACCGCTGAGCTCGCGCTCGAGGCGGGGCCGAACCTGTTCGTCGGCAGCAATGGCCAGGGCAAGACCAACCTTGTCGAGGCGATCGGCTACCTCAGCACCCTCGGATCGCACCGGGTCTCGATCGACCACGCGATGATCCGCCAGGCGCAGGACTCGGCCGTGATCCGCGCGCGGGTGGAGAACGGCGAGCAGGCCCTGCTGCTCGAAGTGCAGCTCAACCGCTCGAGTGCGAACCGCGCGCAGGTCAACCGATCGGCGATCAAGCCGCGCGAACTGCCGCGCTACTTCTCGAGCGTCATCTTCGCGCCAGAGGACATCATGCTCGTGCGGGGCGAGCCGAGCGGCCGGCGCCGCTTCATCGATGAGCTGCTCGTTCTGCGCAGCCCGCGCATGAGCGGTGTCATGGCGGACTACGACCGCGTGCTGAAGCAGCGCAACACCCTGCTCAAATCGGCCCGCGCCTCAAACGTCTCGCAGTTGACGACTCTCGAGATCTGGGACGAGCGGCTCGTCGCCTTCGGCTCCGAGATCATCGCCGCGCGCAGCTCGCTCGTCGCCGAGCTGTCGCCCGAGGTGTCCCGCGCGTACGCGACGGTGGCCGGTGCGGACCACGCGGCGTCGCTGAGCAGTTATCTCAGCATCCGTGCGAAATCGGCGGATGACGACGCCGACCTCGAAACCGAGGCGATGGTCGGCGACACCATCGGCGTCGACATCGCCGCCGAGGGATTCCGCGCGGCGCTCGCCCGCCTGCGGCGGGCCGAGCTCGCCCGGGGAGTCACCCTCGCCGGTCCGCACCGCGACGACCTGGTGCTGCAATTGAATTCGCTGCCGGCGAAGGGCTATGCGAGCCACGGCGAGTCATGGTCCTTCGCCCTGGCGCTCAAGCTGGCGTCGGCCGAGGTGCTGCGACGGGAGTCAATCGCCGGCGACCCGGTGCTGGTGCTCGACGACGTGTTCGCTGAACTCGATGAATCGCGGCGCGGCCGCCTAGCGGCGGCCGTCGGGGGATTCGAGCAGGTGCTCATCACCGCGGCCGTCTTCGACGACGTGCCCACGACGCTCGCCGGCAATGTCGTGCGCATACGCGCGGGTCGCGTGCTCGAGCAGGGGGAGGAGTAGTGGCTGAGGCGAATGACGAGGCCAAGGCTGTCTATGCGCGATTCCGCCGCATCTTCGGCGGTGATACGACGTTCATCAGTCGCGATGCGCGCAAGCGCGCCACGGTAGTGCCGGGCTCGACGGTGCCTTTCGGCGGCGGCCGCGACGCGGTTGGCCTGGGCGATGTGATCGACAACCTCACCGCCAAGATGGGCTGGAACTCGCCCCTCGCGCAGTCGGAGCTGCTCGCCAGCTGGGCCGAGATCGCGGGCGCCGAGACGGCCGAGCACTCGCAGCCGGTCGGCATCGAGGAGGGGGTGCTGACGGTGAGATGCGACTCCACCGCCTGGGCGACGCAATTGCGCCTCATGCGAGCGCAGATTGCCACCCAGATCGCCGTGCGCCACCCAGAGGCCGGCATCGAGTCCGTGCGCTTTGAAGGACCCAACGCTCCGAGCTGGAAAAGAGGCCCCAGAGCAATTCCAGGGCGTGGTCCTCGCGATACTTACGGCTAACTAGGCAAATCAGGTCACTGGACCCGAGAAAACTCCCCAGATCGGCGAATTCCGGCAAAAGGCCATGTGCCTTTGGTAGACTCTCCTCGCCGTCGATTGCGTCCATTCTGGACCAGACCGTCGAATGGCACGAGTAGCTACAAGGGCAGGAGCCTGATTTCACCATGACATCGACGCCAACCGAAAACCTGCCAGACGATAGCTACGGCGCCGACCAAATCCAGATCCTCGAGGGGCTCGAGGCTGTTCGCAAGCGCCCCGGTATGTACATCGGGTCCACCGGACCCCGCGGTCTGCACCACCTCGTCTACGAGGTCGTCGACAACTCCGTCGACGAGGCCCTCGCCGGCTACTGCGACAACATCAGCGTCACGCTGCTGAAGAACGGCGGCGTGCGCACCCGCGACAACGGGCGCGGAATCCCCGTCGACCTCAACAAGCAGGAGAACAAGTCCACCGTCGAGGTGGTCATGACGATTCTGCACGCCGGCGGCAAATTCGGCGGTGGCGGCTATGCCGTCTCGGGCGGACTGCACGGCGTCGGCATCTCGGTCGTCAACGCGCTATCGCGCGAAGTGGACACCGAGGTGCGCCGCCAGGGCCACGTCTGGCGCATGAGCTTCAAGAACGGCGTTCCCGTCGCGCCGCTCGAGAAGGGCGAGGCGACCGACGAGACCGGGACGCAGCAGACCTTCTGGCCGAGCCCCGAGACTTTCGAGACGATCGAGTTCGACTTCGAGACGCTGCGCGCGCGCTTCCAGCAGATGGCCTTTCTCAACAAGGGACTGCGCATCACCATCACCGACGAACGCGGTGACGAAGACGTCGTAGAGAGTTACATGTACGAGCGCGGGCTCGTCGACTACGTCGAGTACCTCAACAAGTCGAAGCGCGGCGAGCTGATCCACCCCGAGGTCATCGCCTTCGAGTCGGAGGACACCGACCGCAAGATCTCGCTCGAGGTCGCCATGCAGTGGACCAACGCCTACACCGAGAGTGTTCACACCTACGCGAACACGATCAACACCCACGAGGGCGGAACCCACGAAGAGGGATTCCGCGCCGCGCTCACCACCCTCGTCAACAAGTACGCCCGCGAGAAGGGCATCATCAAGGAGAAAGACGAGAACCTCTCCGGCGATGACGTGCGCGAGGGCTTGACCGCGGTCATCTCGGTGAAGCTCGCCGAGCCGCAGTTCGAGGGCCAGACGAAGACCAAGCTCGGCAACACCGAGGCGAAGGCATTCGTGCAGCGCGTCGCGGGCCAGCAGCTCGGCGACTGGTTCGATCGCAACCCCACGCAGGCGCGCGATGTGATCCGCAAGGCGATCCAGGCATCCCAAGCGCGCATCGCCGCGCGCAAAGCGCGCGAGAGCACCCGCCGCAAGGGGCTGCTCGAATCGAGCGGCATGCCCGGCAAGCTGCGCGACTGCTCGAGCAACGACCCCGCGCTCAGCGAGATCTTCATGGTCGAGGGCGACTCCGCCGGCGGATCCGCCGTGCAGGGTCGCAACCCGGAGTTCCAGGCGATCCTGCCGCTGCGCGGCAAGATCCTCAACGTCGAGAAGGCCCGGCTCGACCGCGCGCTCGGCAACAACGAGGTGCAGTCGATGATCACGGCTTTTGGCGCCGGCGTCGGCGAGGACTTCGACCCGACCAAGGCGCGGTACCACAAGATCGTGCTCATGGCGGATGCCGACGTCGACGGCCAGCACATCACGACCCTGCTGCTCACCCTGCTGTTCCGCTACATGCGGCCGCTCATCGACCTCGGCTACGTCTACCTCGCGCAGCCGCCGCTCTACCGGTTGAAGTGGAGCAACGCGCAGCACGAGTACGTCTACAGCGACCGCGAGCGCGACCAGCTCACCGAGCTCGGGCTGGCGGCAGGAAAGCGCATGCCGAAGGATTCCGGCATCCAGCGCTATAAGGGTCTCGGCGAGATGGACTACAAGGAGCTGTGGGAGACGACCATGGACCCGGCCACCCGCACCCTGCTGCAGGTGACGCTGGACGACGCGGCCGCGGCCGACGAGATCTTCTCGACCCTCATGGGCGAAGACGTCGAGTCGCGCCGCAACTTCATCCAGCGCAACGCCAAAGACGTTCGCTTTCTCGATATCTAAGGGCTGACCATGGCTGACGTAAACGAACCAGAAGACGCCCCGACCTTCACCGACAAGGTGGTCGACACGGCGCACGACAAGATCTCGCAGGTCGACCTGCAGCTCGAGATGCAGCGGTCGTACCTCGACTACGCGATGAGCGTCATCGTCGGGCGTGCGCTGCCCGAGGTGCGCGACGGACTCAAGCCCGTGCACCGCCGCGTTATCTACACGATGTACGACGGCGGCTACCGCCCCGAGAAGGGCTTCTCGAAGTGCACCCGCGTCATCGGCGACGTCATGGGGCAGTTCCACCCGCACGGCGACTCCTCGGTCTACGACGCTCTCGTTCGGCTCGTGCAGCCGTGGAGCCTGCGCTACCCGCTGGCGCTCGGCCAGGGAAACTTCGGATCCCCGGGTAACGATGGCGCCGCGGCCCACCGCTACACCGAGACCAAGATGGCCCCGCTCGCCATGGAGATGGTGCGCGACATCGAGGAAGAGACCGTCGACTTCCAGGACAACTACGACGGCCGCACCCAGGAGCCGACCGTGCTGCCGAGCCGG
>JAAFHU010000086.1 GCA_013297645.1 Actinomycetota bacterium
CGTCGGAGTCGGACCAGCCGAACTCGTACTGTCCGAGACCGTTCAGCTCTGGCCTGTCGATGAGCACATCAGACATCTCTACCTCTTCCTTCGCCGCTTCGAACCGTTATTGCGGCCGCGGCATTTCCCGACCGTGGAGGTCGGAAGTGTGTGGGTGGCCCGAGATTCATTCGGTGCGAAGCAGCGGGGCGACGGGCACTCTGCCGCCCTCGATCCCCCGAAACGACCATGTTTTCCCGAGCCCTCCAAGCCTACAGGCAGACTGGTGCGCTGTCAGGGAGCGTGCGGCAATGACGCAGGGTTCTCGGTGGGAGATCCGCACTCCGGGCGACACGCTGACGTCGACGTCGACGACGTCTGCCCGCAAAGCCCAACTAGGGAAGGGGTATGGGTTGAACTGCGCCCGGTTCGCCGGATTCAGCTCAGGATACGCCCTGGTGAAGCTGCCGATGGCCAGCTATTCGCTCTCGGCCCAGCCCAGAAGTTGACTATCTTGAGCGCGCCGACCGATCAGGAAAAGAGGATGGGACCCGCACCGCGGCCGCGCACATTGCCGCACGGCTGGCATTGCCCTGACTGCAACCCCGCGGCCGTGGCTCCATCCGCCGGCGCCTCAAGCCCAACGAGAAATGAACCTACAGGCGCGTCAACAGCTCTCGGAGGGGTGTAATCTCTGCGGTCGGCGTCAATCCTTCTTCATAGGCGAAATTTTCAGCGACCGCCACCGCTTGATTTAGGCGATCTCGGGCGTCCCGGTAAGCGTCGCCGTCTGGTTCAGAGGGCAAGGCAACCTGCACAAGCAATCGCCGTTCCTTGCGCGAGAACCGCCCGCTCCGAGCACCCTCAAAATCGGGCTGCAAGAACTGGCCAGGAACCTGAAAGACGACATTGACTGCAAGAGGGGACTCGACATCTACCCTCGACTGCATAACCTGCCTACCCAGCAACTTGACTGCCTCGATCCATTCCCGGCTCGATCCCGGCCCGCCAGCAACTAGACCAACAGCAAGGGTCGGGTGCAGGCTCATCGGAGACCGGCTCCTGCCCAAGACTCGAAGTTCAAGGGTCCCGGGTCGAATTGGACGATCAAACGCTCCAGATCCAACATGTTGCTCCTCGAACCGACATTGATGATGTCCATGAACTTGTCACTCATGAAATCCTGAGTGTATCGCCCTCCAGGATTGCTCGAGATGCCAGTCTTCAAGTAGTTCCCGTCGAGGTCAAAGAGCTGGTATAGGGACGTGGGCGCATCGCTTTGTCGCGAATTGCCGTGCACCCCAGAGCTCGGCTGTGGAGCGACTCGATCAGGGTTGGGTGCGAACCGCCCAGTACCGGGATCTCTCAAGGCCCCGTTGGCACCACTACTGCTCGGGTTCGGCGCGACCGTCGGAGGCTTCAGCACGGATGGCTTGAACTTGGAGGTGATGGTGCTGACGAAGGACTTGATCGCCCCGCCCACCGCCGTGCTGGCCGCCGCAGACACGGCCCTGCCCAGCGCCATCCCCAGAACACCGCCGACCGCGCCCGTCGCCGCACCCACGACACCACCGACGAAGAACCCGGTCGCCACACTCAGCATCCCCTGCGGGGTGAACAACTGCCCCGACTGCGCCGCCGTCACCGCCGCCGACATCGCCCCCGAGACCGCGCCGCCGGCCGCCGCGCCCGCGATCACACAGCCGATGCTGCCCGCACCCGCCGTCGCCGCCAGGCACAGCCCCGTCACCGCGATGCCGACCACGGTGCCGATGATCTCGGCCTTGTACGTGTAGATGAAATCGCCGACCGCGTTCGCTGCCTTCTTGACGTTCTTGGCCACATCCCCCAGGAACGACCAGAAGTCCCGGCCCGACGGATCCGACCACGTCAACGGGTTGTTACCCGAATAGTCATACGCGTTGAACTGCGCCGGGTTCGCCGGATTCAGCTCCGGATCGACATGGCCCGTTCAAGATTGCAGGGGGGCACCTTCGGATCCCGACTCGCACCGCACCCTATTTCGAGAGGTCGGACCCCGCGACATGGCGCCTATGAGCCACGTTGGGGGTATTAGCCGCTCTGGGGTCGAAAACGCGGGTTTACTTCGAAATGGCCGGTTAGGTTCCCGCCGGAATCCACCTGCCAGGCACCGCGAATGGCCTCAGGTGGCACAGCCTCATTCGCTGAATACTCCCCATCAATCTCGTAGACCCACCCACCGGGAAACGCGCGAGCCTGCTCGACCAACTCGGCAGGGAAGTGTCTGAACTCATCCTCGACGGTCATAGACCGCCTTCTCCTGCGAAGCAACGGTGCCGACCTTGGCGCAGTCGCCAGGATCAAAAATGTCGACCAGGTCAGCCTGCGTCGCCTGACGACCCTTCACATGCCGATACGCGAACCGCCCGCCTGCCATTTGACGAGTCATACCGGATGGATACACCTCGTCCAGGGCGCCAGCACAGCAAATGCGGCGGCCACTACTCTCCAGCTTCCGTCGAATCGTGGTGAGGCACCCGAACAGGTCATTTCCTTGCGCTTCAAGCTCCTCACGCCCGATCACCAGCCGTAGCGACCATGGTTGCTCAAGCGAGATATACAGCTGAGCCGTCTGGATTCCATCGGGAGCACTAACTGACACCGACCGTTCCTCTATGGTCATCACTACCCCACGAAACCCGGATTTGGCACCCACACGCCTCCTGGCATGGTGCAGCCCACGATACATGACGACGGAATACCCCCTTCGAACGCGATTTCCAGTTCGTCTGGGAATGGTGATCTTGCCCCAAGCACGTCGTTAACGTCGATTCCACCCGGTGCTCGTATCGTGTAGACGTTCTCAGCGAATCGCTCGGCCTGCTGGACAGACGTAGATGTCGAGACGTAGGCACTGTCGTCAGACAATCCAAGCGCATGTCGCTCGAGGTCTGCGTTCGCACCCAGAGGCTTGAACCCTTCGTCAAAGACATCGCTGTGTGGCCGCGAGTCGCCTCGGAAGGTAGTCGGGTTCTGCGCAGTTGTGGGCGGCCACAACGGCCCTGGCTTGAACTTGGAGGTGATGGTGCTGACGAAGGACTTGATCGCCCCGCCCAACGACGTGCTCGCCGCCGACGAGACCACCTTGCCCAGCGCCATGCCCAGGACGCCGCCGACCGCACCGGTCGCCGCCCCGACCAACCCGCCGACGGTGAACCCGATCGACACGCTGAGCATCCCCTGCGGGGTGAACAACTGCCCCGACTGCGCCGCCGTCACCGCCGCCGACATCGCCCCCGAGACCGCGCCGCCGGCCGCCGCGCCCGCGATCACACAGCCGATGCTGCCCGCACCCGCCGTCGCCGCCAGGCACAGCCCCGTCACCGCGATGCCGACCACGGTGCCGATGATCTCGGCCTTGTACGTGTAGATGAAATCGCCGACCGCGTTCGCTGCCTTCTTGACGTTCTTGGCCACATCCCCCAGGAACGACCAGAAGTCCCGGCCCGACGGATCCGACCACGTCAACGGGTTGTTACCCGAATAGTCATACGCGTTGAACTGCGCCGGGTTCGCCGGATTCAGCTCGGGATCCACGCTGATGAAGCGCCCGATGGTCGCGTCGTAGTAGCGCGCGCCCAGAAGCGACAGGCCGGCCGCCGCATCCATCACCGCACCCAGGAACCGGTGATCACCGGGAACGCTCGCATCGCTGCCCCCGCGCACGGCTCCGAAGGGGTCAGAGAACACGCGCGTCACACTCGACGCCGTCCAGACGGTGTTCGGCACCGCAGCGAGCACAGACCCATGGTGGTCGGAGACCAGCGACGTCACCGCGCCCAGACCCGCCCCCGTACGCGTCGCCACGGTGGAACCGCCAAAGGAGTAGTACCGCGACCCCGAGACCGTGGAGCCGCTGATGTGGATCTCTTGCCCGCCCGGCAGGTACACGGTGGTGCCGGAGGCTGCAGAGCGCACCAGACGCTTGCCCGACGCGTCGTAGACGTTCTCGTCATCGTCGACCGACGACAGCTCGCCCTCGGCGTCCCAGACGTACTCGGCATCGCCCGAGGTCAGGCGGTTGCCGGCGTCGTCATAGGTGAATGCAGTCTGCGAAACAGTGGTGCCGACGGTCTTCGTGAGCTGCGTGAGTTGGTGCGGGCTAGCACCGCTCGTGCCGTACTCGTAGTCGGTCGTTCTCGTCGACTCCTCGTCGGGGCCGTGCTCGACCAGCTGGGTGCGGTTGCCGAGAGCGTCGTACTCGTACTCCGACCAGTAGGGCGCCACGCCGCCGACGTTCGCGTTCTCGATGTCGCCCTGCGCGACGGCGCAGTTCGCGTCTGCGGACGTCCACGCGACCTGGAGTCGCCGCAGCCCGTCGTAGCCGAAGCACTGGTTGTCCTGCGTCGCTGTGCCGGTGAGCTGGGTGGGCCGGTCAGACATGCTCGTCACGTTGCCCGCGGCGTCGTAGCCGTACTGGATGTCGACATCCGTGCCGTTGAAGCCCTCACGGTTGAGCGCAATACCCTGCAGCCGGTTCGTGCCCTCCTCGTAGTCGTACGAGGTGATCGCGCCGTAGGTGTTGCCGAGGTCGGTCAGAAGCAGCCGCCCATCCGACCCGAAACGGCCCTCGGCGACGTACGTTCCCCAGCCGAAGCCGCCACCCATCCACGACGGCATCGACGCGGTGTCGAATCGAGTGGTGACCGTCTCTGCACCGAGTCGCGAGACGTCATCCGATAGGACCGCCGGATACGAGATCGACGCGACTTGCCCATCTGCCGCGTAGCTGTAGTGCGTCGAGTAGGACAGCGAGTCGAGCGCGTCAAACTCCGGAATATCGGGCAGTTCGACGGTGACCGTCAGCGGGCGGTTGGCAAAGTCGTAGCGCGGGATCGAGGTCGTGTAGGCCGCCCCGTCGACGAATCGGGTCGCGGACGACATCAGCCCGAGCACCGGATTGCTGTTGGAATCCGTTGCCTGGTCGTACTCCCAGCTTGCGCGCACGGGGCCGGATGACGTGCCGTCGTGCAGGCTCGTCACTCGGCCGAAGGCGTCATAGACGTAGGCGAGCGTGTCGCCGTTGCCGTCGGTGTGCGTCGCCACGCGCCCCATGGCGTCGTAGGTAGTGGTCGCGGTTCCCGCATCCGGGTCGGTGGCACTGATGATCTGGCCGGCCCAGTTGTAGTCGTATGTCCACACGTTGTCGCCTGCGTCCCGCATCTCGGTCCGCTGGCCGGCCGCGTCGTAGGCATAGGTCGTCGACTGGGAGCCAAGCGCAAGCACCTCGGCGACAGTGTCGGCGGCGGCACCGACGTCAGGGTCTCGCAGGTACTGGCGAAGCTCCACGGTGCGACCGAGTGCATCGGTCACGACCGCCTGCGGGGTTCCCCCCATCGGAGGCAGCTGCACCGTGGTCGCCCCGTCATAGGCGGTGACGGTGCGCCACTTCTCGTTGGCCGGGTTCGAATCGGTGCCAACCCACAGCACCTGGGCAACGGGCCGACCTGCGCCGTCGTACTCGATTGTCGTCTGCGACGGGGGCACGGCAATCGCCTCGACCGGGCTGCCCGTTGGCACACCGGTCGCCCACCACTGGCCGGTCTGCTTCACCACCCGCCCCGCAGAGTCGTAGTAGATCTGCGCGACCATGCGACCGCGTGCTGCCGCATCGGCATTGTGGTCTGCGCCCGCGTCAGCGCCCTCAAACTGCGACTGGAAGGGTCGCAGCAGCCCGTCGTACAGGACGACGCTGACGTGTTGGGTCACGCCGTCGGCTCCCAGCTTCTTGGTGACCACGGAGTTCAGCCCGTTGGAGCCAATGGCGTACGAGTACTCGACAGACGGCGTCGACGACGACTGGTGCTGCGGGTACCGCACGGTCAGCAACCGCCCGAGCGCGTCGTAGGTGCCCGACGTGACACGGCCGTTGGGATCGGTCGTCGACAGGACCCGGCCTGTCAGGGCGTTGAAGGTCGTCGTTGTGGAGAATGCGGCCAGAGGTCCGCTTCCATCGGGGTCCGCCGTTGCCGTGGTGCTGGACTGCAGCAGCCCGCCCGCCGAGTGCGTGTAGCTGATCTGCGTGATCTGACCGCTCGCGTCGGAGACCTCGAGCGGGCGCCCCCAGGCGTCATAGTCGAGCACCGTTCGATCGAGCACCTGCCCAATGCCGTCTGACGGATCAAGGTGATCGGATTGCGTCGGCCGGCCGGCGCTGTCATAGCTCGTCGTCACGTTCGAGATCACGTCGTCGGGTCGCACTACCTCTGCGTCGCAGGCCTTCGAGACGGTCTCCGTCGCCGCAGCCAGAGCCACCTGGTGGCTCGTCACAAACGCGGACTGCGACGAGTACGCGTAGGTGACTCTCGTGCAGACGTCGTCCGTCGTGACGGCAACGTCGCCCGAGTCCTCGATGAGCGTCCCCTGCCCGTAGGCGTCAGAGGTAGTGGACGAACGGGTATGGAACTCGACATTGCCACCGGCATCGAAGCCGAAGCCGTGCGATGTCGACGAGGGAATGCGCGACGCCTTCACATGCTGCGCGTTCTCGGCGGTGACAACCGGCTCTCCCGGCTCGGTGATCGTCTCGAACACCGGCGTTGTGCCGTTGAGCTCCGTGGCAACGAAGACCTGGCCGATATACCGCTCCTCGTCCGTTACCGTGATCTCACTCCCGGTCGGGCCCGCGGTGAGCTCCTCCCCGGTGCCTCGGAAGTACTGGTTGCGGATCGAGGAGCTCTCGCCGCTCTCGCCCTCGGTGACGGTCACCTCGGCAAAGCCCCGGAACTCCGAGAACGTCATCTCGCTTGGCGTGACGAGGGCGCCCGTGGGACGCGCCCAGAACGCGCCACCGCCGTAGGCGAATGTTGTGAGCTTGGAAAGCGATCCGGTGATCAGCGCGTTCCCGCCGGCAGCGGGCGGCGCGGCGGACTCCACCATGGACTCCACAACGTACTTGTGAAAGTACTCGACCTCGGCCGGCGCGTAGTCGCTCTCCGCCCACTTCACCGGGTAGCAGAGTCGGTTATTGGCCTCTTGCTCACTCTCGGTGGTTCCGGGCTTGTCGGATGCCGTGCACTCGGTGCGGTAGTTGACGGTGATCGAGGCTCCGGTCTCGGTGCGAATGTCGGTGACACGCGGGCGACGCAGCGGATCCACCCCGTCGGCAGTCGAGTCAACGCGGTTGTCGAGGAACATGTAGCCGAACTGAATCTCGGGAAGTGTGAGGTCGTCTGCCGTCGTCGAGCTCGTGCCGTTGAGGGCGGTGTGGGTAACCCCGGTCGTGATCAGCATCGGACTGGCCGCATACTCGAGCCCGCTGCTTCCCGATGCGACGAATTGCTGCTGGATGCTCCACGAGTCGATGGGCTGGTAGGCGACACCGTCGTAGGCGAAAGTGCTGATCGCGCTCAGTCGACTGCGATCGAAGAAAACCGGCGTGAAGTTCGTGCACGGCTCGCTCGAGCACACCAGGTCGACGGGCGTGTCGAGCCACTTGTTGGATGACGTTGACGTCTGCGCTGAACTGCAGAACGAATCGGGATCCGCAAGATCGGTGATGCAGCGCGGAGACGTCGTGAAGGTCACCTTGGCCGGGGCGCTGGCCGTGGTCTCACTGCCTGCGCGTGTTCCGTACTCGATGCGGTCTACGCGGCCACCCGAGGTGTACGAGGCCGTCGTGCCGGAATAGTTGCCCATGATGTCGTAGACATAGCTGTTTGTCTCCTTGGTGTAGAAGTACGTCAGCGAATTGCCCGACGGGTCGACCACATACTCCAGGTTCCATCGCCAGACCTGGTTGCACCGGGAGTCAACGAAGTCAGTGTCGTAGCACGGCTCACCCGAGTGATTGCCGTACACCGGAACGGTCCACGCTGAGTTGAGTGCGGTCGTGTCCGCCTCGGAGCGCTGTCCCCGGCCGAAGAAGTACTGCGTACCGTCGGTCGTCGTAACCTTCCAGTACTCGTTCTGCTGACCGCCGTTCCACGCGCCCGTCAGCCTCTCGACCCGCGAGCCATCGTCGTTCTTGCTGTGCCACGTGCCTGTTGCATCATCCTTGATGAGCTCAACACCAGAACCCTGGAACATGAGCGTGGCGTTCTCTGTACCCCAGCACAGGTCGGCGCTGGGCCGCCCCACGTTGTTGGCCGAACCCTCGTCGTCTTCGATGCAGGGTACGTAGCTTCGCTCGATGTAGCCGCCCGTCGAGAGGTCAAAGCCCTCGCCGACCAGTCCTGACTGGTTGTTGGAGCTGGGTGTGCGGCCGTCGGAGGCGGCTGACGAGTACGAGAGTCCGAGCTGGGGCGATGGCCCAGCGGGCACCGTAGGAGTCGTGAACGGCAGCGACCACGAGAACCCGCCCGTGGAGCCGCCGGCACCCCAGGTCGACGCCGGCGAGAGGCTTGTCGCGCCCCAGTTGCCATTGGCTCCGGATGCTCCGGCCGTTACTGCGAGCGAACCGCCGCTGCCCTCCCCCGTGCGCGCCAGCGCGCCGGGCTTCTTGAGCGCGGAGATCGTGCCTTCTCCCTCGCCCACGGGCACCACCGCAGTCACTGTCTGCGCCAGTGGGTCGTTGACGCTCTCCAGGGGAACAGGTGCACAGTCGACTACCTCGGTGCCACAGTCGGGCATCCAGACCACGCGAAGACGAGAGGCCCAGTCGCCGCCCACCAGGCCGGCGAAGCTCTCGTACGAGACCGTGAGCTCGACCTCGGCGTTCTCGACCGCCTCCTCGGATGCGTCGGTGACCTCGAGCAGTACACCGGTGATGCCCGCTGCGGCGGTCTCCGTCTCGCCCGCTACCCGCAGCAGCACGGCGTCGGGGGTGGTCTCGGGGTCCGTCGCTGCAACAGCGACTGTCATCCCACCAAGGTCGACAACGCCTGGATCCGATTCCTCATCTGTGCTGAGCAGGGTGGAGTACGCAATGGGATCCGCCTCGCCACCGTCGCCCAGAACGACAACCTGCTCGTCTTCGGTCGGCGGATCGGCAGGCACGTCTGAGAGTCCCCCGTTGGCCGGCAGGGCATCCCACGAGCCGGTGATGGGGGTCGCCGCAACGGGGGCGGCGATGTCCAGGCCGTCGATGACGGCATCCACCCGCTCGGAGCGAGACAGGTCGCCGTCACCAGGCGGGTCGGCGAGCACTGCCGAGACGAGCGAGCCCATCCCGAAGGGATCGACGACCAGCACGACGCTGAGCGCAGCCGCGATGATCATGGGAACGCGGGTTCGTCGTGCGGAGATGATGGCTGTGCCCATTGCGCGAATCTTGCTTCCTTTGTCGGAGAACGTCGTGGCCAGGAAGGTGACCATGGTCTTAGCCCTCCACAGTCGGGTCGAGCTCAACAGGGTCGCCGCCGAAGTCGGCGGGTTCGGCGCCTTGGCACCCTCGGCGAATCTTGGACTCGGCGAGCACCTGCCCCGAGTAGACGCGAACGTTGTCGATCGCACCCGGCCACCAGTTGGCGGAACCGGTCGCCGACTTGCTGCGCCCGACCGCGAACACGCCGCCGGCTGCCCAGGCGGTGCCCGCCCGTGCCGTCTGCGAGGTCACCGGCTCACCCAGCGCCGGATCCTCTGGAGTGCCTATCTCGCAGACCCAGAGCTGCAGAGTGTCATCGACTACGTTGTGCTCGGCGACCAGGTAGGTCCACTCGCCGGCGGTCACCGGCACGCTCGAGTAGACCGAGGTGGCGGTGGTGCCACTCGCCGAGTCGGGCATAGAGAAGGTCCAGCATGGAGCCGTGGCGCCGGGGCAGTTCGCCGCAGGGGAATAGCCGAGCTGGAATCCGGACTGCGTTGCACCATCCTGGCTGAGGGCGGTGAAGGGTCCCGCGCCATGCGCGGTGCTGAGGTTCACGAAAGCCGAGACCACGAAGGAGCCCGTGGTGTCGACGACCTGCGCCGTCGTTGCGGCGGACTGGCTGGTGCCGTTGAGGCTCAGCGCCGTGTCGCCTTCACGGGAGTTGAACAGCGCGTGCGGCCCGTCGAC
>JAAFHU010000087.1 GCA_013297645.1 Actinomycetota bacterium
ACGATCTCGACCGGCAGGCTCATCGCCCCGGAGATGGCGAAGCGGATTCCGCGAAGGCTCACCCCGCGTTCGGCCGCCGCCTTCTCCAAACGGTCGTAGATCGGCGGAACCGCCGGAAGAAAGGTCGCCGGCGACTTCGCCATCGCGTTGAGCACCAGCGTCTCGTCGAACTTTGGAAAGAGCACGAGCCGCGCGCCCATGCTCATCGCGAAGGTGAGGCAGAGGGTCAGGCCGTAGGCGTGGAACATCGGCAGCACCGCATAGAAGGTCTCTTCGCCGCGGCGCAGCCCGGGCACCCAGGCCTCACCCTGCATCGCGTTGGCGCGCAGGTTGGCGTGCGTGAGAATGGCGCCCTTGGGTGCGCCGGTGGTGCCGCTTGTGTACTGCAGCACGGCCGTGTCGCCGAGGGCGGGCTTCGGCACGTCGTTGGGGAGGAAGCGGCCGGCAACGAGGCTGCGCCAGGCGACCGTTCCCGCAACCGGCTCGCTCACCGTGAGGGCGGCGCGAGCCGCCCGTGCCTTCTTGAGGGGCAGCCGCATTGTCGCGCGCGTAGCCAGGGGCATCGACCTCGTGATGTCAACCGACACGACGCTGGAAATGCCGAGATCGGCTGGGAAGCCGGCCACCGTGGCGGCGATCTTGTCCCAGACGATAGCGACGGCGGCACCGTGGTCTTCGAATTGGTGCCGCAGCTCGCGCTCGGTGTACAGGGGATTGTGCTCCACCACGATCGCTCCGAGTCGTAGCACCGCATAGAACGCCACGACGTGCTCCGGGCAGTTCGGCAGCGCGAGAGCGACCCGGTCACCGTGTCCAACACCGAGGTCACGCAGCCCAGCCGCGGCGCTCGAGATCTGTTCGCGCAGCTGCTCATAGGTGGTGGTCGAGCCGAAGAACTCGAGGGCCACGCGCGAGCGGTGATCCCGGGTCGCGCCCCAGATCATGTCTACGAGGGTCTCTGTGGGTGCCGCGATGTCGTGGGGCACACCCTTGCCGTAGCTCGCCAGCCACGGCCTGCTGCTGAAGTCGTTCATCCTCGCAGGGTAAGCGCCCTACCTGCGACGAAGCTCAGCCCGGGATGCCCGACTGCATCAGGGTGCTGCCCGCGAAGAAGGCCGCCGTCATGAGCGCGATGCCGATGAGGGCGACATAGAACCCGATCTTGCGCCGGGCGACCCGGATGATCGCCCAGGGGATCGTCACGAGGGCGATGAGCGGCGGCGCGAAGGTGCAGACCTGCTGGCCGATCTGCACCCGGGTGGCGGAGCTGACATCCGCACCGATGTTGAGGGTGCCGAAGGCGAGGGCCGACAACACGAAGACGGCGACGAGCAGCAGCTCGACGAAGACGAGGAAACCGGTGAGCAGGAAGTCCCAGGTGCGGGGCGGGGTCTGCGGGCGAGTAGTGCTCATCGTGCCAACTCCTCTGTAATTGCGGCGACGAAGCTATCGACGTCGGCCTCGGTGGTGTCGAAAGCGGTCATCCAGCGAACCTCGCCGGCGGCGCGGTCCCAGTCGTAGAAGCGAACACGCTCGCGGATGCGGTCGGCCGCGGCATTGTCGAGAACGCCGAATACGGCGTTGGCCTCGGTCGGCCGGCTGAACGAGAGTCCGCGGATCGAGCCCGTCGCGATCCCGTCTTCGAGCGACCTCCGCAGGTGCGCAGCCATGGCGTTGGCGTGCGTCGCGGAGTCGAGCCAGAGCGATCCCTCGTAGAGCGCGACGAGTTGCGCAGAGAGAAAGCGCATCTTCGAGGCGAGCTGCATGGTGAGCTTGCGCAGATAGATGAGTCCCTCCGACGCGGTGGCGTCGAGCACGACGACGGCCTCGGCGCCGAGCAGTCCGTTCTTGGTGCCGCCGAGGCTGAGAATGTCGACCCCGGCATCCGTGGTGAAGGCCCGCAGCGGCACCCCGAGGGCCGCGGCCGCGTTGCCGATGCGCGCACCGTCGAGGTGCAGCTTCATGCCGTGGCCGTGGGCGTGGTCGGCGATCGCGCGAATCTCGTCGACCGTGTAGAGCGTGCCGAGCTCGGTGGTGTTGGTGATGCTGACGGCGAGAGGCTGGGCGCGGTGCTCGTCGCCCCAGCCCCAGGCCTGCTGGTCGATGAGGTCGGGCGTGAGCTTTCCGTCGGGGGTGTCGACGGTGAGCAGCTTGAGGCCCATGACGCGCTCGGGGGCCCCGCCCTCATCCGTGTTGATGTGGGCGGTCGACGCGCTGATCACGGCGCCCCAGCGGGGAAGGATCGAGGTGAGCGCGTTGACGTTGGCGCCCGTGCCGTTGAACACCGGGAAGGCCTCGGCCGCGTCGCCGAAGTGGCCGCGCACGACCTGCTGCAGGCGGGCCGTGTACTGGTCCTCGCCGTAGGCGATCGTGTGCCCGCCGTTGGCCTCCGCTACAGCGGCGAGAACCTCCGGGTGCACGCCGGCGTAGTTATCGCTGGCGAATCCGCGGAGGTTCTCGTCGTGGAGCTTCATGCCCCCAGTCTGACAGCTAGCTGCGCGACAGCGCGTCCTTCAATTTCACCTGGCCGCCCATGCGCAGCAGGCCGTTCGCATAGATGCGCGAGCCCACCACGATCGTGGCAGCGGTCGTGACGATGAGGATGCCGAGCGAGAGGATCGGCTCCCACCACTCGGCCGTCCCGAGGAACACCCGCATCGGCATGCCAACGGGGGCGGCGAAGGGCACGTACGACATGATCGTCAGCACGAGGTCGTTGTCTTTGAAGAAGATGACGCCGAAGTAGGGGATCATCACGATCATCGTCACCGGGGTGAGCGCCGATCCGAGGTCCTCCGTGCGGCTGACGAGTGCCGCCGCCGCCGCGTAGAGCGCGGCGAGCATGAGGAACCCGAAGGCGAAGAAGACGATGAACCAGACGATCGACGGCCCGATCTCGGCGAGGATGAGGTCTTGGCCGGTGGCCAGCAGGCCGATCCCCGCGACAGCCGCGACCGCCACGATCTGGCCGAAGGCGAGCAGGCTGTTGCCGATGATCTTGCCGGCGAGCAGCACGCGCACCGGCAGCGTTGCCATGAGGATCTCGACGATGCGGGTCTGCTTCTCCTCGACCACGCTCTGGGCGATGATCTGCCCGAAGGTGAGGGCCGACATGAAGAACAGCAGTCCGAAGCCGAAGGAGACGAGGTAGATGAGGAAGGGGTTCTGCCCCGGCTCGCCGAGCAGCTCGACCGACGGGGGCAGGCTCATCACGCTGATGACGTCGCCGGGGGCCTCATCGAGGCCGTAGACCTTGAATCCGCTGGGCGACGCGGTGTCGGGGACGACCGCGGCATCCACCTCGCCGTCGATGACGAGCTGCTTGGCCTCATCCAGGCCGCTGACCTCTGTCACGTCGAGCGCCTTCGTCGACTCGGCGTACTCGGCCGCCGCCCCGGAGGCCGCCACCTTGGTGAGCTCGCCCGAGCTGCCGACGAGGTTGCCGATGACGATGGACCCGAGAACGGCCGCCATGAGCACGATCGTCGAGATGACGAAGGCCTTGCTGCGCAGCCGCATGCGGATCTCGCGCTCGGCGACGAGCCGGATGCCGCTGCCAGTACTAGGGGATGTGTACGTCATTTGATGACCTCTTTGAAGATGGTGGCGAGCGATGGCTGAGAGGGGGTGAAGCGCAGCACGGGCGACTTCGCGAGGGCGGACGTCAGCACCCGCTGGGCGGTCGCCGGCGAGTCCACCTCGAACAACGCGTAGCCGCCCGCGAACTCGAGAACGGTGACGCCCTTCTCGCTCTGCAGCCAGCCGGCGTCGCCGTCGACCTGCAGCTCGAAGCGGTCCTTCGCGTGCTCGCTGCGCAGCTGCTCGCGCGACCCACTTGCGCGGATCTGCCCGTCGGCGATGACGACGAGGTCGTCGCAGAGGCGCTCGACGATGTCGAGCTGGTGCGATGAGAACAGCACGGGTACGCCGGCGTCGGCGCGGTCTTTGAGCACCGCGAGCACCGACTCGACGGCGAGGGGGTCGAGGCCGCTGAAGGGCTCGTCGAGCACGAGCACCTCGGGCTCGTGCACGAGGGCCGCCGCGATCTGGGCGCGCTGCTGGTTGCCCAGCGAGAGCGCCTCGACGAGGGTGTCGGCGCGCTCGGTGAGGCTGAGGCGCTCGAGCAGGCCGTCGGTGCTGGCCTTGGCCTGCTCGCTCGACATGCCGTGCAGGCGTCCGAGGTAGACGAGCTGCTCGGCGAGCTTCATCTTCGGGTAGAGGCCGCGCTCTTCCGGCATGTAGCCGAAGCGGGTGCGCTGGCCCTCGCCGAGCTGCTGGCCGTCGAGCGTGACCGAACCGGAGTCGGGGGCGAGCACGCCGAGGATCACCCGCATGGTGGTGGTCTTGCCAGCGCCGTTGCTGCCGACGAATCCGGTGATGCGGCCGCCGCGCACGGCGAAGGAGACATCCTTGAGCACCGCGCGGCTGCCGTACGACCGAGTGACGTTGTGCACTTCGAGAAGGGAGGGGTTCATGGTTCCGACGGTACGCAGCCAGTGGCGGTGGCACATCCACCGCGGGGCATCCCCCTTAAGACGGAGGCGACACCAGTCCGTTGTCGTAGGCGTAGACGACAGCCTGCACCCGGTCACGAACCCCGAGCTTGATGAGGATCTTCGACACGTGCGTCTTGACTGTGGCCTCGCCGAGAAAGAGCGCGGATGCGATCTCGGCATTCGACAGCCCGCGCGCCACGAGGGCGAGCACCTCGGCCTCGCGCTCGGTCAGCCCCGTTGGTGCGGCGACCGCGGGCGCCGGGCGGGCGAACTGCTGGATGACGCTGCGGGTCACATCGGGCGAGAGCAGCGCGTCGCCGCGGGCGACGACCTGCACCGCCTCGATGAGGCTCTCGGCGCTCGCGGTCTTGAGCAGGAATCCGCTCGCTCCCGCGTGCAGTGCCTCGAAGAGGTAGTCGTCGCGGTTGAAGGTGGTGAGCATGAGGATGCCCGCGCCGACCTCGGGATCGGCGGCCAGCAGGCGGGTGGCCTCGAGGCCGTCCATGCCGGGCATCTGCACATCCATGCAGATGACGTCGGGCCGCAGGGCGCGGGCGAGCTCGAGCGCCTGAGCCCCGTCGGAGGCCTCGCCGACGACATCGATGCCCGGCTCGCTGCCGATGATGATGCGCAGGCCGGCCCGCACGAGGTCCTGGTCGTCGACGAGCAGCACGCGGATCGGGGTCGCGGGCGTCATTGCGCCACCGGGATCGTCGCCCGCACGAGGTAGCCGCCCTGGGACTGGCGGCCGAGCTCCAGCGTGCCGCCGACCGCGTCGACGCGCTCGCGCATGCCGACCTGGCCGAGGCCTCCGGTCGAGCGGCGGGGGCTGGCGGTGCCGGTGTCGGTGATCTCGAGCTGCACCGCATCCAGGTCGTATCGCAGCCGCACGTCGGCGGACGCCCGTGGTCCGGCGTGCTTGCGCACGTTGGTCAGCGCCTCCTGGGCGACCCGGTAGATGGTGAAGCCGACGAGCGCGCTGAGCGGCCGGGGCTCGCCTACCACCTGCAGGGTGGCGCCCTCGGTCGCGGCGACGAGTTCTTCGAGCTGTGCCGGGCCCCGGGTGCTCGCGCTCGCCGACGCCGGGTCGCCGTCGGAGTCGCGCAGCGTGGTGAGCAGGCGGTGCAGCTCGTCGACCGCTTCGCGCGCGTTCTGCTCCACCACCGCCAGGGACGCGGATGCCTGGGCCGGGTCGCTCTGCACGACCCGCCGGGCCGCAGCCGCCTGCACTCCCATCACCGAGACGTGGTGGGCGACGACATCGTGCAGCTCGCGCGCGATGCGCACCCGGTCGAGTGCGACCGCCTGGTGCGCGCTCAGCTCGCGCTCCTCGGCGAGCTCAGCGGTGCGGGCCTCGAGCTCGGCCTTGCGCCGTGCCGACGACCACATGGCATTGCCGAAGGCCCAGGCGCCGATGAAGTAGAGCAGGTTGGTGATGATCGAGATGACCGACCAGGCGGCCAGCTCGGAGAACAGCCCGGAGCGCGAGAATCCCGGCAGCACATCGGGGTCGGCGGTGGTGATCGCGATGTTCGCGAAGATCCACACGAACATGCCCACCGTGATGACGGCCCGCACGATGTCGGCCGCGCGGCGATCGCTGCCCCACGCGCCGAGGGAGTAGATCGCGATGAAGAGGGCGATGTTGGTGAACAGCCCCTCGGGCACCTGGAACTGCCCGCCGACGAAGAAGGCGGCGCTGACGGCCACGGCCACGACCGCGGGAAAGCGGCGGCGCAGGGCGAGCGGCAGCGAATAGGCGAGGATCACGACGACGGTGAGCCAGACGGGCGCGGGCTCGGAGTACATGCCGATGCGCGAGTAGAGCGCGGCGGCCACGCCGCCGCCGACAGCGATGAGCACGGCGAGGCCGGCGTCGCGGCGGTAGCCGGTGCGCCCGGGGCGCGGTCGAACCCAGGTGGTCATGCGTCCACGTTATCCGCGTGCCCGGCGTGCCACATCCGTCACAAGGCGGAGCCGCGGCTGCTTACGCCCCGAACCGGTTTCCGTCCATCCCTTTCGCCGCGGCCCACTCTGGGAGATGGTGGAGTGTGCAGTTCTCTGAAGACCTCGGCGCCTGGGTGGCCCGTCAGCGCTGGTATGCGGGCAAGAGCCACGAGCCGCGGTTTCGTGTGCTCGACGCGCAGTCCGCCGAGGGGGCCACGCGCTACCTGCTGATGGATGACGCGGGGGCGCTGCCCACCCTCTACCAGGTGCCTGTTGCGCTCGCCGACTCCCCGATGAGCGCGGATGCAGTGATCGCCCAGGAGGGCGACGCGTACCTCGTCGACGCGGCCCAGGATCCCGCCTTCGCCACCGGACTGCTCGCCCAGATGGGCGTCGACGTCAGCCGCGTCACGGGCACACGCATCCTCACCGGCGAGCAGTCCAACACGTCGATCGTGTTCGACGAGGACGGGCAGCCGACGATCATCCTCAAGCTCTTCCGCACCCTCCACCACGGCGAGAACCCGGATGTCACCGTGCAGCGTGCCCTGAGCAATGCGGGCTCGCCCTACGTGCCGCGCTTCCTCGGCAACCTCGACGTCGAGTGGCCAGACGTCGGACGGGGCTCGGGCGTTGCCCATGGCACCCTCGCCTTCGCGCAGGAGTTCTTGCCGGGCGTGCGGGACGGCTGGGCGATAGCGCTCGAAGCGGCGCGAGAGCGGCGCGACTTCACGCAGGCCGCACGCGACATCGGCACCGCGACCGCCGGCGTGCACGGCGCGCTGGGCGCGGTGCTCGAGACGCTCGACGCGGTGAGCGCCGACGTCGCGTCCATGAGCGGCGCCTGGCGGCGCCGGCTCGCGATCGCCGCGTCGGAGGTGCCCGCGGTCGCCGACCGGCTCGGCGCGATCGAAGCCGTCTATGCAGAGGCGCTCGCCCGACCGTGGCCGCGGCTGCAGCGCATCCACGGCGACCTGCACCTCGGACAGGTGCTGGCAGTGCCCTACGGCGGATGGCGCATCGTCGACTTCGAGGGGGAGCCCCTGCGCCCCATGCTCGAGCGCGCGATCCCCGACCTCCCCCTGCGCGATGTCGCCGGCATGCTGCGCTCCTTCGACTACGCCGGGGCCGTTGGCGGAGCGGAGGGCGGCGACAGGTGGGCTGCCGCCTGCCGCGAGGCATTCCTCGACGCCTATACGTCGTCGGAGGGCTCGGTCGAGATCGACACCGTGCTGCTGCGCGCGCTCGTGCTCGACAAGGCCGTCTACGAGTCGATCTACGAGGCCCGCAACCGGCCTGACTGGCTTGCGGTGCCCCTCGCCGGGATCGACGCGGCGCTCAGCTAGTCGACTCGTCGGCGGTCTCGACCGGCTGCAGAACGAGGAACATCGCCCCATAGGCGGGCAGCGAGACGGCGAAGCTCTGTAGGTCGTCCACCCGCCCGACAGTCTCGGCGGAGATCGCGTCGACGACCTCGCTCTGGGCGACGAGGTGCTCGGAGCGCACGGTGCCCTCGATGGGCTCGGCGGTGAAGTTGAGCACGGTCACCTGCACGGGAGCGGCCGCCTCGGCGTCGCCATTGTCGAGCCGGTGCACGAGAACGAGCATGCCGGCGTGGGCCACCTCGGGAATGTCCAGCTGCGTGGCAGTCGCGATCCCGTGCTCGCGCCGCAGCTCGATGATGCGAGCGAGCCGCGATGCGAAGGACTCTGGGTCGTCCAGCTGCGCGGGAAGCGCGCCATAGAGGGCCCGCCCGCGCGGCATGCCCGCCGCAGAGCGGGTCGCTCCGGGGTCGACATCGAGCAGGTCGTGCGCCCCCCGCTCGATCCAGCGGGTGTCGCCGGCGGCGATGAGCTCGGCGACGTCGTCGGAGGGCACGGTGAGCATACCGACGAGATCCCACCCGGAGAGCGCGAAGACGCCCGGCTGCCAGGCGTTGTACGCGCAGAACAGCAGGTGGGCGTCGCGGATGGCGGGCACATCGGCATCGGTGATCTCGTCGAGCCTCGCGATGCCCCGCGTCGCTGCGATCAGCGAGGTGGTCGTGCAGGCGATGCCGTTCTGGGTGAACACCCGGTTGTAGTCGGCCGTGCCGGTGAGGCTCTCGGTGAGTTCCGCGCGTACCACTTCGGCCAGTTGGCCGCCGGTGATCTCTTCTCCGCGGAAGCGGTAGAGGTCGTCTCCGTGGCGGGTCGCCCAGTGCACGAGCTCGTAGGTGAGCTCGTCGTGGTTCTGCATTCCGTGCACCAGCTGCACGGGAGCGACCCCGAGCTCGAGCGATGTCGCGAGGGCGAGCCGCAAGAACTCCGTCTGCCCCGTCGCGAGGGCGTGGTGATAGCCCGGGCGCCCGATGAAGTCATACGACAGGTCGGCGCCGACGGCCCCGGTGTCGCGGATGTCCTCAATCGTGAGGTTGAGCTCCTGGAAGGTGAAACCGCCGACCTTGCGCACCATGCCCGCGATGATGTGGTTGGCCGCGTGCGAGAGCGGATGCCCCTCCGACCACGCGGGGAGGCCCTCGGCGCTCTTCTCGACCCCGAGAAAACCGTTCGCATCGAGCCGCAGTGCTGTGGTGCCCAGCTCGCCGAGCGAGTGCAGGGCGTCGCCGATGACGAGGCGCATGCCGGCGAAGGTGGGATCGAGCCAGTTAATCGACGGCTGCCCCTGCTTGAAGTAGTGCAGGTAGACCCAGCGGCGGGTCACGCTGTCGGGGCCGGTGACGGGCGCGGTCGCGCTCCAGTTCGTCTCCTTCACGCCCGGGGTGTAGAAGATGACGCGCTGCAGGGCGCCGATGATGTAGCCGCGCTCCGCGAGCTCCTTCTCGGTCTCGTGGTCGAGGTTGACGCTGTCCACACCGTCAGGTACGTCGGGAAGCAGGGACCAGTCCTCGGGCGGAATCTCGATCATGTGGTAGATGCCGGGGTAGTCCTTGAAGCCCATCTCGGCCAGCCGGAAGTCGGCACCCTTGCCGGTGTGCCCCGGCACGATGTCGTCGATGACGCTGCCGCCGTGGCTGTCGGCGATGTCGCACAGCGCGCGAAACTCGACGTCGGTGCCGAAGGCGGGGTCGATCTGGGTGCTGATGCGGTCGAAGTGCCCGTCGACGCTCGGAGTCTCGAGCCATCCGGCGATGCCGCCCGCCCGCTTGACCGGGCCGGTGTGCACGGCCGTGATGCCCACCCGCTCGAAGGCCGACCACAGCTCCTCGTCGCCGAGGGCTGCGAGGTAGGACTGCCCGGGGCGGGTGATGAGCGAGATCGGGTAGGCAGAGAACCACACGTCGGTGGTAGCGATCGCCCGACGGGCGTCAGGACGCGCATAGGGGTTGCGCCACATCGTCGGCTGCCCAGACAGCTCGCGGGCCAGCACATCGGCGTCTTTGAGCATCGACTGCCGCACCAGCCACTCCACGTATGACGGGTTGGTGCCCGTCGCGGTGCGGGGGTCG
>JAAFHU010000088.1 GCA_013297645.1 Actinomycetota bacterium
ATCCAGCGATTCTGGTCTATCCGGCGGCGATAACTGCCAGCTTTCGCTGCCGGTCGGCCGCTGCTAATACGGTGGGCGCATGAAGCCCTCCGTGCTCGTCGCCATCTGCGTCACCGTTCTCGCGTGGGCGAGCGCCTTCGTCGTCATCCGCTTCTCCGGTGCATCCTTCGAGGGCGGGTCGCTCGCCCTGCTGCGCCTGTCGGTCGGCACGCTGCTGCTCGGCGTCGTCGTCGCCCTCGGCCGAAAGTGGGTGCGGCCCAATCGAAACGAGTGGCTGCTCATCATCGGCTTCGGCGTGCTCTGGTTCGGCGCCTACAACGTCGCGCTCAACATCGCCGAGCACACGATCGATGCGGGAACGACCTCGATGATCGTCAACATCGGCCCGATCCTCATCGCCCTTGGCGCGGGCGCCTTCCTCGGGGAGGGCATCCCGAAGTGGCTGGCAATCGGCGCGGGCGTGGCCTTCATCGGCGTGGTGCTCATCGGGGTCTCGACCAGCTCGGGCACCGGGGTGTCGGGGGTCGGCATCCTCTGGGCGCTGCTCGCCGCCCTCACCTACGCGGCGGGGGTGCTGCTGCAGAAGCCTGCGCTCAAGCGGTTGCCCAATGCCCAAGTCACCTTCCTTGGATGCGCGATCGGCTTCGTCGCCTGCCTCCCCTTCGCCGGCCAGCTGGCCTCCGATCTCGCGACGGCCCCCACCCCGGCCATCGTCGGAGCCCTCTACCTCGGTGCCGTGCCGACGGCACTCGCCTTCAGTACCTGGGCCTACGCCCTCTCCCGGCTCCCCGCCGGGCAACTCGGAGTCTCGACCTACATCGTGCCGCCGCTGGCCATCCTGCTCGGGTTCCTCGTCTTCACCGAGGTGCCCGCCCCGCTCGCCATTGTCGGCGGTGTGCTGTGCCTCGCTGGCGTCGCCGTGTCGCGCATTCGGCCCCGGGTTACTGCCCAGCCCGAATCCGTGGCAGAATAGCCAGTCGAGTCCTTCGAAGCCCGACCCTCTAATCGGCCCGAACGGAATCCATCAGAGCTTTCGCCCCGAGTGTGCCCCCACGCTCACGGTGCAGTTGTTCGCCACCCAAGCATTTATCTCAGGAGAATTGTGGCTGTAAAGATTCGTCTCAAGCGTTTCGGCAAGATCCGTGCGCCGTATTACCGCATCGTCGTCGTCGACTCGCGCACCAAGCGCGACGGTCGCTCGATCGAGGAGATCGGCAAGTACCACCCCACCGAGGAGCCCTCGTTCATCGAGGTCAAGTCGGACCGCGCCCAGTACTGGCTCGGCGTCGGCGCACAGCCGACCCCGCAGGTCGAGGCCATCCTCAAGCTCACCGGCGACTGGGGCACCTTCAAGGGTGACAAGAACGCCAAGAGCACCGTCAAGGTCAAGGAGCCGAAGGTCGCTTTCGAGGCCGACGCCAAGAAGAAGCCGGTTCTCAAGCCCAAGGCCGAGAAGCCCGTCGAGGCTCCCGTCGTCGAGGCACCCGCCGAGGAGGCCCCGGCCGCTGAGGCAGAGGTCGTCGAGACCGAGGCCGTCGCCGAGGCGCCGGTCGAGGCTCCCGCTGAGGCTGAGGCTGCTGTCGACGAGGCGCCCGCCGCCGAAGAGACCACCGAGGCGTAACACCAATGCTCGCTCCCGCTCTCGAACACCTCGTCAAGGGGATCGTTGATCACCCCGATGAGGTTCAGGTCGCGGCGAAGAGCTCACCACGCGGTGAGGTCCTCGAGGTGCGCGTGCACCCCGAGGACCTCGGCCGCGTGATCGGCCGCGCCGGACGCACGGCCAAGGCCCTCCGCACCTTGGTCTCGGCTCTCGCCGACGGCCGCAAGGTGCGCGTCGACGTCGTCGACACCGACTACTAGCGGTGGCTGCACCAGCCCTGCCCGGCAAGGACCAGCTGCGAGTCGCGCGGCTGCTCAAGGCCCACGGCCTCAAGGGTGCCATCAAGCTCGAGCTCTACACCGACGATCCCGCCCGCCGCTTCACCCCGGGCGCGACCTTCGCCCTGCAGGTGCCGACCAGCTCCGAGTGGCACGGCAAGAAGCTCGAGCTCGTCGAGCTCAAGTGGTACAACCTGCAGCCCGTCGCCTTCTTCAAGGACGTGCCCGACCGCACGGTCGCCGAGACCCTCGTCAAGGCGATCCTCTGGATCGACCAGGACCTCGCCGAGAAGACGGATGAGGAAGACGCCTGGTTCGACCACCAGCTCGTCGGCCTGCGCGTGCTGCGCGACGGCGCCGAGGTGGGCACGGTCACGCAGATCGACCACTTTCCGGCGCAGGATCTGCTGACGGTCGCCACGGCATCCGGTGATGTTCTCGTGCCCTTCGTCAAGGCGATCGTGACCTCGGTCGACGTCGCGGCCGGCACCCTCACCGTCGACCCGCCCTTCGGCCTGTTCGAGCCGCTGCCCGACGACGAGCGCCCCGAGACCGTCACGCCCGAGGCTGCAGCCGAGTAGCGATATTCCCTGCGGATCAGGTGGCTGGCGTGCGCGACACGACTGCTAGTGTTCCGGCATGAAGCCCGATTTTCTTATCGGCGGCGCCCGCGTCGTCGTGGCGGTGGCTCTCTTGGGCAGTGTTGCCTGGCAGGTCGCCGACCGTGTATCCAACGACCTCTTTCGCCCTGCGGAGTACTTCGCGTACTTCAGCATCGTCTCGGCGATTCTGGTCGGTCTCGCCGTGTTGGCGAGCGGCATCGCCACGCTGCTCGGCATCCCGGAATCACGACGCATGGCCCTGATCCGCATCACCGCCGTCACGTCGATGCTCGTGGTCGCGATCGTCTACCACGCCCTGCTGGCGGGCGGTCCACCCGACCCCCGCGATGTGGGCTACGAGTGGCCGGTGGTGCCGAACGAGGTGATCCACACCTACGCGCCCATTGCCATCGCCCTCGACTACCTGCTCGTGCACCGACGCGAGCCGCTGCGGCTCACGCAGGCGTTCTGGGTCGTCGTCTATCCGCTGGCCTGGCTCGCGTTCTCCATCGTTCGTGGACTCAGCGACGGATGGTGGCCCTACTGGTTCATCGACCCCTCCGGCCCCGGAGGGGTCGGCAGCATGATCGGCTATGTCGTCGCGATCTCGGCGTTCTTCATCGTGCTCGCCCTGGCACTGATCGCGCTCGCGCGCCTCATCAACCGACTGATGAAGCGCAGCACCTCAGCGAACGCTTAGTAGGCGTGGGGGTGCGCATGCGCCCCTACGCTTAACCCCATGCGCATCGACATCGTCAGCATCTTCCCCGAGTTCTTCGGCGTGCTCGACATCTCGCTGCTCGGCAAGGCGCGCGAGAAGGGCATCATCGAGCTCGGCGTGCACGACCTGCGCGACTTCACGCACGACCGCCACCGCACGGTCGACGACACCCCCTACGGCGGCGGCGCCGGCATGGTGATGAAGCCCGAGCCCTGGGGCGAGGCGCTCGACAGCGTCATCGGCGAGGACACCGTCGTCATCTTCCCGAGCCCGGCCGGCGAGCGATTCACCCAGGCCACCGCCCGCGAGCTCGCGCTCGAACAGCACCTGGTCTTCGGCTGCGGGCGCTACGAGGGCATCGACCAGCGGGTGGTCGAGCACACGCGCACGAGGGCCACGGTCAGAGAGATCAGCCTCGGCGACTACGTGCTCAACGGGGGAGAGGTCGCCGTCATGGCGATGATCGAGGCGATCGGGCGGCTCGTGCCCGGTGTCATCGGCAACCCGCAGAGCCTCACCGAGGAGAGCCATGAGGACGGCCTGCTCGAGTACCCGAGCTACACCAAGCCCGCCGAGTGGCGCGGGCTGGCGGTGCCGCCGGTGCTGCTCAGCGGCAACCATGGCGCCATTGCCGCCTGGCGGCGCGAGCAGCAGGTAGAGCGCACGGCCGCGAACCGCCCCGACCTGCTGTGAACGGGTTCTGGTACCGGTCGCAGTCGATCGTCGCGGGCATCCTCGCGGCCTATGAGATCGTCGCGATCATCTGGTTCACCGATACGAGCAGGTTCGCGTTTCCGCTTGCCAACTTCACGGGCTTCCTCGCGGTCGTGGCCTACATCCCCGGACTGATCATCTCCCTACTGGTCAACCAGGAGGTTCTGCTGCGCCGCGGCAACCCGGTCGTCTCGCGACGCGAGCGTCGGCTGCTCTTCGCCGAATTCGCCGTCATCGCAGTGAGCCTCATGCTGCTCGGCATCCGGGTGCTCGTTCTCGAGCCCCTCGTCGTCTGGCTGGTCGCTGTGGTGCTGGCCGTGCTCGTGCTCAGGCGGCTGCGCGCGCCGTCAGTATGAGAGGCCCGTCGTCGGTGACGGCGATGGTGTGCTCGACATGGGCGGCGCGGGAGCCGTCGAGGCTGCGCAGGGTCCACCCGTCGGCGTCGGTGTAGATGCGGTCAGTGCCGAGCATGAGCCACGGCTCGATCGCGAAGACGAGGCCGGGCTTGAGCGGGAACCCGCGGCCGGGGCGCCCGTCGTTCGGCACGTGCAGGTCGCCGTGCATGGTGCGGCCGACGCTGTGGCCGCCGAAGTCGGTGTTGACCCCGAAACCCGCGGCGCGCGCGACCTCGCCAATGGCCGCGCTGACGTCGCCCATGCGGGCGCCGGGCTGCGCGGCGGCGATGCCGGCGGCGAGGGCGGCCTCCACCGTCTGGATGAGTCGCACATCTTCCGCGCGGGGGGTGCCGACGATGACGGTGAGGGCCGTGTCAGCGACCCAGCCGTCGACGGCGGCGGCGAAGTCCAGCGAGACCATGTCGCCATCCACGAGTGTGTAATCGTGCGGCAGCCCGTGCAGGGCCGCGTCGTTGACGCTGGTGCAGATGACCTTGCCGAAGGGCGACCCGCCGAAGGACGGGTGGTAGTCGATGTAGCAGCTCTCGGCGCCGGCGGCCCGGATCATGTCGTGGGCGAGCGCGTCGAGCTCCAGCAGGTTGACGCCGACCTTGGCGAAATCGGCGGTCGCGGTGAGCACGCTCGCCGCGAATCGGCCGGCGGCACGCATCTCGTCGATCTCAGCGGGCGTTCGGAGTTCTATCACCCAACGAGGCTACCCTTGCGGCATGATTCTTCGACGCGGCCTCTACTGGGCGCAGTTCGGCATGGCCGTGCTGCTGCCGATCTGGGTGCTCATCTCTCGCGGCATCATCGCCGACGGAGTGGGCTGGCAGCTCGTGGTCTACCTGGTGCTCTGCCCGATCCTTTTCGTCGCGCTCGCAGTGCTGACCGGGCTCACGATCGCCCGCAAGAAGGTTCGCACGACCCGCGCCGTCAGCTGGCTGGATGCCGCCACCCTCCTCGTCATCTGGGCCGCCGTCTTCACCTATGGACTGTTCGCCCTCCCGGCCCTCGCCGTGCTCGTCGTGCTGTCGATCGTGGCCGGCTTCTGGGTCGCGGTGTGGCAGCTCGCCACCGAGACCCGCGACCGGGTGAAGGGCTACTTCGACAACGGGCCGCGTCAGATCCCCGACGTTATCGTTGTCTCACCCGACCGCGTGTCGCGCTGACCCCTCGTTTCTGGCATAATTGCCCCTTGTGCTTCCGCACGGTTCTGCCACAGGGGAACCGTACTTACCAGAAGCCTTCTTCCTTCGAGATTCACCGAAACCCGTGATCGACCTGTGTGCGGTTACAGAGAGCGAATTACCATGCACATCCTTGACGAACTCGACAAGGCGTCGCTTCGCGACAACATCCCCGACTTCCGCGCCGGCGACACCGTCAAGGTGCACGTCAACATCATTGAGGGCACCCGCGCGCGTATCCAGATCTTCCAGGGCGTCGTCATCGGCCGCTCGGGCGAGGGAGTTCGCGAGACCTTCTGCGTCCGCAAGGTGAGCTTCCAGGTCGGCGTCGAGCGCACCTTCCCCGTGCACTCCCCGATCATCGACCACATCGAGGTCGTCACCCGCGGCGACGTTCGCCGCGCCAAGCTCTACTACCTGCGCAACCTGCGCGGCAAGAAGGCCAAGATCAAGGAGAAGCGCGACTTCTAAGTCTCGCGTCTCGCGTTTCACCGTTGCCTGAGCTCCCGCCCGAATACAATTGGGCGGGAGCTCAGGGGTTTAATGACAAGCGAAATACAGCCAGCGGCTTCGAAGCGCGCTGACGCCTCGAAGGCGGACGCGAAGAAGTCCCGCGGGGTGATGCTCTTCATCCGCGACATCCTCATCATCCTCGTCGCGGCCCTGCTGATCTCCTTCCTCATCAAGACCTTCCTCATCCGGTCGTTCTACATCCCCTCGCCGTCGATGGAAGACACCCTGCACGTCGACGACCGCATCATCGTCAACCAGCTGGTTCCGGACGTCGTGCCGATCAACCACGGCGATGTCGTCGTCTTCACTGACCCGGGCGGGTGGCTCACCCCGAAGATCGAGCCCGACCAGGGTCCGTTCCTCAATGCCGTCGACGGATTCCTCGGCGTGATCGGGCTCAGCGCCCCCGACAGCAACGACCACCTCATCAAGCGCGTCATCGGGCTGCCCGGCGACACCATCCAGTGCTGCAACGACTTCGGCCAGCTGCTCGTCAACGGCGTGCCGCTCGAGGAGCCCTATATCAAGCTCGCGCCCGGCATGAGCAAGGCCACCAAAGACGACTTCAGTGTCACCGTGCCCGAGGGCTTCCTCTGGGTGATGGGCGACAACCGCTACAACTCGGCCGACTCCTCCTTTCACCGCAACGACCCCAGCGGCGGGTTCGTGCCGATCAAGAACGTGGTCGGGCGCGCGATCCTGATCAGCTGGCCCGCCAACCACTGGACCTGGCTCGACAACTATCCGCTCACCTTCCAGGGGGTCGAGCAGCAGTGACCCCGGTCGTCGATCCGACCCTGGAGTTCGAGCGCGGCCTGCACGCGCGCGGTCACCGGTACGTGATCGGCTGCGACGAGGTCGGGCGGGGCGCGATCGCCGGCCCGGTTGCCGTGGGGCTGGCCGTCGTCGACGCGGGCATCGGGGCGCAGCCGATGGGTCTGCGGGACTCGAAGATGCTCGCCGAGAAGCGCCGCGAAGAGCTGGCGCCGCTCGCAGCCGGCTGGGCGCTGTTCACCGCCGTCGGCCTCGCGACGGCCGACGAGGTGGACCGCCTCGGCATCATCGCCGCCCTCGGTCTCGCCGGCAAGCGTGCTCTGGTGTCGCTGCACGAGCGGGGCGCGGCGGTGCGCGAGAGCGTCATCCTGCTCGACGGGTCGCACGACTGGCTCACCCCCGCGCTCACGTCGCCGCTGAGCGTGCAGACGCGGGTCAAGGCCGACCAGGACTGCTCGTCGGTCGCCGCCGCATCCGTGGTCGCCAAGGTGCACCGCGACCGGCTGATGATCGAGGCGGATGCCGCCACCCCCGGCTACGGGTGGTCGGGCAACAAGGGCTACGGCTCGGCCGCGCACTACGAGGCCATCGGCCGCCTCGGCCCCTCCGCCATGCACCGCCAGACGTGGCTCAAGCAAGCGGTCTAGAATTGCCGCAGCATGGATGAAGACGAGTTCGAAGACTACGACCGCGAGGTCGAGCTTGCCCTGTACCGCGAGTACCGGGATGTGGTGAGCCAGTTCCGCTACGTCGTCGAGACCGAGCGCAGGTTCTACCTCGCCAACGAGGTCGAGCTCGTTCGCCAAGACACCGAGCACGACTTCTACTTCGAGCTCACCATGAACGACGTCTGGGTCTGGGACGTCTACCGCGCCGATCGTTTCGTCAAGAGCGTGCGCGTGCTCACCTTCAAAGACGTCAACGTCGAGGAGCTCTCGGCCAAAGAGCTCGAGCTGCCGAAAGAGCTCGCGCTCGACGAGTAGCACCGTGCACGCGGTAGCCGCCTGCCGTTAACCGGCGAGCACCATAGTGGCGCGATGTCCTACGACCCGCGCTCCCGGGCGAGCCTCGACCCCTTCCACGGTCGCGGCGTCGCCTACTCACTGCTCATCATCCCGCTCGCCGTCTTCGTGTGGCTCGCTTTTTGGCAGCTCGGGTTCATGACCTCGCTCGTTGCGACCGGCGCGGCGGTCGGTGCCGTGCTGCTCTACCGCTACGGATCGCACGGCACACTCTCGGCTCGCGGCATCGTCGCGGTTACCGTCGTTGTTCTCGTCGCGATGGCCCTGAGCCTCGGAAGCGCCTTCGTCTTCGACGCGTACACCGTCTACCCGGCGCGCTCGGTCCAGGGCTCGGCCTTTCAGGTGCTGCCGTCGCTCGCGGACGACACCGGGTTCTGGGCCTACTTCGGTGAGCGCTGGATGGTAGCGAGCACCACCTGGGAGGCGTGGATTCCGACTATCGGCTTCGCCCTGCTCTTCGCGCTCGTCGGCCTCCTGCCGACGCTGCGTGTTGCGTACCTCGGCTCCCGCGACCGGCTGACCTCGAGCGCTCCGTTCGTGGCCGGCACGGTGGCGCTGGCGATCGTTGGCGTGCTCAGCTTCGTGGTCGGCCCGGTGCGCCTCGACCTCCCGGAGACGGAGGCTGAGCTCGCCATGGCAGACGACTCGCGCGAGGTCGGCGACTGCCTTCCCGAACCCGCAATCGAGGAGCTGACCGGCTCGTACGGGGCCATTCCGCTGCCCGTGCCCTGCGACGAGCAGCACTGGGGCGAGGTCTTCTTCACCGGACTCCTCGAGGGCGAGAGTGATGCGCCGCGCCCGGAGGAAGCGTGGTTCGACGCCGAGGTAACCCGGCAGTGTGATCCGCCGTTCCTCGCCTACGTCGGTCGAGCCTGGGCGGAGTCGGCGTTGAGCGTGACAAGTTACTACCCGTCGGAGGCGTCGTGGGTGACGGGGGACCGCGCCATCGTGTGCCTCGCGGTCGCGCCCGAGGGTCTGAGCACCGGCTCGGTCGCGGGAAGCGCTCGCTAGCCTGCCTCGGGCGTCGGGGTCAGTAACACCACGACCTCGCGGTAGCGCAGCAAGAAGGCGCTCTCGTCGAGCTTCTTGCGCCGCAGCCAGCTGGTGACCTCATCGTTGCTCTTGCTCGCGTTGCACGAGCCGCAGGCGGGCACGACGTTCTCGAGCGTGTAGCGCCCGCCGCGTGAGAGGGGCTGCACGCAGTCTTTCTGCAGCGCCTTCTCGAGGTCGCCGCAGTAGGCGCAACGCCCCCAGGCGTCGAGGATGGCGATCCACTGCTCGGCCGTGAGGTCGTTGTCGGCGCGCGCCATTCGGCCCGCGCGGCGGCGCGTAGCGCGGGCACGACGAGTCTGACTGATGGCCACGGGTTCACGGTATCGGAAGACGTTCCCTGGGCCGCAGCTTGACACGCGAACAGTACCGATATATCGTTAACGTGTCTTGATAGAACAACGAAAGGATGGGTACGCAATGTTTAGCGAATCCAACACACACGAACACCACGAACACCACGACCACCCCCGCCGCGGACGCGGCTTCGGACCGGGAGCCCCCGGCTTCGGCCCCGGCTTCGGCGGCTTCGGCCCCCGCGGCTTTCGCCCGCCCGGCCCGCAGCGCAAGCGCCGCGGCGACGTGCGCAGCGCCATCATCTCGCTGCTCGGCGACGGCCCCTCGAATGGCTACGGCCTCATCAAGGGCATCGCAGAGAAGAGCGGCGGCACCTGGACCCCGAGCCCCGGCTCGGTCTACCCGACGCTGCAGCAGCTCGTCGACGAGGAGCTCATCGAGGCGGTCGGCGAAGGCCGCCGCAGCGAGTTCCAGCTCACGGATGCCGGCCGCGCCTACGCGGCAGAGAACGCCGACCAGCTCGAGAAGCTCTGGGCCGCCGCCTCGGACGAGGTGCACGCCGACGCCGGACTGCACGAGAGTGTCGCGAAGCTCATGGGCGTCGTACACCAGGTGCGCTTCGCCGCGACCGACGAGCAGCGG
>JAAFHU010000089.1 GCA_013297645.1 Actinomycetota bacterium
GCCGGCGCAGCGGGTGAGATCGAGCTGATCAAGGCCAACCGCCTGGCCGGTGCCGCGACAGAGCGCGTCGCGTCACTGACTCCCGACCTCGGCGTCATCGTCGCCTACGGGGGGCTCGTGCGCGAGCCGCTGCTCAGCATCCCCCGTCTCGGCTGGATCAACCTGCACTTCTCCCTCCTGCCGCGCTGGCGCGGCGCGGCGCCCGTGCAGCGGGCGATCATCGCGGGCGATGAGGTGACGGGCGCGGCGGTGTTCCAGCTCGTCGCCGAGCTCGATGCCGGCGACGTCTTCGGCCAGACCACCGAGCCCATCGGCCGGCACCAGACCGCGGGAAGTCTGCTCGAGCAGCTGTCGCACTCGGGGGCTGGCTTGCTGGCCCGCATAGTCGACGAGCTCGCCGATGGCACTGCAGTGCCGAGGGCGCAGGTCGGCGACGTCACGCTCGCTCCCAAGCTCACGCTGGCCGACGGGGCCATCGACTGGTCGAAGCAGGCAGAGGGCATCGCCAACCTCATCCGCGGGGTGACGCCCGAGCCCGGGGCGTTCACCTCCGTCGACGGCTCGCGGCTGAAGGTGCTCGACGCGCACGTCGCACGGGATGCGCCGAGGCTGAAGCCAGGCCACCTCGCTGCTGCGGGCAAGCGGGTGCTCGTGGGCACCGCATCCACCCCGATCGAACTGGTGACCGTGCTGCCCGCGGGCAAGAAGGCGATGGCCGCCGCCGACTGGTGGCGCGGTCGCCCTGCAGGCTCGGGCACGGTGGCCGAGTGAGCGTGCAGCCGGCCCGCCGCATCGCGCTCGACGTGATCCTCGCGGTGCGCGACTCCGATGCCTATGCCAATCTGCTGCTGCCCGTGCGCCTCGAGCGGGCCAAGCTGAACGCCGCCGATGCCGGGCTGGCGACCGAGCTCACCTATGGCACGCTGCGCCGCCAGGGCTACTACGACGCCGTGATCGCCCTCGCCGCGGGCCGCCCGGTCGAGAAGATCGACCCCGCGATCCTCGATGTGCTGCGGTTGGCCTGCCACCAGCTGCTGTCGATGCGGGTCGCCCAGCATGCGGCCGTCGACGAGTCGGTGCAGCTGGCGAAGACGGTCGGATCAAACAGCGCGGTCGGCTTCGTCAACGGCGTACTGCGCACGATCACGCGGTCGACCCCGCAGGAGTGGCTCGAGCGCGCCCAGGCCGGGGTCAGCGGCGACAACGCGCTTGCGATTCGCGAGTCCCACCCGCTCTGGATCGTGCGCGCCTTCAAGTCGGCGCTGGCCGCGGAGGGCCGCGAGGATGAGCTGGCCGACCTCATCGAGGCCGACAACGTCGCGCCCCGGGTGAGCGTCACCGCTCTGCCCGGCTATGCGACCGTCGACGAGCTCGACGCCTACACCGCCGCTTTCTCGCCCGTCGGTGCCGTGCTCGACTCTGGGGATCCGCTGCAGCTGGAGGCGGTGCGCGCGGGGCGCGCCCGCGTGCAGGATGAGGGATCACAGCTCGCCGCGCTCGCTCTGAGCCGCGCACGGCCCATTGTCGCCGGCGAGCGATGGCTCGACCTCTGCGCCGGACCGGGCGGCAAGGCCGCACTGCTCACCGCTGAGGCGCTCGTCGGGGGAGCCGTCATGACCGCCAACGAGCTCGTGCCCGCGCGCGCCCAGCTCGTGCGCAATGCGCTGGCCGTGTTCGAGAATCCGCCGGAGGTGCTCGAACTCGACGGCACGGCCATCGGCGACCTGCACCCGGGCAGCTTTGACCGCATCCTGCTCGACGCGCCGTGCACGGGGCTCGGCGCGCTGCGCCGACGCCCCGAGGCGCGCTGGCGCAAGCAGCCGCGCGACGTGGCACAGCTGGCGGGATTGCAGGCCGGTCTCATCGACTCGGCGCTGCGGGCGCTCACGCCGGGCGGCATCCTCGCCTATGTGACCTGCTCTCCGCATCTCGCCGAGACGAAGGTGATCGTCGAGGGTGCGCTGAAGAAATGGCCGAGTGTCAGCCGGCTCGACACGAAGGCTGTGCTCGACTCTGTCACGACCTCGCCGCTCGATCTGCCGGAGGCGTCGCACGTGCAGCTCTGGCCCCACCGCCACGGCACCGACGGCATGTTCATCCAGCTGCTCACCAAGGGACTAAAGGCCTGATCTAGCCGCTCGAATCGCGGGATAGTAGCCGCATGTTCGAACAGCTGACTGCTCCGATCCTCGGTTCACTCCTCCTCTCGGCGCTCCTCGCAGCGCTGCCTGTGCTGGTTCTCTTCGTGCTCTTGGGCGTCTTCCGGGTCAAGGCGGCCTTCGCCGCCCTCGCCGCTCTGGCGATTGCCCTGCTCACCGCGATTCTCGGCTGGCAGATGCCCGTGCTGCAGGCGATGAGCGCGGCAGCGGAGGGCGCCTTCTACGGGCTGTTCCCGATTCTCTGGATACTCGTCAACGCCCTGTGGATCTACCGGCTCTCGGCCGCGACGCCCTGGTTCGCCGTGCTTGGCCGCACGATCAGGTCGATCAGCGGCGACCTCAGGGTGCTCGCCGTTCTCATCGCCTTCTGCTTCGGCGCTCTGCTGGAGTCGCTCGCGGGCTTTGGTGCTCCCGTGGCGATCTCGGCCGCCATGCTCATCGCAGCCGGTCTCAAGCCGCTCAAGGCGGCGATCGCGTCGCTGTTGGCCAACACGGCGCCGGTGGCATTCGGCGCCCTCGCCGCACCAATCGTGGCCCTCAGCGGAGTGACCGGACTGCCAGCGCAGGACCTCTCGTCGATGGTGGGCCGCCAGACGCCGTTCCTTGCGGTGATCGTGCCGCTCATCCTCGTCTTCATCGTCGACGGGCGGCGCGGCGTGCGCCAGGCCTGGCCCATCGCCGTCGTCGCCGGCATCGTCTTCGCGACGAGCCAGTTTCTCACCTCGAACTTCTTCGCCTTCGAACTGACGGATGTCGTCGCCTCGATCGCGACCATGCTTGCCGTGCTGGTGATGCTGCGCTTCTGGACCCCGGCTGAGGCGCACGACGATGACGACGACGCGGGAGTGCTGCCGAGCGAGGAGCGCCCGCCCGCGAAGCAGGTCGTGCTGGCGGTCATGCCCTACGCCGTCATCATCGCGATCTTCTCGGTGGCGCAGATTCCCGTCATCAAGGAGTGGCTCGCAGCGGTCGGAACCGTCACCTTCTCGTGGCCCTTCCTCGATGTGCACACGCCGTCGGGCGCGGTCGTGGGCGCCCAGACCTTCCACCTCGACCACCTCAAGGCGACGGGCACGCTGCTCTTTCTCTCCGGCATCATCACGGCGATCGTCTACCGGCTCAGCCCGCGCGCTGCCGCACGCGAGTACCGGCTCACGCTCGGCCAGCTGCGCTGGACAATCCTCACGGTCTCGACCGTTCTCGCCCTGTCCTTCGTCATGAACCTCTCGGGGCAGACCGGCTCCCTCGGCCTCGCGCTCGCCTCGGCGGGCGGCTTCTTCGCGGTGCTGTCGCCGGTGATCGGCTGGCTGGGCGTGGCGATCACGGGATCGGACACCGCATCCAATTCGCTCTTCGGGCAGTTGCAGGTGACGGCCGCGCAGCAGACCGGGCTGCCCCCGCTCGTCATGGCGGCATCGAACACCTCGGCCGGCGTGCTCGGCAAGATGCTCTCGCTGCAGAACCTCGCCGTTGCCTCGGCCGCGGTCGGCCTCGAGGGCTCAGAGAGCACGCTGTTCCGCCGCCTCGTCGGCTGGAGCCTCGGCCTGCTCGTGCTGCTGACGATCCTCATCGTGCTGCAGACAACGCCGCTGCTCGGTTGGATGGTTCCCGCAGGTGCGACTCGTTAGGGTGGCAGCATGCCCGCACGAATCAACCCCAGCATCCTCGCCGCGGACTTCGCGAACTTCGAGCGCGAGCTCGGCCGCATCCAGACGGCCGACCTCGTGCACGTGGATGTCATGGACAACCACTTCGTGCCCAACCTCACCTTCGGGCCGGCGACGGTCGAGCGGCTGCAGGCCCTCTCGGGTATTCCCCTCGACATCCACCTGATGATCGACGATCCCGACCACTGGGCACCCGGCTACGCCGAGCTCGGCGCCTTCTCGGTCACCTTCCACGCCGAGGCCGCGCGCGATGCGGTGTCGCTCGCCCGCCGACTTCGGGAGATCGGATCCCGGGCCGGCATCGCCCTCAAGCCCGGCACCGCGGTCGAGCCCTTTCTCGAACTGCTGCCTGAGTTCGACCAGGTGCTCGTCATGACGGTCGAGCCCGGCTTCGGCGGCCAGAGCTTCATCGAGTCGGTCATGCCCAAGCTGGTGGCCCTGCGCGCGGCGCGCGGCGACCTCGACCTGTGGCTGCAGGTGGATGGGGGAATCACCCTCGACACCATCGGCATCGCCGCCGAGGCGGGCGCCGACACCTTCGTCGCGGGATCGAGCGTCTTCTCCGGCGACCCCGAGGCGAACATCGCGGCGCTGCGCGCGGCTGCCGCGGATCACCCGCACTAGTCCGGCTCAGTAGCCCAACCACTGGTCGCGGGTGGGCCGGTGCCTGACCTCGCGCCAGGTCTGGCGCAGCGAGAGGATGCCGAAGGCGAGGATCGCCGCACCGAGTGCGACGGCAATGAGCACTGCAGCCCACTCGGGCATGGCGTACCGCGCAGTCCGGACCAGCTGATGGGTCAGGCCCTCGTTGAGGAAGAGCGCGATCCCGCCGACCACAAGCACAAGTCCGATGAGGAGCGCCGGAAGGGAGTGCAGCAGTCCCGGATTGCGCCTGTATGCCATGGCACCACTGTAGATCGCGCAATCTGCCCGAAACAGCAGCTCGCTATCCTCGCCATCAAGAGGAGCAGAGCCGCGTGCACCCGCCGTATGACTCGACCTGTGAGACAGGAGAATCATGAGCACCGTTGACAAGAGCGCGGAAGGCGTCGGAGTGCGCCAGTTCCACATCGGCATCGCGCCGGGCGAGGTGAGCTCGGTCGCCCTGCTACCGGGTGACCCCTTCCGGGTGCCGCTCATCGCCGAGTTCCTCACCGACGTGAAGGACATCGCGCACAACCGCGAGCACCGCACGATGACCGGTTACTACAAGGGCAAGCACATCACGGCGACTTCCACGGGCATGGGCTGCCCCTCCACCGCCATCGCGGTCGAGGAGTTGGCGCGGGTCGGCGTGACCTCCTTCATTCGCGTGGGCTCGTCCGCTGGTCTGCAGCCGGGTATCGTGCCCGGCGACCTGCTCATCAGCGAAGGGTCGCTGCGCAATGACGGCACGACGGCGGCGTACGCGCACCCCGGATTCCCCGCGGTGCCCGACCTGGCGATCGCGCTGGAGCTCAAGCGCATCGCCCTCGAGCTGACGGCCGGCACCGAGACGCAGGTGCACAGCGGCATCAACGCGAGTGATGACGCCTTCTACGCCGAGACGCCCGAGTGGATCGACACCCTCAACAAGCTCGGCATCCTCAACGTCGAGATGGAGAGCTCCGCCCTCTACGTCGTCGCCCGCCTGCGCGGACTGCGTGCCGGCATGATCTGCTCGACCTCGAGCAACCTCGTCGAGGGCGCCTCGCTCTACTCGGGCACCCACGACCGTCTCAAGGCGGGCTGGATGACGTCGATCGAGGTCGCCCTCGAGACGGCGGTATCGCTCGACCTCTGATTGACTTGGCTCATGACTGATTCACCACGTACCAAGCCCGAGGTCGAGTTCTACGAGGGCCCGGAGCCCACCGAGCTCGTCATCATCGATCTCGAGGAGGGCACCGGAGACGTTGCCACCCCCGGATCCACCGTCGACGTGCACTACCTCGGCGTCGACTTCGAGACCGGCGAGGAGTTCGACTCCAGCTGGAACCGCGGCCAGTCGGCGAACTTCCCGCTCAACCAGCTCGTCAAGGGCTGGCAGGAGGGAATTCCCGGCATGAAGGTCGGCGGCCGCCGCCAGCTCATCTGCCCGCCCGCCCTCGCCTACGGTCCCGCCGGTGGGGGACACCGCCTCTCGGGTCGCACGCTCACCTTCGTTATCGACCTTCTGGGCGTCAGCTAGAACTCTCGAGGCCGCGACTCTCTGGTCGCGGCCTCTTTTGTGCTTGCATACTGTGTGTCACACACTATAGTTAGTCGCATGATAGAAGACGACGCACTGGCCACGCACCGCCAGGAGCTGCGCCGGGGCACGGCGGTGCTCGCCTGCCTTCTCATCCTGCGGCGTGCCGACTATGGCTACGCGCTGCTCGAACGCCTGCAGGGGAGTGGCTTCGACGTCGACGCCAACACCCTCTACCCGCTTCTGCGCCGCCTCGAGAAGCAGGGGCTGCTCACGAGCGAGTGGAACACCGAGGAGTCCCGCCCGCGCAAGTTCTACCTCACCAGCGCCGACGGCATGGCCCTCGCCGACATGCTCTCCGCCGACTTCACCGCTCTGCACTCCGCACTCGCCACCCTGAAGGAAGAGACCCGATGAACTCGCTCACCGACCGCTACGTCGCTGCCACGCTGCGCAGCATCCCGCCCGTGCAGCGATCCGAGATCGAGCTCGAGCTGCGGGCCGCCATCGCCGATGCTCAGGAGGAGCGGGGTGAAGTCGCGGCGCTGCGGTCGCTCGGGCATCCAGACACCCTCGCGGCCGCGTACTCGGAGCGCCCGCTGCACCTCATCGGTCCGGGGCTCTTCCCCGACTACCGCCGCGTGCTGGCGGTGCTGCTGTCCTCGGTCGTGCCGATCGTCTTCCTTGCCGCCGCCATCGCCGACTTCCGCGCGGATGCCGGACTCGGCAGCGCACTCCTCGTTGCCGCGAACGCCGCCCTCCTCGTCGCGCTGCACCTCGCCGTCTGGACAACACTGGTCTTCGCCCTCATCGAGCGCAGTCCGTCAATGCGCGCCCGTCGGACCCCGTGGGATCCCGCGTCGCTGCCCGAGCTGCCCGCGCGACGCATCGACCTCGGCTCGATCATCGGCGGCTCCGCCGTCACCGCGGTGATCACGGCCGTGCTGATGGTTCTGCAGGCGACGACGGTCGGGGTCATTGATCCGACGCTGTGGAATTCCGGTGCGCTGCTCATCGTCGTCGTCTTTGCGGCCGTCGCCATCGCCTTCGACGTGATCGGCTACTACGTCGGCTGGGGCGTGCCGCAGGCCCTCGCGAGCCTGCTGCTCACCGTCCTGTTCACCGCTGCCGTGGTGATCGCGGTGCGCGGGGGACTGCTCAACCCCGCCTACTTCGACGGAATCGGATGGCCGGCAGGCACCGAGATCGTCGGCTGGATCATCATCGCGGTCGTTGTCCTCCTTGGACTCGGCAGCGTCTCGACCGCTTTCCGCCGCATCCCTACGAAGAAATGAGATAGCCCGTGCCTACCACCCGCCCCGCCCTGGACCGCCACAGCCTGCTCTCGCTCGTCTGGCTGTTCGTCCTTTTGAACTTCATCTACTGCGACGTGATCGGCCTGCACGACCCCTCGCTCGTGCGTTCGCTCATCGAGGGCCATGCCGGCGACATCGAGATCACGCCGCCGTTCCTGCTGGCGTCGTCCGTGCTCATGGAGATCCCGATCGCGATGGTGCTCGTCACCCGCGTTGCCTCGCGCCGCGTCGCCCGCATCGCTAGCATTGTTGCCGCCGCGTTCATGCTCGTGGTGCAGGGCTCCTCGTTGTTGGTCGGGGTGACCCCGTCGTACGCCTTCTACTCGACGATCGAGATCGCCGGCCTGGTCGCCATCATCGTGCTCGCCATACGCTGGCGACGCACGGCCGCGATTGCTCAGGGGTAGCCGCGACGCGTGACCCGCTGAGCATCCGCAACCCTAGTAACGTTGCACCCGTGAAAACCTTCGACGAGCTGTTCGCTGAACTCAGCGAGAAGGCCGTGTCGCGCCCCGAGGGCAGCGGCACCGTCGCGGAGCTCGACGGGGGAGTGCACACGATCGGCAAGAAGGTCGTCGAAGAGGCGGCCGAGGTCTGGATGGCGGCCGAGTACCAGTCCGACGCCGAGACGGCCGAGGAGATCTCGCAGTTGATCTACCACCTGCAGGTCATGATGATCGCGAAGGGTCTCACCCCAGCGGACATCTGGCGACATCTATAGACGACGTCCCCAGACCGATCCGAATAGAGAGACCACTCCATGCTGAGAATTGCAGTGCCCAACAAGGGTTCGCTGAGCGAGACCGCGGCTGACATGCTGCAGGAGGCCGGGTACACCGGTCGCCGTGACCCCCGCGCCCTGAGCGCCCTCGATACCCGCAACGATGTCGAGTTCTTCTACCTGCGACCCCGCGACATCGCTACATACGTCGGGTCGGGCGCACTCGACGTCGGCATCACGGGACGCGACCTGCTGCTCGACTCCCGCAGCCCTGCGACAGAGATCTCGAGCCTCGATTTCGGCGACTCCACCTTCCGCTTCGCAGGGGCACCCGGCCGCTTCACCGAGCTGAGCGACCTCGCAGGCCTGCGCGTCGCGACGAGCTACGTCGCACTCGTCGGCGACTTCCTCGCGCGCAACGGCGTGCAGGTGACCATGGTCGGCTTGGACGGCGCCGTCGAGTCGGCCGTCAAGCTCGGTGTGGCTGATGCCGTCGCCGACGTGGTGAGCACCGGCAGCACGCTGCGCGCGCAGGGCCTCGAGATCTTCGGACCGGTGATCCTCGAGTCCAGCGCCGTCCTCATCAGCACGGATGCCGCCAAGCCCGGCATCGCCACGCTGCAGCGCCGCCTGCAGGGCGTGCTCGTCGCCCGCCAGTTCGTGCTCATGGACTACGACGTGCCGAGGACCCTGCTCGAGGCCGCGGCCGCGATCACCCCGGGCCTCGAGAGCCCGACCATTTCGCCGCTACAGGACGAGGAATGGGTGGCCGTGCGCGCCATGGTGCCGAAGGCCGACACCAACCACATCATGGACGCGCTCTACGAGATAGGCGCCCGCGCGATCCTCGTAACCGCTGTGCACGCCGCGAGGATCTGATGAGCGTCGTCACGCGGGTGATCCCGTGCCTCGACGTCGCCGCCGGGCGGGTGGTCAAGGGAGTCAACTTCCTCAATCTGCGCGACGCCGGAGACCCGGTAGAACTCGCGCGCACCTACTATGAGCAGGGCGCCGACGAAGTGACCTTCCTCGACGTCAAGGCCACGGTCGACAACCGCGACACGATGTTCGACATGGTGCGCCAGACGGCCGAGCAAGTCTTCATCCCGCTGACGGTCGGCGGCGGGGTGCGCAGCACCGAGGATGTCGCCAAGCTGCTGGGCCACGGCGCCGACAAGATCGGCGTCAACAGCGCCGCCATCGCGCGCCCCGAACTCGTGGGCGAGATCGCCGACCGCTTCGGCGCCCAGGTGCTCGTGCTCAGTCTCGACGTCAAGCGCCACGAGGGCCGCTTCGTCGTCACGACGCACGGTGGCCGCGAGACGACCGACCTCGACGCGCTCGACTGGGCGCGCGAGGCCATCGAGCGCGGCGCGGGCGAGCTGCTCGTCAACTCGATCGACGCCGACGGCACCAAGGCCGGATTCGACCTCGAGCTGATCACGGCGATGCGCGAGATCAGCTCCGTGCCGGTGATCGCGAGCGGCGGGGCCGGCGCGGTCGGAGACTTCGCGCCCGCGGTCGCGGCCGGGGCGGACGCGGTGCTGGCCGCATCCGTGTTCCACAACGGTGAACTGACGGTCGGCGATGTGAAGAGCGCGCTGGCCGAGGCAGGAGTGGAAGTCCGATGAACATGCGTCTAGAG
>JAAFHU010000009.1 GCA_013297645.1 Actinomycetota bacterium
TCTTCTCTCGGCCGGTCAGCCCGGGAACGAGGAAAGCGAAGATCTGGTAGAGCCAGACGGGGCTCGTCACGATGAGTCCGATCGTCACGGCGATGAGCACACGCAGGTCGAAGGACTCGGTGACGCCGGTGTAGACGATCTGCGCGTTGCGCTGCTCGGCGATCTCGTTGATCGGGGTGCGGATGCCGTCGATGACGTAGGGCGCGAGGAAGAATCCGCCAATGGCACCGAGCAGGATCACCGCCGCCGAGATGGTCAGCCGCTTGCGCAGCTCAATGAGGTGCTCGGCGAGCGACATGCGCCCCTCGCGATTGCGACCGCGCCCTTGACGCGCTGCCACGGTGGCTATTTCTTGGAGCTGGGGGGCGTGTCGCCCGCGTCCTCAGCCACGACATCATCGGTCTTCGCGTCCTTGATCTCCGAGCGGAAGATCTTCATGGACTGGCCGAGGCTGCGGGCGAGAGCCGGGAGCTTGGGCGCGCCGAAAAGAAGCAGGATGATCGCAAGAAGGATGAGGGCGTGCCAACCGGTGAGGCCACTGAACATTGTGCTTCCCTTTACTCGAACCTGCGGGGCTTCTAGTTTACGACGAGAACCAGTCGCGTGCTGTCACATCGACCGCCACGATGCGGCGTCCGCGGGCCAGCCGCGCCTCGCGCCGCGCCCGACGCCGCTCGTGGGATCGCACGCGCCGCGCATCGCGCTCGGCAGCGACCTCCCCGCGGGGCCGCAGCACCGCTGGTCTCGGTCGCGGCTCGGGGTCGGCACGGTGCACGCCGTCGAGGATGGCCGGCAGGCTGACGAAGTCGGCGAACGCCTGCAGCAGCGCGACGAACTTTCGCGCGAGCAACAGGCCGCAGACGGCCAGGGTGACCAGCAGGCTAACCACGAGCCCGACCCAGACGAGGGCCATCATCCGTGGTACCGCGCGGCGCCCGCACTGGCCCAGTCGGCGACGATCTGCCGCGCCTCGGGCGGCTCGACCACGGTCGCTACCCCCGGCATACTCGCGATGAGGCGTTTGAGGCCGTGGTAGTGGCTGACGCGCACGGCCGTTCGCACACGGCCGTCCACCTCAGTGCGTACCGCGCCATCCGGGATGTAGTCGGCGAGCAGCGCCTCGGCGCTGGCCGACACGTCGATGGTCACCACGAGGTCGTCGGCCGATCCCTCGAACAGTGTCTCGGGCAGGGTGACATCACCCGCGGTGTGACTGATCGGCTCGGTGGTGATCGTGAGGTTCGAGATGCGGTCGAGGCGGAAGGTGCGGATCGCCTCGCGCAGGTGGCACCAGCCGCGCAGATACCAGTCGGCGTCGACCGACTCGACGAGCAGGGCGTCGACGCGGCGGCGCTCGCGCTCCCCCGTCGAGCTGAGGTAGTCGAACTCGAGCTGCACCCTCTTGGCGACCGACTCGCGGATGAGAGCGAGAGCGTCATCCGATTCGCCGCTCTCGACCGCGACCTGGCTCGGCAATCCGGAGGCCCCGCGCGACAGCTTCGACATGAGGGATGCGACCGCGGCGCGATCCGCGTTCTCGGGCAACGACGACAGGTACTGCAGGCCCGCGATGAGGGCCGAGGCCTCGCGCGCGCTGAAGCGGGGCGAGTCGTCGATTGCGACGTGATTGGTAATGACGATCTGGTCGTTCTCCTCGAAGTCGTCCCAGGCGATGTCGAAGAGGTCCTCGTACTGGTAGGTGTGGGTCTCCCCCGGCACGCCGGAGACGGCGATGAGGCGCACGGCCTCGCGAATCTGCTCCGCCTTAACGCCGAAGTGGGCGGCAACCTCGGCAACGCTCACCCGATCGCGTTCGACGAGGTACGGCACGAGGGAGAGCAGAAAGGTGAGCTTGTCCTGCGCCTGCAGCGGAGTTGGCTTCTTAGCTGGCATGATCGGCGGCCGTCCTCTCGAGGCGCGCGATGACGGCGGCGCGCAGCTCGGGCGGCGAGACGACGAGCACCTCGGGGCCGAAGCCGGCAAGCTCGTCGGCGAAGATATTGACGTCGGAGTAGTGCAGCTCGAGCTCTCCGGTCTGCGCGACTACCGTGCCGCGACGCTTGCCGAGCCGGGTGTGGGCGTCTGAACCCGGCTCGACTTCGACAAAGGCGACGTGGCTGTTCCACACCTCTTCGAGTTCGGCCAGCGCGAGCTCCGACTGGTTGCCCTCGAGGGGCTCGAAGGTCTTGCCCGTGGTCGACACGGCGCTGATCACGCGGCGCAGCAGGAAGGTCTTCGACACTCCCTCGTCGTCATGCGCGTAGAGGTGCCAGCGGCCCTGGTGCTGGATGAGGGCGAGCGGCTTGACCGTGCGCACGCGGGCCTCGCTCTCGCCCGGCTTGAGGTAGCTGAAGCGCACCCAGGCACGCTTCTCGAGCGCGGCGCTGAGGGGTTCGAAGGCGGCGTCACGAACGCGCACCCGCGGGGCATAGCCGAGCACGGGCTCATCGGCCGTCACCCCGAGCGAGCGCAGCTTGAGCAGGGCGCGCCGCGACTCGGCGCTCAGCGACCCTTCGCGCCAGACCATGGCGGCGAGGTTGAGCACGGTCGTCTCCTCAGCAGAGAAGCTCACGTCGACGGGCAGCTCGTAGGCGCCGCGCGGTATGCGGTAACGCAGGTTCTGGTTGTTGCCAGGGTCGCCGGGCGCCTGCACGGTCTCGAGCGGCACGCCGAGCTCGCGGATGTCGTCTTTGTCGCGCTCGAACTTGCGCTCGAGGTTGGCGTTGTCGCCGGAGTGGTCGTAGCTCTGGCGGTAGCCCTGCACGGTCGACAGGATCTCGTTCTTGGTCAGCCCGTTCTCGGTTGCCAGCAGCGCGAGAACAAGGCTGAACAGCCGTTCTTCGACGGGGACCTTGGCGGTAGAGCTTTCAGGGGGCACGAGAGAATCCTAGGTTGGGGACACCCGGCCGATGTCGGTTCTTATGCGGAAGGGACTACTTGACTACTCCGAGAATGTCGACAACGTAGACGAGCGTCGAGGTGCTCGAGACTCCTTCGGGCACGGTCGCGCCATCGGGGAAGCCGAACGCGGGCGGCACAACGACCACAATCTGTGATCCGACCTTCTGGCCCACCAACGCTTTGAGCAGGCCGGCGGTGAGCCCGACTCCGGTGCTGGTGTTGAGAGGGGTCAGACTGAGGGGCTCCGGGGAGCCGAAGTCATCCCAGGTCGATTTGGTCGACGCGGCCGACTTGGGGTCGTCCCAGTCCAGGCGCAGGTAGTGCGCGTAGATTGTCTGGCCCTCGTCCAGAGTCGCCCCCTCGCCCTGCTTGAGCACGGCGATCCTCAGAGTCTTCGGGGCATCGTCGCCGGGCACGGTTACCCCGGGCTGGCCGTCCGGCGTGGTCACGACCGCGGGCATTCCCTGCTGGGGAACCTGGTCGACTCCATAGGCCTTGCCGAGAATCGAGTCCTGAATGTCGAAGACGACGACAACGGTCTCGTCTGCCTCGAAGGTCTGCTCGCTGATGCCCGCAAAGCCGTACAGATCACTGCCGGCCGCAGCGACGGCGACGCGCGATCCCACCGTCTGGCAGGCGAGCGCGGCGTTCAGCTTGCTGCTTCCCTTGCCGGCGCGCACGACAAAGGCTTCCGATGCGACATAGCTCGTTGAGGTGAGTCTCTCGCCGGTCGCACCGGCGTAGAGGGTCACCTGCGAGAGCGCGTACTCGCCGGGATGGACAGTGGCGCCCTGTCCGGCGTCGACAACTGACGCCTCGACGTCGGTGGCGATCAGCGGAGTCGGAAAGTCGGCCGCGGGGTCGACACCGAAGCTGCCGGAGGTCGTGATGGTGCTCGAGGCGTCACCGGCACCTGCGAGGGGCTCGCACGCTCCCGACGGAGCGCTCGTGGAGCAGGCTGCGAGTGTGACGAGCAGGCCAGCTGCAGCGGTCAGCGCGATGATCTTGCGCACGAATCCTCTTTCTTTGACGGCCCGGGAACTAGATAACTCTACTGGTCTGCGGCGGCCGACTTGGCGGCATCCGCGGCCCGGGTGGCCTCGCGCGCCGTCTTGCGCAGGCGCTTGTCGCTGGCCTGGCGGTCGCCGAGCGCACCCGGGGTCCAGAGCTCGACATCCTCGTCGCTGAAGTCGCTCTTCGAGGCGCGTCGCTTGAGCTCCGGCAGCACCGTGCCGGGGGCGAGACGCCGCGCGGTGAGCAGAAAGCCGGTGTGCCCGATCATGCGGTGGTCGGGCCGCACGGCGAGGCCCTCGACGTGCCACCCGCGGATCATCGTCTCGCTCGAGTCGGGATTGGTGAAGTTGCCCGTTGACCGGATCGCCTCGGCGACACGCGAGAGCTGCGTGACGGTCGCGATGTAGCAGACCAGTACTCCCCCGGGCTTGAGGGCGAGCGAGACGGCGTCGAGGCACTCCCAGGGCGCGAGCATGTCGAGGATGACGCGGTCGACGCTGCCGGGCTCGGTGACGGTGGGCAGGGCATCCGTCAGGTCGCCCAGCGTGATCGACCAGTTCTCGGGCGAAGCCCCGAGGAAGGCCTCGACGTTTCCCCGGGCGACGGTCGAGAACTCCTCACGGCGCTCGAAGCTTTTCAGCTCGCCGTCCGGCCCGATGGCGCGCAGCAGCCAGAGCGATAGGGCGCCGCTGCCGACGCCGGCCTCGACGACCGTCGCTCCCGGAAAGATGTCGCCGACGGCGAGAATCTGCGCCGCATCCTTGGGGTAGATGATGGCGGCGCCGCGGGGCATCGACATGACGAAGTCGGTGAGCAGGGGGCGCAGGGCGAGGAACTCGACCTCGTTGTTGCTCAGCACGACCGAGCCGTCGGGCAGGCCGATGACGTCGTCGTGCTTCACGAAGCCCTGGTGCGTGTGGAACTCGGCCCCCGCCTCGAGGGTGATGGTGTTGAGACGACCCTTGGGGCCGGTCATCTGCACGCGGTCGCCCGCCCGGAAGGGGCCGCTCTGCCGTCGGAATACTTGGCTCATGCGCGCCTCGCTGTGTAGATGTCAAAAAGATCGGATGCGGTGAGCCCGCTCATGTCGCGCAGCTCATAGCGGGCGTCATCCTCGAGCTGCACGTGCATCGGCACCGCCACCACGACCGCACCGGCCGCCACGGCCGATGCGACGCCGGGCGGGGAGTCCTCCAGCGCGACGCAGTCGGTCGCAGAGACTCCGAGGGCCTCGGCGCCGAGGAGGTAGGGCTGGGGATGCGGCTTGCTGTGCTCGACGTCGTCGCCGCCGACAATCGCCGAGAATCCAGTGAAGCCGATCGATGCGGCGATCGTCTCGGCCATTCGGCGCGTCGACATCGTGACGAGCGCCGTGGGGATGCCCAGCTCGACGAGCTCGGTGAGTAGCTCGCGGGCGCCGGGACGCCACGGCACGCGCACCGCCACCTGATCGAGAACACGGCTGGTGAGGCGCTCCACGATCTCGTCTTCGCTGAGGTCGACGCCCCTGCCCTGGAAGATGCGGGCCGAGTGCCAGAGCCCGGTGCCGACCAGCTGCATGCCGTCTTCAACCGTCCAGACGCCGCCGAAGGAGGCGACGAGTTCGATCTCGGCGACCAGCCAGTAGGGCTCCGTGTCGACGAGCGTGCCGTCCATATCCCAGAGAACGGCGGCGGGGCGGAGTGAGGTCACAACGGACAATCGTACGGGTAGTTCTATTGTTGGGAGTGAGGCGTCGACGGCGCCGAGAGGTGGGTATTGCGTGTCATCGACTCCGGGATTCTCGAAGGGCCGACTGCTCGTCGTCGCCTTCGAAGGATGGAACGACGCGGGCGAGGCGGCCAGCGGCGCGGTGAACACCCTCAAGGAGCAGCTTGAGGTGCTGCCCATCCTCGAGATCGAGCCGGAGGACTACTTCGACTACCAGTTCAACCGGCCGTCCGTGGCGCTCGATGAGAACGGCCGCCGTGAGCTCATCTGGCCCTCGGTCACGATGTTCGGTCCGGTCGTGCCCGAGGCCGGCTCGGTCTACCTGCTCACTGGTACGGAGCCGTCGCGCGGGTGGAAGACCTTCAGTGCCGAGATCATCGACGCCATTGAGTCCCACGGCATCGGCGGCGTCGTGTTCCTCGGGGCGATGCTCGCCGACGTGCCGCACACCCGCCCGATTTCGACCTTCATCAGCACGGAGAACGATGCTCTGCGGGCCGAGTTCAGCCTCGAGCGCAGTAGTTACGAGGGGCCGGTCGGCATTCTGTCGGTGCTCGCGGACGCGGCGGAGCGCGTCGGTATTCCCACCGTCTCGATCTGGGCATCCGTGCCGCACTACGTGCACAACGCACCCTCGCCCAAGGCGACGCTCGCGCTGATCGACAAGCTCGAGGAGATCACCGACCTGGTGATCCCCCGCGGCGACCTGCTCGACGAAGCGCAGGCGTGGGAGACCGGAATCGACGCTCTGGCCTCGGACGACGACGACATGTCGTCGTACATCGAGCAGCTCGAGCAGGCGCGCGACACCGTGGACTCCCCCGAGGCGAGCGGTGAGGCGATCGCCGAGGAGTTCGAGCGCTACCTTCGCCGCGGCGGCGACGGCAAGACCGACGGCACCGCGGGCGACGAGCCCTGGAAGCCCTAGCCCGATTAGAGGGGCTGGAGCACTCCCAGGGACAACAGCACGATGAGTGCGCCACCGAGTAGCAGCCGGTACACCACGAACGGCAGGAAGCTGTGCGACGAGATGTACTTCATGAGGAAGGCGATCACCGCGAGGCCCACACCGAAGGCGACAACCGTGGCAACGGCAGTCTCGGCGTAGCCGTAGGCCCCTTCCGGTTCACCGAAGCTGTGCACCAGCTCGTACAACCCGCTGCCGAAGACGGCCGGGATGGCGAGCAGGAATGAGAATCGCGCCGCGGCCGGCCGGGTGTAGCCGAGCGCGAGCCCGGCGCTCGTGCTGGCCCCCGACCGGGAGACCCCGGGAATGAGGGCGAGCATCTGGGCGAAGCCGATGAGGATCCCGTCCCGATAGCCCAGCTCCTCCAGCGGCTTGGCGCGTCGGCCGAGCAGGTCGGCGAGGCCGAGCAGGATGCCGAAGACGATGAGCACGATCGCGATCAGCCAGAGGCTGCGGAACACATCGCGGATGTACTCCTGGGCGAAGAAGCCGACGAGCACGATCGGCACGGTGCCGATGATGATCAGCCAGCCGAGCCGCACATCCGGGTCGTTCTTGGGGATGCCATCGCTGTGCGCGCCACCCCGGCTGCCGAAGTGGCGGAACCACCGCCCGATGATGCGGGTGATGTCCTTCCAGAAGTAGATGATGACCGCGGTCTCGGTTCCGAGCTGGGTGATCGCGGTGAAGGTCGCGCCCGGATCGGTCGCCGACGGCAGGAACTCGCCCACGATGCGCAGATGAGCGCTCGACGAGATCGGGAGGAACTCGGTCAGCCCTTGTACGAGGCCAAGGATGATCGCCTCGATGAAGCTCATTGCATCTCTCCTAGTAGGTCAGCAGCAGGTCGCCGAGAACCTGCCTCCCGAAGACTAGTGCGTCGAGCGGCACGCGCTCGTCGACACCGTGGAACATGCCGGGAAAGTCGAGCTCGGGCGGCAGCCGCAGGGGGGCGAAGCCGTACCCGGTGATCCCGAGCTTGGCGAGCGCCTTGTTGTCGGTGCCCCCGCTGAGCATGTACGGCAGCACTGCGGCGTCGGGATCGTGGCGCCCCAGGGTACCGACCATCGAGTCGACGAGAGCTCCGCTGAAGGCGTTCTCGAGGCCGATGTCGGTGTGCATGACGACGATCTCGATGTCGGGTCCGACAAGCCCGCGCACCTGGTCGAGCACCTGCAGCTCCTGCCCTGGAAGGGTGCGGATGTCGATGAGCGCCTCGGCCGTGTCGGGGATCACATTGTGCTTGTAGCCGGCTTTGAGAAGCGTCGGGTTGGTGGTCGTGCGCAGGCTCGCCTGGATGAATCCGGCGGCCGTTCCCGTGCTGAGCACGAGGGAGTCGGGATCGGACTGCTGCGGGTCGACGCCCATGATCCGGGCGATCTCGGCGATCAACAGCTCGGTCGTGCCGAGCAGTTCGACTGGCCACTCCTGCCGTCCGAGGGTGGCGACGGCCTCGGCGAGTCTCGTCACCGCGTTGTCGCGGATCACCCGGCTGCCGTGGGCGGCGGTGCCCCGGGCGATGAGCTTGATCCAGACGAGGGCCTTCTCTCCCGTCTGCAGCAGGTAGGCCCGCTGCCCGTTGAAGGTCACCGAGTAGCCGCCGACCTCGCTGATCGCCTCGGTGGCCCCGGCGAAGAGCTCGGGGTGGTTGTCGACGAGGTAGTGCGAGCCGAAGACCCCGCCGTTCTCCTCGTCGGAGAAGAAGGCGACGACGAGGTCGCGGGCTGGCTGGCGACCGCCCTCGAGGATGTCGCCGAGCGCCGCGATGATCATCGCGTCCATGTCCTTCATGTCGACCGCTCCACGGCCCCACAGCATTCCGTCGCGCAGGACGCCCTCGAAGGGATCGACGGTCCAGTTCGCCGGGTCGGCGGGCACGACATCCGTGTGCCCGTGAACGACAAGAGCCGGTTTGCCGGGGTCGGCGCCGGGCACGCGCGCCACAACGCTCGTGCGCCCAGGCGCCGCGTCGACGTACTGGGGACTGAGGCCGAGGCGCTCGAGGTGGGCACCAAGGTACTCGGCCGCCTCCGTCTCTCCGTTCGCCCGGCCCTCGCCGTAGTTCGTGGTGTCGAAACGGATGAGGTCGCGGGCGATCGCGGCTGTCGTCTCGAGTTCCATGGGTCTACGGTACCCGTCGTCACAGGGGCATCCGGAGAGGTGCTATTGTCGTACCTCGGTGCTCCACTCTTCACGGAGTGCCAGATGCGCGCGGATGGCGGAAATGGCAGACGCGCTAGCTTGAGGTGCTAGTGCCCGTATAGGGCGTGGGGGTTCAAGTCCCCCTTCGCGCACGAAACGAAAAGGCCCCGGTTTTCCGGGGCCTTTTCGTTTGGTTGCTGCGGGCGTCGGACCCGACGCGTCTACTCGCCGACGCGCTCGACGTGCGCCGTGATCATGATCGGCAGATGGTCGGAGACGCCCTGCGGCAGGGTCTCCACCTTCTGGATCGTGACGCCGCTCGAGGTGACGAAATCGAAGTGCCCGCGGAAGATCTTGTAGCGCAGGTAGGTGCGGCGGTCACTGAGGGTCAGGTCGTAGCCCGACTTCTCCACGTGCTTGACGAGCTTGCCGGTGAATAGCGGGTAGTTGTAGTCGCCGACCATGACCGCGGGCAGGCCCTCGCCAATTGCAGTGAGTGCCTCGTGCGCCGCCTTGATCTGGTGCCGGCGCAGTGAGTTGCGCGCGGTTAGTGGGGAGGCGTGGAACGAGGCCGCGATGATCTCACGACCCGCCTCCTTGTCGTAGAGCTTCGTGGCGAGCAGTCGCTCGTGCGTCGGGGCGAAGAGGATGTCGTGCATCGCCTTCTTGAGTGCGAAGCTCTTCGACTCCGGCTTCTCGAAGCGCTCGCCGCGGTAGTAGACGGCCAGGCCGAGGCGGTTGGTCTTCGTGCTGTCGGCGAGGATGAGCGGGCCGATCTCGGTGGGGAGGAATTCCGTGTGCGCCTCCTGCAAGCAGAGCACATCGGGGTCCCACGTCGAGACGAGGTCGGCGAGCTCGTGGCTCGCGGCGTTCTTGCGGAGGTTGTAGCTGACGATTCTGATGTTGACACCCAACGTGGCGAGACTTCTTCCGATACTTGCGCCCACGAGTCTATGCCGATTGCCGCGCTCTATTTCCGCGTCACCGTGTATCTCGCGGGGACATACGGGTCTACCCTCGGGGCTTGTTCACGGCTGCGCGGGAGTGGTCGGAGCATCGGAGTAGGGCCTGCAGCGACGGAGCGGGATGGAGCCCGACAATTCGGCGCTTCCGGTCGTCCACGACCTCATCCGCAGCGGTACCAGGGCCCGCGAATCCAACGCCGCATCCATCGAGCTCGCCACGCGGGCGTCGCAGTACGCCACGGCGCCGGAAGCGCGCCCTACACTCGACTGATTACGGTACGGGAGGCGGCAATGAGCGACGTTCACGGCATTCCTGCCTCGTGGTATCCCGACCCCGCTGACCCCCGCCTGCAGCGATACTGGGACGGGTCTAGCTGGACGCAGCACGTGCGCGGTTCCGCGGCCGCCCCGCCCCCCGCCGCGCCGGGCTCTGGCAGCCAGGGCATTGTCGCGAGCGCGGTCAATGCGCCGCTCACCGATTTCACCGGGTACGACCGCATCGGGCAGAACGCATCGTATGTTCCCTTCTCCCGAGGCAGCTCGGCGGCGAGCAGCCGGCAGGCGCACCGAGAGACGGGCAGCGCCTCGACCGTCGCAATCTGGCTGTATGCCTTCGTTCCGCTGTTGCTGCTGGTGCACCAGTACGTGTCGTGGGAGTACAGCGCTGACGAGTTCTCCAACCTCCTGGTGCACGCCGCGCTCGCGCTCGGCACCGTGGTGCTGGCCATCCTGCTCGCGGCGATCGACCGCAGTCAGTTGAAGAAGCGCGGCTTCGAGCGCACTCCCCCGGCGATCCTCGGCGTGGTGCCGCCCGTCCATGTGTTCGTCCGCTTGTTCACCACCAGCCCGGTGGCCGTCTTCGTCACTCTCGTCGCGCTCGTCGTGCAGGCCGCTGTCGTCGCCGTGCTCGTGATCACCGTCGTACAACCGGACGAGGTCTCGGTCGCACCGACAGAAGAGCCCATCGTCACCGCGGGGATGACCGAGCCGTTCACCGAGGACCAGCTCGGCTACCTGCTGACGCCGGCAGGAATGGCGCAGAAGATCCGGTTCGACGCGGCGCAGAGTGAGTTGCGCTATGAGACCGTCCAGTGTGACCCGCTTCCTTCCACCGAGCTGGGCACGCAGACGACGTGTCGGGCAACCGGCAAGACGGCCGACTACGAGTTGCTCGTGCAGGTTCTGCCCGACGGCGACAACACGCCGTTCGCCGTCGTCTCGGTCACACCGGTGCTCAATTAGTGCCGTGTAACAGCCACAGAGGGTTGACCTACGGCTCGGAGAGTCATTGACTGGGAACATGACCGGGGACGAGGACGACAACTTCGAGTTCGACCTCGACATGCCCATCGAGCCTCGCACTCCGTCCCATACCGAGCGGGATGAGATCGTGTCTGAGAACGCGCCCGAGTCGAACGAGATCACCGACGTCGACTTCCACGAGCTCGACCTGCCCTAGCCCGGCGTTCTGACACACGCTCGACCTAGGCTTGTCGCATCATGCGACTGCTTCTCATCCGCCACGGCCAGACTCCAGCGAACGTCCGCGGCGAGCTCGACACCGCTCGACCCGGACCAGGGCTCACTGCTCGCGGTCGCGCACAGGCGGCCAGCATTCCTGCGGCGCTGGCGGGCGAGAATATCGACGCGATCTTCGCGTCAACGTTGATCCGCACCCAGCATACGGCTGCGCCCCTCGCCGCTGCGCTCGGCCTCGAGATCACCACCCTCGACGGCACGCACGAGATCGAGGCTGGCGACCTCGAGATGGCCACCGACCACGCGTCGTACACGGCCTATCTCGGGGCCTGTCTCGCGTGGGGCTCGGGCGACCGAGCGCGGATGATGCCCGGTGCCAGTGACGGAGTGGCCTTCTTCGAGCGCTTTGACGCCTCCATTGCTCAGCTCAGCGGCCTGGGCAGCGCGGCTGTGTTCTCGCACGCGGCAGCGATGCGCGTCTGGGTTGCCGGCACGGCCCGCAACATCGAGCCGATCTCTGTCACCCGCCAGGAGCTCGACAACACCGGCATGGTCGTGCTCGACGGGACGCCCGAGTCGGGATGGAACCTGGTGGAGTGGCGGGGCGAGCCGCTCGGCGGCGAGCTGCTTGAGGACGCATACGCCGAGGACCCGACCGGCCAGGGAATCGACGAGGTTCTGGAATAGCGCGCGCTGGGGCATCCAGCGCCCTCCCAGCCACCCGCGTACGCTGGAATCATGAAGCAACTCAGCCACGAACCCGATGCCCAGCGCTACGTGCTTCGCATCGACGACACGGTCGTGGCAGTCGCCGACTACAACGTCAACGGCAACCAGATCTCGTTCCACCACACGTTCACCAACCCGTCGTTCCGCAACAAGGGTTACGCGGGCGAGATCGTCGCCTACGCGGTTGACGACGTGGAGAAGAACACGACCTACCGGGTAGTACCGATGTGCTGGTACGTGGCGGAGTGGTTCGACGCACACGACGAGAAGCGCGAGCTGCTCACCCGCTCGGCCTAGACGGCCAGCCTGAGTCCCATGCGCACTGTGCGGGAGTTTTTCAGCGGAGTTGGGCTTCTTTTTCAGGGCTTACGCACCTTCACGACCCGGCCCGGGCTCATGTGGCTGGGAGCGCTGCCCGCCCTCATCGTCGGCGCGGTCTATGTCGTCGCGATCGTGCTCGTAGCCGTCAACCTTGATGCTCTCGTGACGCTGCTCACGCCATTCGCCCGCGGATGGGAGCTCGAGCCGCTTGTGCGCATCGGCGCGGGCCTCGCAGTGTTCGCCCTGACGGTGGTGCTCTTCGTCTACACCTACACGGCGATCACGCTCGCCGTTGGTGATCCCTTCTACGAGCGCATCTGGCGGGCGGTGGAGGAGTCGCTCGGGGGCGCCCCCGTCGAACTCGCGGAGAGCGCGTGGGCCGGGGTGGGTCGGGGAATCAGCAACGGCATCCGACTGCTGGTGATCACGGTCGTGACGAGCCTCGTTCTCTTCGCCTGCGGATTCATCCCGCTGCTCGGTCAGACGCTGGTGCCCGTGCTCGGCGCGCTGTTTGCGGGCTGGTTCCTCGCTCTCGAGTTGACCGGCTTCGCCTTCGACGCCCGCGGGCTGCGCCTGCGTGACCGCCGCCGGATGCTCGGTCTCACCCGGGCGCGCAGCGTGGGCTTCGGCGTGGCCTGCTATCTACTATTCCTCGTGCCCTTCGCGGCGATCGTGGTCATGCCGGCCGCGGTCGCCGGCGCCACGCTGCTGGCGCGCCAGGCGTTGGACTCTCCCAGCCTGCCGGCGCGACGCACTGGTTCTGACTGAAGACCTTCTGGAGGTCCCCGACGCGATGGGCAGCAGACGAGCGTGCCGTCGGGCGGGGGCAGTGGTCTAGCGGCCCTGGAGCTCGGCTTTCGCAGCCTTGTCGAACTTGACCCGCTCCGCGTCGTCGCGCACGGCGGCCTGCCGCGCGCGCTCCTCAACGAGCCAGGCGGGCTTCTGCTCGAGCAGCGCCTTGATCTCGGCCGTCGTCATCGAATCGCTCGCGCCACCGCGGGCCAGGCCGCTGGCGGAGATGCCGAGTTTCTGGGCAACCACCGCACGCGGGTGCGGGCCGCTACGACGCAGCTCGGCGAGCCACTCGGGCGGGTTGGCCTGCAACTCGAGGAATTCCGTGCGCGTCACGTCGCCCTCTTGGAACGACGCGGGCGTTGCGGGAAGGAGGATCCCGAGCTTCTTTGCCGCGGTCACGGGCTTCATGGTCTGGTCTGGCACCTCTCAAGGGTAGCCTGAGCGCGTGCCGGAATCCCTCGTGCTCGCCTTCGTGCCTGGCGCGACCCCGGCGAAGTGGGTCCGAGTCTGGAAAGACCGGATGCCGCGAGTCCCCATCGAGCTGCGCCCGGCGTCCGCTGACGAAGCCCTGCAGTCCCTGCTCACGGGCGAGTCCACCGTCGCGCTGTTGCGCGAGCCCTTCGACCACGCACGCCTCAGCGCGATCCCCCTCTACGAGGAGGTGGCCGTCGTTGTGGCCCCGAAGGACCATCCGATCGCCGCCTTCGAAGAGCTCTCGATCGCCGATCTCGATGATGAGAACGTGCTCGACGGCGACCCGCGGGATGCGGTCGAGCTCGTCGCTGCCAACGTCGGCGTCGCGGTCATGCCGCAGTCGGTCGCGCGGCTGCACAGTCGCAAAGACGTGGTCGCCCGCGCGCTTCTCGATGCACCGTCCACGCTGATCTGCCTCGTCTGGCTGGAGAACGGCACGACGGATCTCGTCGAGGAGTTCATCGGCATCGTGCGGGGGCGCACGGCCAACAGCTCCCGCGGGGCTGTCGCCCCACCCGTCGAGAAGCCTGCTCCGAAGAAGTCTCAGAACCGTCCGGCCAAACAGCGTCGACGGTGAGCCCAGGAGGTCTAGCGTGGTCACCATGACAGTGTCGTCAACCGAGGCCGCGACCTCTGCCCGCAAGACCGTCGGCGTGCTCCGCGGGGCAGCAGCCCTGCTGGTGCTCGCGGCGATCATCACCCAGATCACCGATCAGCTCGGTGCCCAGGTATTCGTGCCCAGCGAGTACTTCTCCTACTTCACCGTGCAGTCCAGCATGATGAACGTTGTCGTGCTCGGGGTGGGAGCCGTACTCGCCTTTCGGGTCAAGCGCGACACCGTTCTCTATACGGGCGTGCGCATGGCGACCGTCACCTACGCGGTGGTCACCGGCGTTGTCTACAATCTGCTGCTTCGCGGCCTCCCGCCGACCGGCTATGTCGGCATCCAGTGGCCCAACGAGGTCGAGCACGTCTGGATCCCGCTCTACATCCTCATCGACTGGCTGTTCGCGACAGGGCGCGCGAAGCTCGCGTGGAGGTGGGTCGGTGCGGCCATTGCCTACCCGCTCGCCTGGTGCGCGTTCACGCTCATCCACGGCGCGGCCTCGGGCTGGTACCCCTACCCGTTTATCGACCCGACCGGACCGGGGGGCTGGCCCAGTGTCGCCGCGTACATCGTCGGAATCGCCGCCTTCATCGTCGGCCTCGCCTTCCTCGCCGTCTTCTACTCCCGGTGGAGCGGACGCCAGCGCGACGAGTAGGGCCTAGGCGGGCAGCACTGCCTCGATGGCGCTGACGACCCGTGGGTCGTCCGGGGTGGTCGACGGACGGAAGCGCCCAACGACCTCTCCCCCGGGCGCGACGAGGAACTTCTCGAAGTTCCACTTGACGCGACCGGCTTTGCCGTCGGCATCCTCCTTCTCGCGGAGGGCGGCATAGATCGGGTGCTTCTTCTTGCCGTTCACCTTGATCTTGCCGAAGACCGGGAAGGTGACGCCGTAGGTCGCGCTGCAGAACTCCGCGATCTGCTCGTTCGTGCCCGGCTCCTGCCCGGCGAACTGGTTGCACGGGAAGCCGACGACCTGGAAGCCCCGCGGACCATACTGCTTCTGCAACTGCTCCAACTGCTCGTACTGCGGCGTCAGGCCGCATTTGGAGGCGACGTTGACGACGAGGAGCGCCTTGTCGCGCAGGCTCTCAAGGCTGGTCTCCTCTCCGGTGACAGTGACAACGGTGGCGTCATACGGAAGGGAGCTCATTCTCTCCAGTGTAGTTTGTGTGCATGACAGCCGAGGTGAACCCCACAACGCAGCGCCGCCGCTTCGCACGATCGGGCCCGACCGCTCTCATCGCGTCGGCAATCCTCGTTCTGTGGGTGGTGCTCGGGGTCTGGCTGGCGATCATCGCGATCAGCAATACTGTGGCGGGAGTGATCGCGACCGTCATGTTCTTCGCGTCGTGGATAGTCATACCCGCACTCGTCGTCGGCATCATTGTCTTCGCCATCATCGCGCTGCTGTTCAACCCATGGCCGGGCAAGGTCATGGGTGCCCTGGCGATTTTGCTCCCCATCGCGGCCGCGGCCCTGTTCTGGAACTCCATCGGCGGCTTCAGCGCGCAGTTCCTCGGCTAGAGGTCGAGCTCGCGTGACGATTCCGCCGCACGCGCGGCGACGAGGTGTCTCTCGCGCATGGCGAGGAAGAGCGGGAACCCGAAGGCAAAGGCCGTGACCCCGGAGACGGCGAGATAGAGCCACGCCCTGCGCATGCCGAGGCGCCGAGCCTCGACGATCACAAGGATGCTGCCGGCAATCGCCACGACGAGAAGGTCGACTGTCAGCGAGGTAACCGCCGGGCCGCTGCCCACCCAGTCGGCGAAGAAGTTGCGGGCCTGCAGCACGCTGAGGGAGTTGAACAGCGTGCTGAGCGCGAGCCCGGCGATCGCGAGAGTGAGCCAGGTGATTGCGAGCGGAGTCCAATGCTTGGTCATGGTGCCATCATTCACCGTTCTGTGAGCTCGCGCTGCACCTGGAGGGCCAGCTCGCGCAGCAGTTCGCTCTCGGCGAGGCTCCAGGGTCGCGGCTCGGCGGAGAAGACACTGAGCACACCCACACGGTCGCCGAAGCCCGACTCGATGGCGTAGCCGGCGTAGAAGCGCAGGCCGAAGTGGTCGAGCGGCTCACCACCTGGCGCCCGATCTTCGCGGTCGAGGTCTTCGACCGCATAGACGCCGGCGTAGTTGAGCGCAATGGTCGCGCACGAGCCCTGCCGCGGAATCTCGTCGTGGTTCCAGCCGACTTGCGCCTTAGTCCAATGCCGGTCGTGGTCGACGAAGGTGATGGCGCACGCCGTGCCGAACAGCTGACTCGCAAGCTGGGCGATGCGGTCGAATCGCTCCTCGGGCTCGGTGCCAACGATTCCGAGTGCGTCGAGCGCTGCCTGGCGGGCATGCTCGTCGGCCGTGACGTCCAGTTGCCCGTGCCGCGGTTCTTCCGCCAGCTGCTGGCTGAGTGGAGCCACGATGAGGGTGGCCCACTGCTGATATGTCTCAGTGGTGCCGAATCCGCTGCCACCGGCTGTGGCGAGTGGCGAGAAGGGCACGAAGGTCATGCGTGCGAAGGTCGCCACGACACGTCGCGTCTCGCGATTGAGCATGACCGCATGGTGGTCGGCAATCCATGCCGATACTCGGCTGAGCGAGTCAATGAACCAGATCGGCGGGACGGCGACCACGAGAATTCTCGTGCGAGTCGGAACGTGCTCGAAGACGTGCGACAGCAGCTCGCGAATCGCGCGCCGCCAGACCTTGATGGAGGTGAGCGACAACGCATTGTTCACACCGATCGTGAGCAGGATCGCGTCGTAGCGCCACAGGTTGAGCCCCTGCAGAAGAGAAAGGGAGCCCTGAATCGTGACCTCGGGGTCGGCGACGACATCGATATCCGCACCCCGGCCAGTGATAGCCGAGAGCTGGCGCGCCAAGTGCCCGGGGAGGGCGAGGTCGTTGCTCAGCACGCCATATCCGACTGCGGGCCCCGACCCGAAGAGCAACACGCGGTCGGGATCAGAGCCGGGCGCGTGCACGTGCGGAGAGTCGACGGGGTGCGGCACGTGGCGCAGCCGCCGGTCGATGCGGTACTGCAGGAGCCTCATGATGGGCCGGATGATCGGGTAGACGAGGCGCTGCAGCATTCGTCGCTCCTCTCGTCTCGGTACAGTCTCTCGCACAGAACGGTTTGTCCGTTCGCAGTGCTCAATCAGAATAGGACCATGCACATGGAGACCTTCAGCGACGGCACGATATCTGGCCAGGGTGACACTGTGGAGGGCAAGAAGAGCGGCCCCTGGACCTTCTTCTACCGCAACGGTGCCGTCAAGGGTGAGGGCTCCTTCACCGACGGTGTCATGGACGGTGCGTGGGTGTGGCACCGCGAGGACGGCACGCTGATGCGCAGCGGTCAATTCGTTCTCGGCGAGCAGCGCGGCGAGTGGACGACCTATGACCGCATGGGGGCTCCGCACAAGGTGACCAATCTCGGCTAGCTACCATGGAGGGTGCAATCTCCCCTTGACCTCGGCCTGCTGCTCGACATTGACGGGCCGATCGCCAGCCCGGTGACCCGCAGTATCGCCGTGCCCTCGATCATCGAGGACCTCATCGAGCTGACCGCCGCCGGTGTGCCGATCGCCTTCATCACCGGCCGCTCCGATGCCTTCGTGCGCGATCAGGTCATGGCGCCCCTGTTCGCCGCTGGGCTCGGCGAGGCCTTGCGCACCCCCGGTGCCCGCATGTTCGCGGTTTTCGAGAAGGGCGCGGCGTGGGCCGCTGTCGGGCCGGACGGCATGGGGCCGACCGACATCGACCGCTCGGTTGCCGTGCCCGACGACCTCGTCGCGCGCGTGCGCGAGCTGCACGCGGCGGAGTTCGCCGACGCCATGTTCTGGGATGAGACCAAGTACGCGATGATCTCGGTGGAACAGCGGGTGGATGTCGCCGACGAGCACTACCGCGACGCCCAGCACCGCTTCGATGACGCCGCGTTCGCGGCTGCCGTCGAGCTCGGCCTCGGAATCCGGCTCGGCGACCGTGCCGTGCCCGATCGGAACGGCACGATAGCCTGGCGCATCGACCCGACGATCATCTCCACCGACATCGAGTCGGTCACCCTCGACAAAGACCGGGGCGCCGAGCGCGCTCTCGACCACTTCACCACCACCGGCGCCTTGCCGACTCTCTGGCGATCGGTCGGCGACTCGCGCAGCGACTACAAGATGGCCGACTACGTGCACTCGCTCGGCATCGAGGTGGCACACGTCGACGTGCGTCCCGCCGACGGCATCCTCGAGAAGCCCTACCGGGTCATCGTCGAGGGCGAACTTGTGCACGACGCGGCCGGCGCGGCCTTCCTGTCGTATTGGGCCGACAGGGCTCGGGCCCGTTAACGGCAGGGAGCCCGTCTCGGCTGAGACGGGCTCCCTGGCAGAACGACTAGTTCTCGTACGCGGGGGCGGCAGCGTTTGCTGCGTCACCCACGATGTGCACGCGGAGGTCGTTGGTTGATCCGGGGAGCCCGGGAGGGGATCCGCTGATGACGACGACCTTGTCGCCGACTTCGGCGAGACCGTTGCTCATCAGCACGTCATCCACCTGCTTGTACATCGCGTCGGTGTGGGTGACCCGCTCGACGACGAAGGACTCGATGCCCCAGAACAGTGACATACGTCGACGAATCGCTGGGTCGGGCGTGAAGGCCTTCATCGGGATGCGGAAGCGCAGGCGCGACATGCGGCGCGCGGCGTCGCCGGTCTCGGTGAAGACGCAGACGTACTTCGCGTCGACGAAGTCGGCGACCTCGGCGGCGGCGAGGGTGATCGCGCCGCCCTGCGTGCGCGGCTTGGTGCCGAGCGCGGGGATGCGCTCGAGGCCGTGGTCCTCGGTGGAGGCGACAATGCGGGCCATGGTCTGCACCGTGATGACGGGGTACTCGCCGACGCTCGTCTCGCCACTGAGCATGACGGCATCCGCACCGTCGAGGACGGCGTTGGCGACGTCAGAGGTCTCGGCGCGCGTGGGCACCGGGCTGCTGATCATCGATTCGAGCATCTGGGTGGCGACGATGACGGGCTTGGCCATGCGGCGGCTGAGTTCGACCGCGCGCTTCTGCACGATCGGAACGGCCTCGAGGGGAAGCTCGACACCGAGGTCGCCGCGGGCGACCATGATCGAGTCGAAGGCGTCGATGATCGCCTCGAGGTTGTCGACTGCCTGGGGCTTCTCGATCTTGGCGATGACGGGCAGCTTGATGCCCTCCTCGGCCATGATCTCGTGAACGCGGATGATGTCGTCGGCGTTGCGCACGAAGCTGAGGGCGATCAGGTCGGCGCCGAGCTTGAGGCCCCAGCGCAGGTCGTCCTCGTCCTTCTCCGACAGCGCGGGAACGTTGACCGCGACCCCGGGCAGGTTGATGCCCTTGTTGTTGCTCACATTGCCGGCGACGACGACCTCGGTGGTGACAACGGTGTCGTCGGCCTCGATGACCTTGACCTTCACTTTGCCGTCGTCGATGAGCAGGAAGTCGCCGGGGGCGACGTCGGCGGGCAGTCCCTTGAAGGTGGTGCCGACGATCTCCTTGGTGCCGAGGATGTCGTCGATGGTGATCTTGAAGATGTCGCCGACCTCGAGATAGTGAGGACCGTTCTCGAACTTGCCGAGGCGGATCTTCGGACCCTGCAGGTCGACCATCACGGCAACGGCGCGACCGGAGTCCTCTGCGGCCCTGCGCACATTGGCATAGATCTCCTCGTGCACGGCGTAGCTGCCGTGGCTGAGGTTCATGCGAGCAACGTCGACGCCGGCATCGATGATCGCCCGGAGGTTCTCATAGCTGCTGGTTGCCGGGCCGAGGGTTGCGATGATTTTCGCGCGTCTCATTGTGTCCTTCTGGTGGTGGTAGTGGTACTCGGAAAGTGGATGGGGCGCTACAGCGCGATGGCGTGGTCCGTCGGCTTGACCGGGAAGGGCAATGACGTCTCCCCTTCAAGGTACTTGTCAACGGAGGCGGCCGCAGCACGCCCCTCGGCGATGGCCCAGACGATGAGCGACTGGCCGCGGCCGGCGTCACCGGCGACGAAGACACCCGACTGGCTGGTCTCGTAGTCGCCGGCGCGCTCGATGTTGTCGCGGTGGTCGGAGGGAAGTGCCTGCTCGTCGTCCATGTGCACGCGCTCGGCGCCCGTGAAACCGAGGGCGAGCAGAACGAGGTCGGCGGGGATCTCGCGCTCGGTGCCCGCCTTCGGCACCCGCCGTCCGTCGAGGTACTCCGTCTCGGCGACGCGGATAGCGCGCACCTCGCCGGCGTCGTTCTTGAGGAACTCGATGGTCGACGCCAGGAAGACCCGCTCGCCGCCCTCCTCGTGAGCGCTCGAGACCTCGAACAGCGTCGGGGTCATCGGCCAGGGCTGGTGCTCGGGGCGCTCCGACGGCGGCTGCGTGCCGATCGCGAGGTTCGTCACCGACAGGGCTCCCTGGCGGTGGGCTGTGCCGATGCAGTCTGCTCCGGTGTCTCCACCGCCAAGAACAACGACGTGCTTGCCTTCGGCACTGATCTGGTTGGGCACCGTGTCGCCGGCGCCGAGCTTGTTCTGCTGCACGAGGTAGTCCATGGCGAAGTGCACGCCGAGCAGGTCGCGCCCGGGGATCGGCAGGTCGCGCGGCACCGTGGCACCGGTCGCGATCACCACGGCGTCATACCGCGCGCGCAGGTCGGCCCAGGTGATGTCCACCCCGATGTTCACGCCGGCCCGGAAGCGGGTGCCCTCTGCCTGCATCTGCGCGAGGCGCTTCTCGAGGTGCTTCTTCTCCATCTTGAAATCCGGGATGCCGTAGCGCAGCAGGCCGCCGATGCGGTCGTCGCGCTCGAACACGGCGACGGTGTGGCCGGCCCTGGTCAGCTGCTGGGCCGCGGCGAGGCCTGCCGGGCCGGACCCCACGACGGCGACGGTCTTGCCGGTGAGACGCTCGGGCGGGTGCGGCTGCACCCAGTCGTTGGCGAAGGCCTCGTCGATGATCGAGACCTCGACGTTCTTGATCGTCACCGCGGGCTGGTTGATGCCGAGAACGCACGACGACTCGCACGGCGCCGGACACAGCCGGCCAGTGAACTCCGGGAAGTTGTTGGTCGCGTGCAGGCGCTCGATGGCCTGGCGTCCCTCGCCCCGCCAGGTGAGGTCGTTCCACTCGGGAATGAGGTTGCCGAGCGGGCAGCCCTGGTGGCAGAACGGGATGCCGCAGTCCATGCAGCGCCCTGCCTGACGCCGCACCGTGGCGGCGTCACCCTGCTCGTAGACCTCTTTCCAGTCCATGAGCCGCAGGCTCACGGGGCGGCGCGGAGGCAGCTCGCGCTCCTGGGTCTTGAGGAAGCCCTTGGGATCAGCCATTGGTGGCCTCCAGAATTCGTCCCCAGACGACGTCGCCATCAGGGTCGAGCCCCTCGTCGACGGCCGTCTGCCGGGTGGCAAGCACCGCCGCATAGTCACGCGGAAGCACCTTGGTGAAGCGGGCAACGGTCGCGTCGAGATCGGCGAGCATGCGTGCGGCGACCGCCGACTCCGTCTCGTCGGCGTGACGCTGCAGCAGGTCGGTGAGGATCGCGACATCGGCGCTGCCGAGCGGCAGCAGGGTCAACTCGCCACTCTCGAGCGACTGCGCGTTGACGCGTTCCGGCTTGAGGTCGTAAATGTACGCGGTTCCACCCGACATGCCCGCGCCGAGGTTGCGGCCGGTCGTGCCGAGGATCACGGCGAGGCCGCCGGTCATGTACTCGAGCGCGTGGTCGCCCACGCCCTCGACGACCGCGGTCGCCCCGGAGTTGCGAACGAGGAACCGCTCCCCCACGACACCGCGCAGGAACATGCTGCCCTGGGTGGCGCCGTAGCCGATCACGTTGCCGGCGATGACGTTCTGCTCTGCGGGGAACACGCTGGCGCGATGCGGCCGGATGACGATCTCCCCACCGCACAGCCCCTTGCCCACGTAGTCATTGCTGTCACCCTCGAGGCGCAGTGTGATGCCGCTCGGCAGGAACGCGCCGAAGGACTGCCCGGCGGTGCCGGTCAGCCTGACGGTGATCGTGCCGGAGGGCAGCCCGTTCTCGCCGTGGCGCAGGGTGACCTCGTGGCCGAGCATGGTGCCGACGGCCCGCTCAGTGTTGCGGATGCTGCTCTCGATCTCGACCTTCTCGCCGGTCTCGAGCGCTGCGCGGGCCTGCTTGATGAGCTCTTGGTCGAAGTGCTTCTCGAGCTCGTGCTTCTGCTGGGTGCGGTTCGAGCGCGGCTCGTCGTCGCTGAAATCGGGCCCGATGAGGATCGGGCTGAGGTCGAGTCCGTCGGCCTTCCAGTGCTCGATGGCGCGGTTGACGTCGAGCACCTCGTGGTGGCCGACCGCCTCCTCGATGGAGCGGAAGCCGAGCTCGGCGAGGTACTCGCGCACCTCCTGCGCGAGGAACTCGAAGAAGTTCACGACGAACTCCGGCTTGCCGCTGAAGCGCTTGCGCAGCTCGGGGTTCTGGGTGGCTACGCCGACGGGGCACGTGTCGAGGTGGCACACGCGCATCATGATGCAGCCGCTGACCACGAGCGGGGCCGTGGCAAAGCCGAACTCCTCGGCTCCGAGCAGCGCGCCGATAACGACGTCACGCCCGGTCTTCATCTGGCCGTCGACCTGCACGACCACGCGGTCCCGCATGCCGTTGAGCATGAGGGTCTGCTGGGTCTCGGCGAGGCCGAGCTCCCACGGGGTTCCGGCGTGCTTGAGCGAGTTGAGCGGGCTCGCGCCGGTGCCGCCGTCGTGGCCGCTGACCAGCACGACATCGGCGAGGGCCTTGGTGACGCCGGCGGCAACGGCGCCGATGCCGTTCTGGCTCACCAGCTTGACGTGCACGCGGGCCGACGGGTTGGCGCGCTTGACATCGAAGATCAGCTGCTTGAGGTCTTCGATCGAGTAGATGTCGTGATGCGGGGGCGGCGAGATAAGTCCGACGCCCGCGGTCGAGTGCCGGGTGCGCGCGATCCACGGGTAGACCTTGGTCGCGGCGAGCTGGCCGCCCTCGCCGGGCTTGGCTCCCTGCGCCATCTTGATCTGGATGTCGGTCGCGTGGGTCAGGTACATGCTCGTGACGCCGAAGCGGCCGGATGCGACCTGCTTGATCGATGAGCGGCGGGCAGGGTCGAGAAGACGGTCGACGTCCTCTCCTCCCTCGCCGGTGTTGCTCTTGGCGCCGATCGAGTTCATGGCGATCGCGAGGGTCGTGTGCGCCTCCTCGCTGATCGATCCATAGCTCATCGCACCCGTCGAGAAGCGCTTGACGATCGATGCGACGGACTCGACCTCGTCGATGGGAACCGCCGGGCGCAGTCCCTTCTTGAAGCCGAACAGGCCGCGCATCGTCATCAGGCCCTCGGCCTGGTCGTCGACGAGCTTCGTGTACTCGCGGAAGATGTCGTAGCGTCGCGCGCGGGTGGCGTGCTGCAGCCGGAAGACGGTGTCGGGGTTGAAGAGGTGCGGCGGCCCCTCACGGCGCCACTGGTACTCGCCGCCGGTCGCGAGGCGCTCGTGGGCGCTGATCGCGCCGTCCTCCGGGTAGGCCGCGGCGTGGCGCGCGGCGCTCTCGGCCGCGATGACATCGATGCCGACACCGCCGAGCAGGGTGGAGGTGCCGGTGAAGTACTTCTCGACCAGTTCGTCGCTGAGGCCCAGGGCCTCGAAGGCCTGGGCGCCGCAGTACGAGCTGACGACCGAGATGCCCATCTTCGACATGATCTTGAGCACGCCCTTGCCGAGCCCCTTGATGAGGTTCTTGACGGCGTACTCCGGGGTGAGCCCCTGGATCATGCCGCTGCGCACGAGCTCTTCGACCGTCTCCATGGCGAGGTAGGGGTTGACCGCGCTCGCACCGAAGCCGACGAGGAGCGCGACGTGGTGCACCTCGCGCACATCGCCCGCCTCGACGATGATGCCGACCTTCATGCGGTTGGAGTTGCGGATCAGGTGGTGGTGGATCGCCGCGAGCATGAGCAGCGACGGCACGGGAGCGAGGTCCTTGTTCGAGTCGCGGTCGCTCAGCACGATGTACTGGGCGCCGTTCTCGATCGCCTCATCGACCTCGTCGCACATCGCCGCGAGGCGCTGCTCCATGGCCGTCGGGCCCTGATCGACGCGGTACAGGCCGCGGATCGTCTTGGTGATCTCGCGGTTGCTCGGGTCAATGTGCTGGATCTTGGCCAGCTCATCGTTGTCGATCACCGGAAAATCGAGGATGACGCTGCGCGCGTGCTCCGGCGTCGCGTCGAGCAGGTTGCGCTCCGGCCCGAGGGCCGTCTTCATCGAGGTGACGACCTCTTCGCGAATCGAGTCGAGCGGCGGGTTGGTGACCTGGGCGAACTGCTGCGCGAAGTAGTCGAACAGCAGGCGCGGGCGGTCGCTGAGCACGGCGATCGGGGAATCCGATCCCATGGCCCCAAGCGGCTCCACGCCGTTCTGGGCCATCGGCATGAGCAGGATGCGCACTTCCTCCTCGGTGTAGCCGAAGGTGCGCTGGCGGCGCGTGACGCTCGCCGGGGTGTGCACGATGTGCTCGCGCTCCGGCAGGTCTTTGAGGTGGATGCGGCCGGCCTCGAGCCACTCGCCGTACGGCTCGGCCGCGGCCAGGTCTGCCTTGATGTCGTCGTCCTCGATGATGACACCGTTGACCGTGTCGACGAGGAACATCTTTCCCGGGCGCAGGCGGCCCTTGCGCACCACGGTGCTCGGGTCGACGTCGATGACGCCGATCTCGCTCGCGAGTACGACGAGGCCGTCGTCGGTGACGAGGAAGCGTCCGGGGCGCAGCCCGTTGCGGTCGAGGGTGGCGCCGACGAAGGATCCGTCTGTGAATACGAGGGCGGCCGGACCGTCCCACGGCTCCATGAGCATCGAGTGGTACTCGTAGAAGTCGCGGCGCTGGGGGTCGATGTCGGTCTGGTTCTCCCAGGCCTCCGGCACCATCATCATGATCGAGTGGGCGAGCGAGCGGCCGCTGAGCGTCAGCAGCTCGACTACCTCGTCGAAGCTTGCCGAGTCGCTCGCACCGGGCGAGTTGATCGGCATGAGCGGCGCGAGGTCGCCGAGAAGCTCCGACTCGAGCTGGCTCTGGCGGGCCCGCATCCAGTTGCGGTTGCCCTGCACGGTGTTGATCTCGCCATTGTGCGCGATCATGCGGAAGGGCTGCGCGAGCGGCCACGACGGGAAGGTATTGGTCGAGTAGCGCGAGTGCACGAGGGCGAGCTTGGAGGCGAAGCGCTCGTCGCTGAGGTCAGGGTAGAAGGGCTCCAGCTGCAGCGTCGTGACCATGCCCTTGTAGACCAGGGTGCGGCTCGACAGCGACGGGAAGTAGGCACCCAGCTCGCGCTCGGCACGCTTGCGCAGGCGGAAGACCAAGCGGTCGAGCTCGATGCCCCCGATCTGCTCGCCATCGGTTCCGCGACGGCTGGATGAGACGAACAACTGCTCGAAGACGGGCATCGCGCCGCGCGCGAGGTCTCCGACCTCGTCGGGCCGCACGGGCACCTCGCGCCAGCCGAGCACGTCGAGCTGCTCGTCGGCGGCAATGGCGGCGATGCCGGCCTGCAGCTCGGTGCGCTCGTCGGCGTCGACCGGCAGGAACGCCATGCCGACGGCGTAGCGTCCGACGGGGGGAAGCGTGAAGTCCACTACCTCGCGCAGAAAGGCGTCGGGAATCTGCGTGATGATGCCGGCGCCGTCGCCGGTACCCGCATCCGATCCGATTGCTCCGCGGTGCTCGAGGTTGCGCAGGGCGCCGAGCGCAGTCGCGATGATGTCGTGGCCCGCGGTTCCGCGCAGGGTCGCCACCATGGCGAGCCCGCAGGCGTCGCGTTCGCGGCGCGGGTCGTAGAGACCCGTCGCCTGGGGAACGGTGCTGAAGCGTTCGAATGCGGACTGCTCCGCGGCTGGCGTGAGAGCCATGGTTCCGTCCTCACGTGATGTTGCTGTGTGGGACGTCAATGGCCCATCGGGATTGTGAAGAAAAGGCCCTTGCGTTAGGACTTCTTGCCTTTGCCGCTTGTGGCGAGCTGATCGGACTCGGCCACAACATCATTGCTTGGCTCGTCAGTGTCCGAATAGGTCTCTTCAGAGTCTACTACGGGAACCCACTGCCGCCCGGGCACGTACGGCGAGGGCTCGAGGCCGTGGTGGCGCCGGGACTGCACCAGGAGAATGACCACGCCGAGGGCGACAGAGATCAGCGCCGCCCACACATTGGTGCGGATTCCGAAGAAGATCTCGCTCGGATCGACGCGAATCGTCTCCCAGACGGTGCGGCCGACGCCGTACCAGATGAAGTACAGGGCGATGACCTTGCCCCACTGGAGTCGCGGAACCCCGGCCTTCGGCAGTGGCAGGGTTAGGCCGAAGATTGTCTTCTTCTGGATGCTCCAGTGGTGCCCGAGGTAGATGATGACCGCCGCGCCGATGAGGTTCCAGATGATCTCGTAGAGGAAGGTCGGATGGAAGAGCACGCCCTCGGGTAGCCCGGCCGGGTAGGCAGCGTTAGTGGACTCGATTTCAAGGCCCCACGGCAGGTCGGTCGGCCAGCCGTAGAGCTCGTGGTTGAAGTAGTTGCCGAGTCGGCCGAAGGCCTGCGCGACGAGCAGCCCGGGGGCGAGCGCGTCAGCGAAGGCGCTGAAGCGCAGGCCGGTGTACTTGCATCCGATCCAGACGCCGATCGCTCCGCCAATGAGGCCGCCGAAGATCGCAATGCCGCCCTCCCAGATGTAGAGCGTCTTGATGAGGTCCTTGCCCGGTCCGAAGTAGTCGTCGGGGTGGGTGAGCACGTGGAAGATGCGGGCGCCGATGATGCCGAGGGGCACGGCGAAAATCGCGACGTCGAGAACGACGCTCGGGTCGGTGCCGCGCGCGTTGAGACGGCGCTGTGTGATCCAGACGGCGAAGAGGATACCGATGAGGATCGCGATCGCGTAGGTGCGGATGTTGATGTCGAGGGTGACCCACGTGAGGCCGATATCGCGCAGCCACTGGCCGAGGTTGAAGCCCTGCCAGGCAAAGTCGGGACTGGGGATGCTGAGGGGTGCGAACACGTCCGTGATCACCTTTCGAGTGGAAGTCTAGGCAAGCCTAGTGCCAGCGGAGAGGGCGGCAGCCGAGGCGGCGACGGCCGCGACGCCCCCCTCGGCCAAGGCCTGCACGAGGGCCGAGCCGACGATGGCGCCATCGGCGTAGCCGATCACCTCGCGCACCTGGTCGGCGGTGGAGATGCCGACGCCGACGCACGCGCTCGTCGAGCCAGCGTCGCGGAGGCGGCCGATGAGGGTGCGGGCGGCGGCGTCCACATCGGCGCGGGCGCCGGTGATTCCCATGGTCGAGACGGCGTAGGTGAAGCCGCGGCTCGCATCCACTGCCTGGGTCAGGCGGGTATCGGTCGACGAGGGCGCCGCGAGGAAGACGCGGTCGAGGTCGAAGCGCTCGCTGATGTCGATCCAGTCGCGGGCCTCGTCGGGAATGAGGTCGGGCGTGATGAGGCCCGCTCCCCCGGCGCCCTTGAGCTCGAGGGCGAACTTCTCGACGCCGAACTGCACGACGGGGTTCCAGTAGGTCATCACGAGCACGGGGGCGCTCACCCGCTCGGTGATGGCCGCCACCGCCTCAAAGCCGTGGCGCAGTTTGAAACCGTTGGCCAGCGCCGCCTCGGTTGCCTTCTGGATGACGTTGCCGTCCATCACGGGATCGGAGTACGGCAGCCCGAGCTCGAGGATGTCGACGCCGTTCTCGACGAGCGCGACGGCCGCGTCGATACTCGTCTGCAGGTTCGGGAATCCGACCGGCAGGTAGCCGATGAGGGCGCCGGAACCGGCGTCCTTGCGGGTCGCGATGACGTCGGCTACTGCGCTCATTGGGCATCCAAAATGTCGAAGTACTTGCCAGCGGTCTCCATGTCTTTGTCGCCGCGGCCGCTGAGGTTGACGAGGATCGTGGCATCCGGCCCCAGCTCGCGGCCGAGCTTCATGGTGCCCGCGAGGGCGTGGGCGCTCTCGATCGCGGGAATGATGCCCTCGGTGCGGCTGAGCAGGCGCAGGGCCTCCATCGCCTCGTCATCGGTGATCGGCACGTACTGCGCGCGACCGATGTCGTTGAGCCAGGCGTGCTCCGGGCCGACGCCCGGGTAGTCGAGGCCGGCGCTGATCGAGTGGGACTCGACGGTCTGGCCGTCCTCGTCTTGCAGCATGTAGCTGCGGGCGCCGTGCAGCACGCCCGGGCGGCCGCGGGTGATGGTCGCCGCGTGCTTCTCGGTGAGGTGGCCCTCGCCCGCTGCCTCGTAGCCGTAGAGCGCCACCCCGGGGTCGTCGAGGAAGGCGTGGAAG
>JAAFHU010000090.1 GCA_013297645.1 Actinomycetota bacterium
CCACGGCGCAGGTCGCCTTTCCCACCTCGGGGCGCGTCGACTACCAGTTGGGCGGCGCGTGGCAGCCACCCGGCGACGTGACGATCGTCGCGCGCGACCGCACTGATCCACCCCTCTCCGGGGTCTACTCGGTCTGCTACATCAACGGCTTCCAGACGCAGCCCCAGGAGGCGGACTTCTGGCTCGACGAGCACCCCGACCTCGTGCTGCGCGACAGCGCGGGCGAACCGCAGATCGACCCGAACTGGCCCGACGAGATGGCGCTCGACACCTCATCCGCGTCGACGAGGAAGGACCTCGCCGCCATCATGGACGAGTGGATCCAGGGCTGCGCCGCCGACGGATACCAGGCCGTCGAATTCGACAACCTCGACAGCTACTCGCGCTTCACGGGGATCGCGCTCGGCGACAACGTCGCCTTCGCCACGCTGCTCGTCGGCATGGTGCACGACCGCGGGCTGGAGGCAGGGCAGAAGAACTCCGCCGAGCTCGGCACCGTCGGCCGCGACCAGATCGGCTTCGACTTCGCGGTCAGTGAGGAGTGCTTCGTCTACGACGAGTGCGCGCTCTACACCGAGGTCTACGGCGGGAAGGTCATCGACATCGAGTACGACGACACCGATCTCGAGGGTCTCTGCGACTATGGAGACCTGCCGCCGCTCACCATCGTGCGTGATCGTGACCTCACGCCGGGCGGCACCTTCTGGAGTTGCGACGACTGATGGCTGTGCACAAGATTCTGCTGTTCTACCGGTTCACGCCGCTCGCCGACCCCGACGCGGTGCGGCTGTGGCAACGCGACCTCGCGGAGTCCCTCGGGCTCGGCGGCCGCATCCTGCTCTCGAAGGACGGCATCAACGGCACGGTCGGCGGCGAGCTGGCCGCGGTGAAGAAGTACGTGCGCAAGACCCGCGAGTACCCGCCCTTCAAAGACATCGACTTCAAGTGGAGCGAGGGCAGCGGCGACGACTTCCCGCGGCTGTCGGTCAAGGTGCGCGACGAGATCGTCTCCTTCGGGGCACCCGGCGAACTGCGCGTAGACGAGAACGGCGTCGTCGGCGGGGGCACCAAGCTGTCGCCTGAGCAGCTGCACGAGCTCGTCGAGCAGAAGCAGGTCACCTTCTTCGACGGCCGCAACCCGATCGAGGCAGAGATCGGGCGCTTCGAGAATGCGATCGTTCCCGATGTCGCCACGACCCGGGACTTCGTCGCCGAGCTCGACAGCGGCAAGTACGACCACCTCAAGAACGAGCCTGTCGTCACCTACTGCACGGGCGGCATCCGCTGCGAGGTGCTCTCGTCGCTCATGGTCAACCGCGGCTTCACCGAGGTCTACCAGCTCGAGGGCGGCATCGTGCGCTACGGCGAGGCCTATGGCGATGACGGTCTCTGGAACGGTTCGCTCTACGTCTTCGACCAGCGGATGTCGACCGACTTCACCGACCACGCCGCCGTCATCGGGCGCTGCCGCATCTGCGGCACTGCGACCAAGCGCACCGAGAACTGCGCGGACCCGAGCTGCCGGGCGCAGTTCGTGGTCTGCGAGCAGCACGCGGGCACGGTCGCCTGCGAGCTGCACGCGACGGTCTAGCGCAGCAGGCCCTCTGCCTCATCCTCGCTGATCAGGTCGGGGATGGTGTCGGCCTCCGCCCCCCGGCGTTCGAAGCCCCGCGCGGTGCGCTCGTAGACGCCCGCCGAGCTGCCGGTGACGTAGTACTCGTTGTCGTCGATGCCCGGCAGGTCTCCCGCACTGAGGAAGAGAAGGTAGGTGTGTCCGGCCTCGAGCAGCGGAGCGCTGGCGGAGACCACCTCGGATCCGTACTGAAAGACGTGCATAGCCGCCCGGTCAGCCACCGCGAGTTCGGAGACGGTGCCGTCGCTCCCCGAGATGCTCATGTCATCCTGCGCGGTCACCGTGGCGATCACGACGGCCGTGCTGTCATCGGCAAGCTGGTGCACCGAGTCATAGAGCGTTGCGCGGCTGCCGAGCTCCTCCTGCGCTGCCTCGGCGGCGCAGCCCGAGAGCAGGAGGCCCAGCACGATGAGACCCACAAAGAGCGGTGCCCGGCGCACTCGGAGCGGGATCGCGACAGTCATGCACCATTATTGACCTATGAAGATCGGCATCCTCACGAGCGGCGGCGACGCACCCGGGCTCAACGCGGTGATTCGCGGCATCGTCTACAGCGGCATCCAGACCAGCAAGTGCGATGACTTCATCGGCTTTCGCAACGGCTGGAAGGGCGTCGTCGAGAACGACATCACGCCGATCACCCGCCACGACATCAAGGGCATCCACAAGCTCGGCGGCACGATCCTCGGCACCTCGCGCACGAACCCCTTCGAGGGCAACGGCGGCGTCGACCGCATCAACGAGGTCATGAAGCTCAACGGCATCGACGCGATCGTCGCGATCGGCGGCGAGGGCACCCTCGCGGCGGCCAAGCGCCTGACGGATGCCGGCATCAAGATCGTCGGCGTGCCCAAGACGGTCGACAACGACCTCGACGCCACCGACTACACCTTCGGCTTCGACACGGCCGTCGGCATCGCGGTGGATGCCATGGACCGCCTGCGCACCACGGGCGACGCGCACGGCCGCTGCATGATCGCCGAGGTCATGGGCCGCCATGTCGGGTGGATCGCCCTGCACGCCGGCATGGCCGCCGGCGCCCACGCGATCCTCATCCCGGAGCAGAAGACCAGTATCGACCAGATCCTCGAGTGGGTCACCTCGGCGCACGATCGCGGCCGCGCACCGCTGATCGCCGTCGCGGAGGGCTTCGCTCTCGACGTTATGACCGACGTGCACAGCGAGCGCGGACTCGACGCCTTCGGCCGCCCCCGCCTCGGCGGGATCGGCGAGATGCTCGCGCCGATCATCGAGGAGCGCACCGGCATCGAGACGCGCGCGACCACGCTCGGCCACATCCAGCGCGGCGGCACGCCGTCGGCCTTCGACCGGGTGCTCGCCACCCGCCTCGGCATGGCGGCGCTCGACCTCGCCCTCGCGGGCAAGTGGGGCTACATGGTCGCCCTGCGCGGCACCGATATCGTCGACGTGCCCTTCGAAGACGCGCTCGGCAAGCTCAAGGTGGTTCCGCAGGCCCGGTACGACGAGGCGAAGATCCTCTTCGGATAGGTGCTTGTCGACATGACGTTTCGCGGGTGGAGGGTCGCGGTCGCAGCAGATGCGCCGGCGTACACCGCCCGCGTCGAGCTCGTCACGGACTGGGCGGATGACGCACTCGGCGACGACGGAATCCTGGTCGACGTCGACTACTCGAGCATCAACTTCAAAGACGGACTCGCGCTCACCGGCGCGCCCGGCGTGATCCGCAGCGGCAGCCTCATTCCCGGCATCGACCTGGTCGGGCGCACGCCGACGGGCGAGAGTGTCATCGTCACCGGCTGGGGCATAGGCGAGAACACGAATGGCGGACTCGCCGAGCGCGCCCGCGTGAAGCCCGAGTGGATCGTGCCCCTGCCCGCGGGCCTGTCACCGCAGCGGGCGGCCGCCATCGGCACCGCCGGCTTCACCGCCATGCTCGCGGTGCTGGCGATCGAGAAGCACGGGGCGACGGGCGAGGTGCTCGTGACGGGGGCGTCGGGCGGGGTCGGGTCGCTCGCGGTCGCGCTGCTGGCGCGCCTCGGGTACGCGGTCACGGCATCCACCGGAAAGCCCGACGAGCACGACTATCTGCGCGGCCTGGGGGCGGCGACGGTCATCAACCGCGCAGAGCTGTCAGAGCCGGGACGCCCCCTGCAGACGCAGCGCTGGGCCGCCGTCGTCGACTCGGTCGGCGGCGCGACCCTCGCGAACGCGATCGCCCAGACGAACTACGGCGGAGTCGTCGCCAGCTGCGGCCTCGCCCAGTCCGCCGACCTGCCGACGACGGTCATGCCCTTCATCCTGCGGGGCGTCACCCTCGTCGGCATCAACTCGGTCTTCTGCCCCGCCCCGCTGCGCGCGGAGGCCTGGGCCCGGCTGGCGAGCGACCTCGATCTCGAGCTGCTCGACTCGCTCACGACGACGGTGCCACTCGCCGACGCGGTGGAAGTCGCCGAGCGAATCGTGCGCGGCGAGATCCGGGGCCGCACCGTCGTCGACGTGCAAAACTGACCCTATGGATATCCTGCTCACCGTCGGACTCGTGTTCATCGGCATCGCCGCCCTCGTGCACGTCTACATCTTCTACCTGGAGTCGGTCGCCTGGTCGAAGCCGAAGACCTGGAAGGCCTTCGGGCTGCGCTCCCAGGCCGACGCCGACGTAGTGAAGCCGATGGCCTTCAATCAGGGCTACTACAACGCATTCCTCGCGCTCGGCGCGATCGCCGGCATCGTGTTCATCGCCGCCGGAGTCGTGCAGGCCGGCATCGCCCTCGCACTCTTCGCGGCCCTGAGCATGGTGCTCGCCGCGACGGTTCTCATCACCTCGAGCCCCAGGCTCGCGCGCGCCGCAGTGCTGCAGGGTGGGGCACCGCTCGTGGGCGTCGTGCTGGTGGTGGCGTCGCTTCTCTAGTTCTTCGCGGCGTGCTCGACCAGCGCCTCAACGAGGGAGTCCGCTGAGCGGGTCTCGGCAATGAGGTGCACGGTGAGGCCGGCGTCACGGGCATCGAAGGCGGTGCGCGGTCCGATGCAGGCGACCACGGTGTCGGCCGGCAGGGGCGCGAGCTGCTCGGCGATCTGGCGGGCGACGCTTCCCGAGGTAACCAGGATGGCGCGCACCCGGCCGTTGGCGACATCCTCGGCGACGTGCTCGGCAACCGGAACCCCGACGGTGCGGTACGCCGCGACGTATTCGACGTCGAGTCCGAGCGTGGCGAGGCCGGCGACGATGGTCGGCTCGGCGATGTCGGAGTGCGGGATGAGCACGCGGCCGGAGCCCGCGGCATCGGGCCAGTTCTTGACGAGGCCGCGTGCGGAGTTATCCGACTCTGGCACGTAGTCCACGCGGTATCCGGCGAGCACGAGGGCGGCGGCGGTGGTTTCTCCCACGGCCGCGACCCGGGTCTTCTCCGGCATCGAGACCTGCTGGCTGACGAGAACGTCGACCGTGGTCGCGCTCGTCACCACGATCCAGTCGAAGGAGCCGCTCTCAAGCCGCGCGAACGCTCCGGCGAGCGCCGCCTCGTTCTCGGTGCTCGCGAAGTTGATCATCGGTGCGATCACGGGGATCGCCCCGAAAGAGCGCAGGCTGGCGGCGACCCCGTCGCCCCACTTGCCCCCCCGGGGCACGAGCACGCGCCACCCAGCGAGGGGTTTGTGCGGCGGGCTCATTCTTCTATCCTGCCCCCCGCCCACCAGAGTGGACGAATCGAGCAGGAACCGATCGGATAACGACTTAGTCGTCGTCGTCCGGGCTGAAAATCGCCCAGGCGACGAGTCCGGCCACCACGATCGCCGCGGCGGTCGCGCCGACGATCCACGGAATCGGGTTGGACTCGTACGAGGACTTGGTGCGCTCGACGAGCGCACTGGCCTGCTTCGGCACGTTGAGCTTGTCCTCGATCGCGTCGAGGGTGGAGTCGAGCTTGGCTCTCGTGGAGCGGATGGTGCTGTCGATCGTGCTGTCTGACATGTCAGTCTCGCTTTCCGATTCCCTTGATGGTGTTGACGTCTTTTTTCACGCTCTCGGCGACCTTGCCCGGGTCGCCGCGCTTGAACTGCGCGAGGCCGACGAGCACGAGGACCACCGCGACGAGCAGCAGCCCGCCCGCGACGATGAGCGCAGCAGCCCACGCAGGAACGACCTGCGCCAGGGCGAATACTGCCGCGATGAGCAGCATGATGAGCATGAGGAAGGCGAAGGTGGCCGCGACAGCGAGCAGTGCCGCGCCGACCGCGACCCCCTTGACCTTCTTGGTGATCTCGAGCTTGAGGCTCTCGAGCTCATCACGGAAGAGCTGCACGATAAGCGCAGGCACGTCCGCGATAAGGCGGAAGAGGCCGCGCTTCTCGGTTGCCTGGGTGCTCACGGCTACTTGGTGGTCGTGGTCTTGGAGGCGGTCGACGTGGCCGGCTTGGCGGCAGGCTTCGTAGCCGGGGCCGTCTTGCCGGTGACCTTCGAGGCGACCGTCTTGACGCCGTCGGTGACGAACTCGGCAACCTCGGGCGCCTTGTCCTTCACGAACTCCTCGGCCTGCTTGACCGGCTTCTGCACACGCGGGTCACTCCACAGCTTGTTCGCCGCGGTCTTGATTTCCTCATAGCGCTCGCGTCCGGCACGGGTGCCCAGGACGTAGCCGACAGCGAGACCTGTCAGCAGGAGGATCTTGCCTTTCATGGGAAATCTCCATTCATATGCCGGTTGAAGCATTCAGCGTACTCCCGGCCCCTGTACTGGGGCTGAAAAGAACTCATTCAGCCTGAGGGGTTGACGAACGGGGGCTACCCCCTCTTGCGCCCGACGACCCTGGCGATGCCCCGCACGACCGGGTTGTTCGCGGCAACGAGCAGGGCCTTGAGCTGCGCCGCGGAGACGGGCACGTCGGGAAAGCGCAGGAGCCGCCGCATTGACATCGAGCCGACCATGTCGAGCACGTTGGCACCGCCCTCGACAACATCGCCCCCGGCAGCCCGCCGGAAGATCGGACCCGTGACCGGATGCTGCAGCCAGGCCGTCACTGGCGACTCCAGAGTGAGCTTCTCGGCCGGGCGGCTGTCGTTCAGTGTCACCGTCGCCTCGAGCACCACCTCATGAGCCGAGCGCGCAATCTGCAGCACGTAGTCGCCGCCGGCGGTCACCCAGGTGGATGACGCCACATCCCAGTAGGAGTAGGCGCGGCTCGTGAGGGCGAGCTCCACCCGCGTCGACGCGCCCGGCTCGAGCCAGACCTTGGCGAAGCCGCGCAGCTCGCGAACCGGGCGGCGCACGTCGGAGGCCGGTGGCGACACGTAGAGCTGCACGACCTCCTTGCCGCCGACCGCACCCGTGTTGGTGACCGTGACCGTTGCGAGGGTGCCGTCCTTGGCGACCTCGAGGTCGCTGTACTCGAAACTCGTGTAGCTGAGCCCGTGGCCGAAGGGATAGCGCACCGGCAGCGTGGCGGTCTCGTAGTAGCGGTAGCCGACGAAGACCCCCTCGCCGTAGCGCACCGTCGTCAGGTCACCCGGAAAGTTGAGATAGCTCGGGTTGTCCTGCAGGCGCAGGGGAATGCTCTCACTCAACCGACCGCTGGGGTTCACCGACCCGAAGACCACGTCGGCAATCGCCGCGCCTCCGGCCTGGCCGAGCAGCCAGGTCTCGAGGATCGCAGCCGCCGAGTCGTGCCACGGCTCGAGCGAGACGACGCCGCCGTTGGTCAGCACCACGACCACGCGCGGGTTGACCGCGGTCACCGCCTGGATGAGGGCCACCTGGTGCGCCGGCAGGTCGAGGTCGGTGCGGTCGTAGCCCTCTGACTCGTCGCCCTCGGGCAGCCCGACGAACAGCAGCACGGTCTCGGCCTGCTCGGCGAGCTGCACCGCCTCAGCGTGCAGTGCCTCATCCGGCCCGGCGTGGCTGTAGCCCGACGCGAACTCGACGGGCGTCGTGAGCATGAGTGCGTCGAGTGCGGGCTCGACCCGCGTCGGGTTGACCTGCGAGCTGCCGGCCCCCTGAAAGCGCGGGCTGCGCGCGAACTGGCCGATCACCGCGATCGGCTTGCCCGCCTCGAGTGGCAGCACGCCGTCATTCTTGAGCAGCACCATCGACTCGGTCGCCGCAGAGCGGGCGAGGGCGTGGTGGGCATCGACGTCGAAATCCGGACCCTTCTCGAGCGTCGAGCGGGTCACCAGTCTGCGCACACGCTCGACCGACGTGTCCAGGTGCTTCTCATCACGCGCGTTCGAGCGCGCCGCGGCGACGAGCGCGGCGTGGCTGTCGGCAACGGGGCCGGGCATCTCGAGGTCGAGGCCGGCGCGCAGGGCGGCGACCCGGTCATCCACCGCTCCCCAGTCCGAGACGACGAGGCCGGTGAAGCCCCACTCCTCGCGCAGAACCCTTGTCAGCAGCCACTCGTTCTCTGCGGCGTAGACGCCGTTGATGCGGTTGTACGAGCACATGACCGTCCACGGCTGCTCGCGCTTGACGACGTTCTCGAAGGCCGGGAGGTAGAGCTCTCGCAGCGTGCGCTCGTCCACCTCGGCGCTCACCGTCATCCGGTTGGTCTCTTGGTTGTTGGCGGCGAAGTGCTTGAGCGATGCCCCAACGCCGCGGGACTGCAGCCCACGCACGTACGACGCCCCCAGCTCGCCGCTGATGATCGGGTCTTCAGAGAAGTACTCGAAGTTGCGGCCGCAGAGCGGCGAGCGCTTGATGTTGATGCCCGGTCCGAGCAGCACGTTGACGCCCTGGGCACGGCTCTCGTCGCCGAGGGCCTGGCCCACCCGCTCGACGAGATCACGATTCCAGCTGGATGCCAGCCCGGTCGCCGGCGGAAAACAGGTAGCGGGCAGGCTCTCGCCCAGCCCGAAATCCTGGCCGGAGTCCGGCGTGCGGCGCACCCCGTGCGGCCCGTCGGCCACGGTGATCGGCGCTATGCCCGGGGCCGCCGCCGTCTTCCAGAAGGTCGCGCCCGCGACGAGGGATGCTTTTTCTTCGACGCTGAGCTGTGCCATGAGACCTACCGTACGGCTTTGATCGGCACGATGAGAGCCGCCCCTACGAGGGCCAGAGCAGCGGCCGCGAGAAACAGTAGGGTGTAGTTTCCCCCGCCCCCGACCGCAAGGAACAGCGGCGCGATCGCCGGCGCGACCGACTGCGGCAGCGCGTTGGCGATGTTGAAGATGCCCAGGTCTTTCGCTGCCGCGTGCTCCTGGTCGGGCAGCACATCGGTCACCAGGGCGAGGTCGACCGCGAAGAACGCGCCGATGCCGACACCCATGACGGCGGCCGCCACGAAGAACAGGGCGAGGCTGGTCGTGAAGGCGAGCAGAACCATGCCGAGGCCCACCACGACGACCGCCGCATAGACGAAGACCTTGCGGCGCTGCCAGCGGTCGCTGAGCCGGCCGCTCACTACCGCGCTCACCGTCAGAACGACGGAGAAGATCAGAACAGCCCCGAGCTGCACCAGCGTGACGTCTTTCGTGGGGATGCCTACCCGGTCGGTGATGAAGTACACCTGATAGGTCGTGTAAATCGCGAAGCCGAGAATGACGAAGAAGCGGCCGAACCACGCGAAGCCGAAATCGGCGGCCTTGCCCGGCGTCGGCTTGACGAGGTCGAGCAGGGTGAAGGGCTCCGCGTGATCGAGCCGCCTATCAGGCAGCTTGACGACAAGCAGCGCGAGCAGGGCAGCGCCGACGAGCCCGGGTACGACGAAGACCGGGCCCATGCCGGCGCCGGCCGCCATCACACCGGTCGCGATTCCGATGCCGACGAGCGGCGACACCTGCTGCGAGATGCCGAGGATCGCGCTGACCCGCGCCCGCTGCGCGAGAGGGATCTGGTCGGGCAGCAGTGCCTGCAGGGCGGCGAGCACGAGGTTGAAGCCGACCTGCGCGACCGACCAGCCGACAATGACCACCGGGATGCTCGGCGCGAATCCGACCACGGCCAGACCGGCGACGCCTGCCGCCGTTCC
>JAAFHU010000091.1:0-6743 GCA_013297645.1 Actinomycetota bacterium
GGCTCCTGCGTCGCCCGGATCGATCATCGCTGTGCTGGCCCAGACTCCGGCTGGCAGCTTCGTCGGCGTCATCCTGTCGGTGATCTTCTCGGCCGGTGTCTCGTTCCTGGTGGCCTCGGTCATCATCCGCTCGAGCCGCAAGCGCGACCTCGCCGCCATCGAGGCTGGCGAGGACACCGCTCTCGCGGACGCCGTCGCCAAGAACGAGGCGAACAAGGGCAAGGCGTCGTCGGTTGGCGCCCTGCTCGGCACCACCGCGACGGCGACGAAGGTCAAGTCGATCGTCTTCGCCTGCGACGCGGGCATGGGCTCGAGCGCCATGGGTGCGACGGTTCTGCGCGACAAGCTGAAGAAGGCCGGCATCACCGGCGTCAAGGTCGAGAACAAGGCAATTGCCAACCTCACCGACAACGTCGACGTCGTCATCACGCAGAAGCAGCTGACGGCCCGCGCCAAGGAGAAGACCCCGGGTGCAACGCACTTCTCGGTCGACAACTTCATGGGCAGCCCGAAGTACGACGAGGTCGTCGATCTCGTAAAGTCGCAGCAGTAGATGTTCGGGCGGAAGAAACCAGGTAAGGCAATGGGCAAGGTACTCGAGCTCGCACAGATCGACCTCGATGGGGCGGCGGCCTCGCCGTCCGCAGCGATCGATCAGGCAGGGCAGCTTCTCGTTCAGGCGGGAGCGGTCAACCCCGAGTACGTACAGTTCATGCACGACCGTGAGGCGATGATGTCGACCTACATGGGCAGCTACCTGGCTATTCCGCACGGCACGAACGAGGGCAAGGACACGATCCTTGCGTCCGGGCTCTCGTTCGTGCGCTACGACGAACCGATCGACTGGGGCGGCAACGAGGTGCGCTTCGTTGTCGGCATCGCGGGAAAGGACGGCGGCCACATGGACGTGCTGTCCAAGATCGCGCTGGTCTTCAGCGACGACAGCAAGGTGGATGCGCTGCTCGCCGCGAAGACCCCCCAACAGGTGCTCGACATCCTCGGAGATGTGAACTCCTGATGAAGGCAGTGCATTTCGGCGCAGGCAACATCGGGCGCGGCTTCGTTGGGCTGATCCTCCACGACGCCGGCTACGAGGTCGTCTTCGCCGATGTCAACGCCGAACTGATCGACGCGCTCCGCGCCGCCTCGAGCTACCTAGTTCTCGAGGTGGGCGCGGGCGCGTCGACCAGGACGGTCGATCACTTCCGCGCCCTCAACAGCGCAACACACGAAGCGGATGTGGTGGCCGAGATCGCCACCGCCGAGATCGTCACGACGGCGGTCGGCCCCAACATCCTGCGCTTCGTCGCCCCTCTTATCGCGCGAGCGCTCGCTGCGCGGTCGGCCGACCTCCCGCCCCTCGCGGTCATGGCCTGCGAGAACGCGCTCAACGCCACCGACCTGCTGCGCGCCGAGATCGAGAAGGCCAGCCTCGGCGGCCTCGAGAAGGCCGTCTTCGCCAACACCGCCGTCGACCGCATCGTTCCGGTGCAGGCCGAGGGTGCCGGGCTCGACGTGACCGTCGAGACCTTCTTCGAGTGGGCCATTGAGTCGAAGCCCTTCGGGGATGCTGCGCCGGTGATCCCGGCCGCCCACTTCGTCGACGACCTCGCCCCCTATATCGAGCGCAAGCTCTTCACGGTCAACACGGGCCACGCCACCACGGCGTACCACGGCTTCCTCGCCGGGGCGACCTCGATCAGCGAGGCCATCGCGATCCCATCGGTTCTCGCCGAGGTGCGGGCCGTGCTCGGTGAGACGAGCGCGCTGCTGGTTGCTAAACACGGCTTCGACCCCGCGGTGCAGCAGGCCTATCTCGAGAAGAACCTCGAGCGCTTCGCCAATCCCCACCTGACCGACACGGTCGACCGCGTCGGCCGTCAGCCGCTGCGCAAGCTCAGCCGTCACGAGCGATTCATCGCCCCGGCAGCCGAGCTGATCGAGGGCGGCACCGAGCCGCTCGCGCTCGTGCGCACCGTGGGTGCGGCTCTGCACTTCGACGTGGCAGAAGACCCGGAGAGCCAAGACCTTCAAGCAAAACTCCGGAGTCTCTCGGCGACCGATTTCGTCACACAGGTGACCGGGCTCGAGGCGGAGCACCCACTGTTCTCCCGCGTTCTCGCGGTTGTCGAACACGCCCGCTAGATTTCACAGCTTCTTCACCGCTTAACCCCTGTTGCGGCATCACCCCGGTGGGTAACGTTTCGATCACAAGCCCACGTAGACCGGAGATTCTGCCATGGAGAAATACAGCCGCCTCGTCGCTGTCTCTGGACGATCTTTCCGAACGAGCAAGACCATGTGCGACATCTTCCTCGCGCACGTGAGCGACATCGTCGCACGCGGGCTGACCGAGCTGGTGCCGCTGTTGCACGAGGGCGGCGTCGACATGCTGTTGATCAGCGCGACGACTCCGGTGACGGTCACGGAGGCCGGGCCGGTCGCGGTGCCTGACATCGCGCCCGCCCTCTCGGTGGTCACTGCCGCCTAGCTCGCCGTCGTGTTCCTCGCGGCGAGCCCGGTCGTCACTGACCGGTTCTTCTCACACGAGCGCCACCCTCTCAGGGGCGGCTGGCGCAGGGACACGAAGCCCGCCGACGTGCGGCGCGAATAGGCTGTGCGCATGAATGGCATCGCGGTCGCCCAGTTCGCCCCGGGGCCCGACCGTGACGCCAATCTCGCGGTCATGCGCGACCTCACGGCGACGGCCGCGTCGCGCGGGGCTACCCTCGTGGTGTTCCCCGAGTACTCCTCCTACTTCACCCCCACCATGGGACCCGACTGGATCACGGCCGCCGAGCCCGTCGACGGCCCCTTCGCCGAGGGCGCGGCCGCCATCGCCGCCGAGCACGGAGTCACGGTGGTGGCGGGCATGCTCGAGCGCGCCGGCGCCAAGGCGCACAACACGGTGCTCGCGCTCTCCCCGTCCGGAGAGAGGCTCGCCCTCTACCGCAAGCTGCACCTCTACGACGCCTTCGGTGCGAAGGAGTCCGAGTGGATCGAGGCGGGGGAGTTCGCGATCGAGACCTTCGCGTGGGCCGGCTTCACGGTGGGGCTGCAGACCTGCTACGACATCCGCTTTCCGGAGGTGACGCGCGCGCTCGTCGACGCCGGCGCCGATCTCGTCGTCGTGCCGGCGGAGTGGGTGCGCGGCCCCCTCAAGGAGCACCACTGGCGAACGCTGCTCACCGCGCGGGCGATCGAGAACACCGTCTATCTCGCGGCCGCCGACCACGCGCCGCCGGTCGGCGCGGGCAACAGCATGGTTCTCGACCCGATGGGTGTCGAACTGGTGACGATCGGCGAATCGACCGATGTCGCCGTCGCTTTTCCCTCCCGGCAACGAATAGACGACGTGCGCACGGTAAATCCTGCGCTGCGGTTGCGGCGCTTCGGCATCCGGCCACTCTAGAGTTGGGGGACAGAGATCCCGGGAAAGGGTACACAAGTGACAGACGCCTATCGGGTGGTGATCGTTGAAGACGATCCCGATGTAGCGGAGTACACGAAGACCGTGCTGCAGAAGCGGGGCGGTTTTGAGGTGCGCGTCACCGGTGACCCCTTCGAGGCCAAGGGCCTGATCGTCGAGTTCGACCCCGACGTGGTCGTCACCGACATCGAGATGCCCGGCATGACCGGACTCACCCTCATGGAGCAGATCCGGGCCGTGCAGCCCGACCTGCCCATCGTCGTCATGACGGCCCACATCTCCGTCGACTACGCCGTTGCCGCGCTGCGCGCCCAGGCCGACGAGTTTCTCACCAAACCGGTCGGCGCGGTCGAGCTGGTCTCCGTCGTCACCCGGCTCGCTGCCGACGGCCGCGCCAACCGCGAGGCCTCGCGCCCGCGGGAGCACGTGCTCGCCATCGGCGCGCACCCCGACGACGTCGAGATCGGCGTCGGCGGCATCCTCGCCTCGCATCGCGCTGCCGGCGACAGCGTCACGATCCTCACCCTGTCGCGCGGCGCCCGGGGCGGCGCGCCCGAGGACCGCCAACACGAGTCTCTCGCCTCGGCCGAGCTGCTGGGCGCACGCCTCTTTCTCGAGGACCTCGTCGACACCGCCATCTCGAACACCGGCGAGACGGTCTCGATCATCGAGCGCGTGGTCAACGAGGTCAATCCGACGATCGTGTACACCCACAGCGCGCACGACCGCCACCAGGACCACCGCGCCGTGCACGAGGCCGCATTGGTCGCGACCCGCACCGTGCGCACTGTCGCCTGCTTCCAGAGTCCGTCGTCGACGGTGGACTTCCGCCCGTCGCGCTTCGTCTCCATCGACGGCTACACCGACAGGAAGCTGGCGCTGCTGAACTGCTTCCGCTCGCAGGGCGAGATTCGCGGCTACCTGCAGCCCGAGTTCGTGCTGGCAACCGCGCGCTACTGGGGTCGCTACGGCGGCGGCACGAGCGTCGAGCCACTGGAGATCATCCGGGAGACGGCCGACCTGTCGTCGCCTGTGCGACCCATTGCGACGGCCGCGGATGCCGCCGCCCGACGGAATCCGGGGCACTAGACGATGAGCAGCAGGGTTCTCGTGACCGGGGCCGGCGGACCCGCCGGCGTGGCCGTCATCCGCTCGCTCCTGCGGCGGAGTGACGTCGAAGTCTTCGCCGGCGACATGGACGGGTGGGCCAGCGGCCTCTACCTCGTGCCGGCCGGTCGCCGCAGAATCCTGTCGCCCGGCAAGTCGCCCTCCTTCGTCGACGAGCTCATCGCCATGTGCGCCGCCGACGAGATCGACGTGCTGTTCTCGACTGTCGACGTCGAGCTTCCGCCCTTGGCCCGGCGCCGGACGGAGCTGGGTGCGGCGCTTGCCGCACCGGCCCTCGACACCCTCGAGACCTGTCTCGACAAGTTCGCCCTCGCCGTGCGCTGCGCCCCGCTGCTGCGCACGCCCACCACTCACCTCGTCGGCCCCGCCTCGTCGGCCGAGCAGTGGGACTTCCCGATCATCGTCAAGCCGCGCAGCGGTGCCGGATCTCGCGGAGTGCGCATGGTGCACAGTCGCGCCGACCTCGATGCCCTCGGCGACGACGACAGCCTCATCGCGCAGGAGCTGCTGCCGGGCGACGAGTACTCGGTCGACGTCATCGCGAACGCGCAGGGGCAGGTCATCGCCGCAGTGCCCCGCACCCGCACCCGGGTCGACTCAGGGGTGTCGATCGCGGGACTCACCGTGCGCGACGCCGAGCTCGAGGCGACCGCGACCGCCGTCGCCCGGGCCATCGGGCTCGTGGGCGTCGCCAACGTGCAACTGCGCCGCGACGTCACCGGCGTTCCCGCGCTGCTCGAAGTCAACCCGCGCTTCCCCGGCGCCATGCCGTTGACGATCGCTTCCGGTGTCGACATGCCCTCCCTTGCCCTCGACCTCGCCCTCGGTCTCGACCTGCCCGACCGGGTCGACTTCCGCGAGATCGCGAACGTGCGTTTTCTCGAAGACGTGTTCGTGGATCCCGCCGAGATTCTTCACTCGGAGAACGCGGCGCACACCGAGGAGGACTGATGTCCGCGCGCCCGCTGACCCTCGGCGACTACCACGTGCACTCCACTTTCTCGGATGACGCGGTGAGCACCCTCGCCGAGAACATCGCGGCCGCCGAGGAGGCGGGGCTCGAAACCCTGCGGCTCATCGACCACGTGCGGGCGAGCACGACATGGGTGCCCGAGTTCGTCGCCGCCGTCGCGGCCGAGCCGGTGCCCGAGCAGCTGCGGGTGCTCACCGGGGTCGAGGCCAAGATGATGGACGCCACTGGCCGCCTCGACATTCCCGACGGACTCGGCGACCTCACCGTCGTCATCGCCGACCACCAGTTTCCTGGTAGCGACGGCCCCTGGTCGCCCGACGAGACGAAGCGGCGGCTCGCGGAGGGGCTCAGCGACGAGGCTGCCCTGCAGCTGCTGTTCGATGCCTACGCCGCCGCGATGCGGGGGCGCCGGGGGTCGCAGCTCGCGCATCCGTTCTCTATTCTTCCCAAGGTCGGGCTGGCCCACCTTCTCGCCAGTGAGCAGCAGGCGGCCGAGTTCGTCGCTGTCGTCGTCGAGACGGGCACCCTCGTCGAGGTCAACCAGAAGTGGGGGGTCAGCCCCGTTCTGCCGCTGGGCGCCCTGCTCGCCGCCGATCGCGTCGTCATGGCGAGCGACGCGCATGTCGCGACCGACGTCGGGCGCTACGACGGCGCGGTGCTGCAGCCGCTCGCCGACGCCGGGGGCAGCGGCCCACGGGTGGGCGCGTGATCGGCGACTGGCTCGACACGATCGCGGGGCTCGACTGGCCGACGATCGGCTACTGGACGCTCACATCGATCCTGCTGGCCTTCGTCGCGACCGGCGCGGTGCCCATTCTCGCCACCGCCTATCAGTTTCTCGCCATTCCCTTTCACGCCGTCAAGAACCACTACGGCAAGGCAGCGCCCTACCTGCCGCGCGTGGCCGTGGTCGTGCCGGCGTGGAATGAGGGCCTCGTCATCGGCGCCTCAATCGAGCGCCTCATGGGGCTGGAGTACCCGCGCGAGTGCCTGCGCATCTACGTCGTCGACGACGCGAGCACCGACAACACCCCCCAGGTGGTTCGGGAGAAGTCGGAGCTCTACCCGGGATCGGTCGTGCACCTGCGGCGGGTCAAGGGCGGCGAGGGCAAGGCGCACACCCTCAACCACGGCATCCGCGAGATCCTAAAAGACGACTGGATGCAGGCGCTGCTCATCATGGACGCCGACGTCATCTACATGCCCAACTCG
>JAAFHU010000091.1:6753-9399 GCA_013297645.1 Actinomycetota bacterium
GGAGCGGTGACCGCCTACATTCGCGAGGGCAGCGCCGACAAGAACTACCTGACCCGCTTCATCGGCATGGAGTACGTGCTCTCGCAGGTGGCGGCCCGCCGCGCCCAGAACGTTCTCGGCGCCCTCGCCTGCCTCGCCGGGGGAGCGCAGCTGCACTCCCGCGAGAACCTCATCACCATCGGCGGCAAGATCGACACCTCGTCGCTCGCCGAGGACACGATCACCACCTTCAAGACGCAGCTCGCGGGCAACCGGGTGGTCTTCGAGCCGCATGCGGTCGTGCACGCCGAAGAGCCCCAGCTGATCAACTCGCTCTGGAAGCAGCGGCTGCGCTGGGCGCGGGGCAACGTGCAGGTGACCTCGATGTACCGGCGCATCTGGTTCCGGCCCTCGCGCAAGCACGGACTCGGCGACTTCTCCTTCGGCATCTTCTGGTTCAGCATCTTCTTGCTGCCCGTGGCGATGGTGCTGTCGTCGCTGGGGTTGATCGGCCTGTTCCTGCTGCAGAGCGACCTGGCCGCGATCGTCTTCCGCGCGATGTGGATCACCGCGGCCTGCACCTACGTCTACACGATCGCGCTCGCGGTGCAGCTCGACGGCCCCACGGGTTGGCGCAGCGCGCGGGAGGCAGTCTTCTTTCCCGGGGTCGTCTCGATCATCGTCATGATCACCGCATTCTTTCCGGGGCTGCTGGAGCAAGACCTGCCGCACCTGCTCGGGCTGCCGACCAGCGACACTGGCAATGTGGCCTGGACCCTGTTCGTCTACGCGTGGATCTCGGTGTCGATGCTCGGTGCCTGGGCGGCGAAGGCGGTGGAAAGCACGAGGGTCGGCCGCGTGGTTACCCCGTTGCTCGTGTACCTTGTGGGCTACGGACCAGTGCTGTGCGCCGTGACTGTTGACTCCTACATAAAGGAATTTCGTCACGCTGAGGCAAAATGGGACAAGACAGAAAAAACGGGGCGGGTACATTGATGTCGCAGGAAACCATGGGGCGGGTTTTTCTCCAGCGGGAGATCGACCAGAACAGACGGCGCGAGCTATTGCTCATTCCCAAGGCGCTGCTCGCCCTCGCGCTCGTTGCCGGACTCGTCGTGGTCAGGCAGGTGGTCTTCCTATGAGCGAACCCGTGCACGTGCTGATCGTCGATGACAGCGAGGACCAGCGGATGCTGCTGCGCCGCTACTTCGAGCGCGCCGGGTGCGAGGTGGCCGAGGCCGGCACCGCCCTCGACGCCCTCGACAGCTTCAACTCGCACGCCCCCGACCTCACCGTCATCGACCTCGTGCTTCCCGGGATGGACGGTTGGGCCCTCGCCGAGGTGCTCAGCCACCGCAAAGCGGCCATCGCGATCAGCTCGGTCATGGACCGCCAGCACTACCCGGCCCAGCACGCCGCGCTTCCGAAGCCGGTATCGAGCGCGCACGTGCGCTCGGCCCTCGAACAGCTCGTTCCCCGATGGACGGCGGCCTAGACGATGACGACCGCCACCGAGGGACTGCGGGTTGTCGTCGCGGACGACGACGAGGACATCCGCTCGCTTATTGTGATCGCCGTGCGCAAGGCCAACCTCACCCTCTGCGCCGACCTGCCCGACGGCAGCTCCGCGCTCGCCGCTGTGCGCGAGCACAAGCCCGACCTCGTGCTGCTCGACGTGTCGATGCCCGGGCTGACCGGCCTCGAGGTCACCTCGGCCATCCGCGCCGACCCGGAGATCGCCTCCGCCATGGTCTTCATCCTCTCGGCCGCGGTCGACGACACCGCCGTCGCCGCCGGCTTCGCTGCCGGGGCAGACGCCTACATGACGAAGCCCTTCAGCCCCAACACGCTCGCGGCCCAGCTGACCGCCCTCATCGCCTCGACAGCCGCGGGGCCGAACGCCAGCCTGCCTCAGCCGCCCGCCCCGTGAACCCGGTCTCCGCCCTCTTTGGGCGCTATGTCTTCATCGACAACCCGAGCCCGCTCGTCAAGCAGCTCCCGACCACGGTGCTGTTCACCGGCGCCGGTGTGCTGGTGCTGTTCGTGCCGGGACTCGAGTTCTCCGACCCGGCCGCCGCAGTCGCCGGTGTCGCTGGCATGGCGCTGGCCACGCTGCTCGCGGTCTCGTTCTCGGTCAGCACGACACTGGCCGGACTGGCCCTCATCATCCCCTTCGTCGACCTATTCGCCATTGGGCTCTTCCGCATGGGCACCGGCGGGTCGATGTCGCTCTTCGCCGCGCTCATCATCCTTCCGGTGGTCTGGATCGCGAATCAGCCCCAGCGCCGGTACATCGTCTTCGCCGGTCTCGGCACCTCGCTCGCGCTGACTCTGCCGTACACCCTCGGCGGGCTGCCGCCGCAGACGCCCGAGGACTGGCTGCGGGGCATCGTCACGCCGGTGATCTACGCGACCGCTGCCGCGATCGTCAACGAGATGTCCCGGCAGGCGGCTGGTCGCGTCGAGTCGATCCACGAGCTGGCCGAGGAGCGCGATGTGATGCTGCGCGGCGCCGTCGACTATGCCGAGCGCCTCAGCGAGAACGAGGACCGCTTGCGCGCGGCCGACCGCCTCACCCGCAGCGTCCTTGACGCGGTCACCGAGCAGTCGGTCATCGGCTCCGATGTCACCGGTCTCATCGACGTGTGGAACCCGGGCGCCGAGAAG
>JAAFHU010000092.1 GCA_013297645.1 Actinomycetota bacterium
GTCTTCGACGCGCCACCGCCGCCCTTTGACGCCTCGTTTTCTGATGCTCCGCCGCCGGTATTTGACGCGCCCCTGTCGGATGCTCCGCCGCCGGTATTCGACGCGCCCCTGTCGGATGCTCCGCCCCCCGTCTTCGACGCGCCCCTGTCCGATGCCCCTCCGCCCGTCTTCGACGCCCCTCCGCCCGTCTTCGACGCCCCGCCGCCGGTGTTCGACGCCCCGCCTCCGACCGTTGCGCCCGTCGAGAGCCCCATCGACGAGATGCCGACATTTGCGACGCCGGACGAGCCCCCGGCACTCGTCGAACCGCCGAGCCTGCCTGATGCCTGGGAAATTCCCGAGGGCACTCCGATTCCCGGTTCCGAGGCCGACCCGCTTTTCATCGAGCCGATGACGGTCGCGCCGATCGCCGACCCGCAGCCGCTCGTCGAGCCGAGCCCCTTCGGCGGCGACCCCTTCGTCGACCGGGTCTTCACTGGCTCGGTTCCGGTCATAACGGGTTCCGTGCCGGTTGCGCCGCAACAGCTCGACGTCGACGGCGACGACCCCGTCGATCCGACCGACCAGGTGCCGGCAGCCTTCGACGACCTGCTCGGCCCGGCCCGGGGCACCGCCCCGGTTGAGCCGATCCTCAGCCCGCGAATCCCCGAGGATGAGGTCGTGCTCGGCGAGGCGCAGCAGCTGGAGCGGCCGCGAGTCTTCAGCCTCGAAGCCGCCGGGCTGGAGCCGACCCCCGACGAGCAGCGAGTCGGCCGAGCCGCTCGCATGTTCTGGATGTGGTTCGCCGCGAACTCCACGATCGTCAGCATCGCCTTCGGCGCTGTGCTCTTCTCGCTCGGGCTGAGCCTGCGGCAGGCGATCGTGGGCATCCTCGCGGGAGTCGCTATCTCGTTCCTGCCGCTCGGGCTGGGCACGCTCGCGGGCAAGCGCAGCGGACAGCCGACCATGGTCGTCTCGCGGGCGGCCTTCGGCGTTGTCGGCAATGCCATCCCGGCCTTGATCGCCTTCGTGAGCCGCGTCTTCTGGGGTGCGGCGATGCTCTGGCTCCTCGCCACGGGTGTGAGCGAGATCCTGGTGGGCGCCGAGCTCACCGGCGGCCTGGATGCGGGCCTGCTGCCCATCATCGTGCTCGCTGCTGGATTCGTGGTCGCCCTGGTCGTGGCCCTCTTCGGCTACGGCCTGCTGGCCAAGTTCCAGCTGGTTGTCAGCATCATTTCGGGCGTCCTCGTGGTCGGCGTGATCGCGCTCACCGCGTCGTACGTCGATGTCTCTGCTGCGCTCACCAACCCCGATGGCTCGTGGATGCTCGCCGGCACCGTCGCCGTGCTGGTCTTCAGCTTCATCGGCCTACTCTGGGCGAACAGCGCGGGCGACCTCGCGCGCTACCAGCGCTCCGGCTCCTCCGGCGCGGGTGCAATGCTGTGGACCTCGTTCGGCGCGGCCGTTCCCACCTTCGTGCTCATCAGCTACGGAGCGCTGCTCGCCGCATCCAACCCGCAGATCAAGGAGGGGCTGCTCTCGATGCCCTTCGACACCATCGGCCGCCTGCTGCCGACCTGGTATCCCGTTCCGCTCATCGCCGCTGTGGCTCTCAGCCTGGTGTCGGGCATCATCGTGACGATCTATTCGGGCGGATTCGCGCTCAAGGCCGTCGGCCTCAGCTTCAGCCGTCCCGTCGCTGCGGTCGTCACCGCGGTGCTGGTGGCTGCCGGGGCCTTCCTGCTGACGTCAATGTCGGCCGATCTCACGATGCTGTTCCGCGATCTTGCCACCACCCTCGCTGTGCCGGTGGCCGCGTGGGCGGGCATCTTCGCCGCGGACACGATGATCCGCAACCGCCGCTACCACTCCGACTCGCTCCTCGCGACCGGCGGGGTCTACCCGACTGTCAACTGGGTCAACCTGCCGGCCTTCCTGGTCATCTCCGCACTCGGCCTCGGGCTCACCACGGCGAGCGTCGCGGGCCTGGACTGGCAGGGCTTCCTCTGGCCGGTGCTCGGCGTCGAGCTCGACGCGCCGCTCGCCCAGACGGACCTCGGCGTGTTCGCCGCCCTGCTGCTGGGCCTGCTGGTGCCGATCGTCTCGGGCATCCCCGGCATCCGCCGCCAGGAGTCCGCCACTGCGCCGCAGAACTAGAATCGGCCCATGGCAACGACGGTAGGGCAGGTGCAGGCTGTCATCGAGCAGCTATGGCCCATCGCGGGCGCGGAGGCGTGGGATGCCCCGGGTCTGCTTGCCGGAAGTCCACTATCTGAGGTCAGCAGCATCCTGCTCGCCGTGGACGCAGTTCTCGACACCGTCGAGGAGGCCGCCCGCTACGACCTGTTGCTCGTGCACCACCCGCTTTTGCTGCGCGGCGTGACGAGCATCGCCGAGGACAGCTCCAAGGGCGCGGCCCTGTCGCGCCTCATCCGCTCGAACACGGCGCTCATCGCCTCGCACACGAACGCGGATGTCGTCGAGACCGGCACGAGCGCCGTCTTCGCCCAGCGCCTCGGCCTGCGCGACGTCACGCCGATCGTCCCGTCCGGCGGCAACCCCGCGCGGGGCATCGGGCGGGTCGGCACCCTGCCTGTGCCCACCACGCTGGGCAGGCTCGCGCGCCTTCTCGGCGAGCTGCTGCCGGCGACGGCGAGCGGCATCCGCGTGTCCGGTGACTTCGACGCGACCATCGCGACAGTCGCGCTGTGCGGGGGAGCGGGCGACTCCCTGCTCGCCGAGCCGTCCGTTATCGGCGCCGACGTCTACATCACGAGCGATCTGCGCCACCACCCGGCCTCCGAGGCACGCGAGAACGCCCGCGCCGCCGCCGGTCCGGCACTGATCGACGTTTCGCACTGGGCCAGCGAATGGCTGTGGCTCGAGCAGGCGGCGACGGAGCTGCGCGCCGCCCTACCCGACGTGACCGTTACGGTCAGCGATATCCGAACGGACCCGTGGGACTTCACGGTAGTCCAGTAACGAATGAGGACCCCATGGCTCTGAAAGCCTCCCCCGACGACCAGAAGCTGCTGCTCGACCTGCAGGCGCTCGATACCAAGCTCAGCCAGCTCGACCACCGGGCGAAGAGCCTGCCCCAGCACGCGGTGCTCAGCGGACTCGACGCCGAGCTGAGCGCCCTGCGCGCGACCGGACTCGAGCGCACCGGCGCTGTCGAGGATGTCAGGCTCGAGCTCCGGCGCCTGGAGTCCGATGTCGAGGTCGTCGAGGCCCGCATCGCGCGCGACACCGAGCGCCTGCAGGGCTCGAGCTCGGTCAAAGACGTCGCCGCGCTCGAGCAGGAGCTCGCCGCACTACGCAAGCGCCGCGACGACCTCGAAGACATCGAGCTCACCGTGATGGAGCGCCTCGAGGCCGCCGAGGCCTCGCTCGCGGTGACCACGGAGGAGATCGCCGCCATCGACGCGCGCCGCAACACCGCGATCGACGAGCGGGACACCGCTATGGCCGAGATCATGAGCGAGCGCACCCACACCGCCGCGAACCGCCAGACGATCGAGGCCAAGGTGCCCGCCGACCTGCTCGCGCTCTACACGAAGCAGCGCGACCGCTACGGCTTCGGCGCCTCGCTGCTGCAGTACGGCGTCTCGTCGGCGAACGGCGTCAAGCTGCTCGAGAACGACCTGCAGGCGATTCGCGCTGCCGCACCGGACGACGTCATCATCTGCCCGTCGAGCGACGCCATCCTCGTGCGCACCAGCGAGTCAGGGCTCTGATGGCCCGCACCCTCATCATCGAGGCCGACGGAGGCTCCCGGGGCAACCCGGGGGAGTCGGGCAGCGGTGCCATCGTCGTCGACCAGGCGAGCGGTGAGGTGCTCGCCGAGATCTCTCTCTACGGCGGCATCGCCTCGAACAACGTCGCCGAGTACAAGGGCATGATCGCCGGTGTGCGCCGGGCCCTCGAGATCGACAACGATGCCGAGCTGCTCGTGCGCCTGGACTCCAAGCTCGTCGTCGAGCAGATGTCGGGCCGCTGGAAGATCAAGCACCCCGCAATGGCCGAGCTCGCCGCCGAGGCGCGCGAGGTGCTCATCGGCACCCCGGTGAGATTCCAGTGGATGCCGCGGCTCGAGAACGCCCGCGCCGACAAGCTCGCCAACCTCGCGATGGACCTCAAGCGCGACACTATTCGCTGACGAGCGCCCGCGCGTAGTTCGCCATCGAGCGCTGGTAGCGCGGCAGGTGGGCGGCCAGGGCCTCGAGCACGAGGGCGAGCCCCTCGCGATCGCGGCCGGCCGAGGCGTAGGCGAGGGCGAGAACGGCGCGCACCGCATCATCCAAGTCACTGCTCTCGCGGGTGAGCTCCGCCTCAAGCAGCGTGATCGCCTCGGCAACCGCGCCCAGATTGCGCAGCGACGACGCGAGCTGGATGGTGGCCCGGCGGCGGCGCGTTCCCACCAGGCCGGCCGCGAGGGCACTGCGGTACAGGGGCACGGCCTCATCGGGGTGGCCCGTGGAGTCCTGCGCCGAGGCGAGTTCGAAGCTGCTGATCGCGTGGCCGGGCGGGAATTCGGCGGCCAGCTGCCGCATCCTGTCGTGGAATTCGTCCTCCGGTAGATCATCGATCTGTGCCCAGAGCTCTGCCACGCGCGTTTCCCAGTCCATAGCGCCAGCGTAGGCTGTGGTCTTGCGAATGGGTCGGCAAGACGGTCGCGTGCGCTGGCAACAGCGCCCGAGGAACGTCCGGGCTCCGAAGAGCATGGCGGTGGGTAACACCCACCCGGGGCAACCCGCGAGAACAGTGCAACAGAAAGCAGACCGCCGGCGGCTTCGGCCGCAGGTAAGGGTGAAACGGTGGTGTAAGAGACCACCAGCGGCCGGGGTGACCCGGTCGGCTAGGTAAACCTCGCCAGGAGCAAGGTCAGACAGGATGCGTTACGGGCTGCTCGTCCAGTATCCGGGTAGACCGCTAGAGGCGTGCAGCAATGTACGTCGTAGATAGATGGCCGTCGATGGTGCGCAAGCACCGGGACAGAACCCGGCGTAATAGCCGGCCCATTCGCACCTCCGCTGGTTCGGGCGCCGCCGCTCCTGCGGCGCACACCGAGCAGGCGGCGCACACGCCGCCGCATTCTCGATTCTGGGAATTCCCAGACAAGCACGAAGGTTGCAGAAACCATGAGCGATATCCGTGACCTGTCCAGCCACGAGCGCGAGGTGCTCGAATTCCTGCTCCAGGGGGAGTGGGACGGCGCATCCGTGCTGCGCGAGCAGCTGTCGTCCGCGAAGCACGCGGGCAGCTGGTCCGCCTCGACCGCGTCCTTCTCGCTGTTCGTCGATGAGAACGCGCCGCGCGCGTCGGTCGACATGGCGAAGGCGCCGAAGCTCGATGACCTCTATCTCAAGGTCGAAGACGGGGTGCTCGTAGGCCTGGAGTGCACCCGCTCGAAGCTGCCGTCGGTCGACGAGCTCGCAGCCTAGACGGAGATCAGCGACCGCACCCCGGGGGTAGCCAGCAGGCTGCCATCGGTGCGCACGGCGAGGACATCGATCGCCCAGGTGTCGGTCGCGAGGTCGAGCATCTCGATGCCGCCCGAGATGATCGCGGTTGCGAGCACGTCGGCGGCGAGGATGTCCTCGGCGATGACGCTCACCTGCACGAACTCGGCGGCGGTGTCGCGGTCAATGGTCCAGATGTGGTCGCCGCGCTCAGCGCTGCCCGACGTGGCGATGGCGCGGCGGCCCTCCCCGAGCGGCAGGGCGCAGAGCAGGCTCTGGCGGTCGACGGGGTCGACGATGCCGATCACCCAGTCGCCCGTGGGCGATAGGCCGGCGCAGAGTACGTCGCCGCCGACGTTGATCGACCAGTCCTTCAGCGCGAGGGAGTGCAGCAGCTCGCCAGCCCGCGAGATGCACAGGGCCTTGACCACGCCGTTGAGGTCGATACTGCCGTCGGGACGGTTCGGGGTGAACGCACCCGCGGTGCGCAAGTGCCAGTCCATCGCTAGGGCATAGGCGTCGCGCAGTTCGGCGCTGGCGGCCGCCAGTGGTCGTTCGCCGGCGTTGACCCGGCTCAGCTCGGAGCCGGGCCGGTAGAGGCTGAAGCGCTTCTCGGCATCCGCGAAGATGCCGCGGATGCCGTCGAGCGCATCGGGCTCGTCCGCGGCCAGCTCGATCGAGGCGACCGTTCCCATCGTCTCGAACACGCTGCGCATCAGAGCCCGGCCTGGTCGAGCGCGGACTGCAGCGACTGCAGGTACGCGTTGCTCGTGTAGGTGGCGCCGCTGACGTTGTTGACACTCGCCGACTGGGCGTCGAGCACGGCGGAGCGCAGGATGGGCTCGGCGCGGTTGCTGATCTGCACCGACCTGCGGTCGTGGTCGGTGAGCTGCAGGGCGGTGACGTCGGCGAGCTTCCCGCCCGAGACGGTGATCTGCACCTGCACGCTGCCGAAGCGAGTGTTCACGTCATCGCCCGTGTAGCTTCCGTCGGCGGCCCCGCTGGCGGCCGGAGCAGTGGCCGTCGTGGTTCCCAGCACCGTTCCGGTGCTGGTGCCGCTGGTCCCCGAACTCGTCCTAGTCGGCTGCGTGCTCGTCATGGCGGCCGAGCCCGCCTGCCATCCGATGACGAGAACGCCGACGGAGGCGAAGATGCTGGTCAATACTGCGCGTGTTCTCACCAGTCGAACCTCTCTGAGTGAATCTGATGGGCGGGCACACCGGCCCGTCGGGCATCGGCCTCGACGAGGTCGAGCCAGGCGGTCGGGCCGCAGATGTAGAGGTCGGAGTCCAGCAGGTGCGGGAAGACGCTCTGCAACGTGACCCCGCGGTCCTGGTCGCGGGCCGACATCCAGGTGGACGCCCTCGGCGAACGAGGGCCGACCATCTCGAAGTACGAGGCGCCCTTCTCTGTCGCGAGCTCCGCGACTTCGGGCCAGAGCCACTGCTCGTCGGCAGACGACGCGCGCAGCAGCACTGTCGCCTCGCCGGGCGCGATGCTGGAGGACTCCAGCAGGGCCCGAACGGGCGTGATGCCGATGCCGGCGGCGATGATCGCGACCCGGGGCGCCGTGCGTGCCGAGTCGGTGAAGATCCCGTACGGGCCCTCGATCCAGACCCGGGTTCCCGGCTTCACAGCGCTTATCGCCCGGGAGCCGGTGCCGAGGTCGCGAACCGTGATGCGGGCGTAGTTCGCCGTCGGTGCGGCTGAGAGGGAGATCGGATGCGCGTGCCACCACATGCCCGCACCCCAGAAGCGCCAGACGAAGAACTGCCCGCCTGTCGCTCCGAGCTGGTCGAGCTTCGAGCCGCGCAGCACTATCGAGACGACGCCGGGCGCCACCGCGATCACCCGGTCGACCCGGACGGCGTGGCGCAGGCTCGACACGAGCGGCTCGACGAAGCGGTAGACCAGGATGCTGCCGAAGGCGAGCACGTACAGCGCGATCCAGTAGACGCGCTGCGGCCCGGCGCTCAGTACGGCGCCGTTGCTCAGCTGGTGGGGGATAGCGAAGGCGACCGCGACGTAGCTGAGCAGGTGCACGAGGTGCCAGCCCTCGTAGCTGAACTTGCGGCGCACGGCGACGAGCGAGGTGACGACGACCGTGATGAGCAGGCCGAGGCCGATGAAGGCGAGAGGCATGTCGGGCAGCTCCCACATGTCGACCACCCACGTGACGAGGTTGAACCCGCTGCCGACGCCGTAGCCGATGAGCAGCAGCACCCCGTGGGCGAGCAGCAGGTACAGCGCCGGCTTGCCGAGCTGGCGGTGCACGGCGATCGAGCGGTCGTGTCCCACCGTGCGGTCGATGAGAGGCACCCGGGCGGCGAGAACGAGCATGACGAGGATGAAGTCACTGCCCACCAGGCCGGTGATGATGCCGAGGCTCGTGATGGCATCCGCTGCCGTGCCGAACTGGCCTGCCCCGCCGACGCTGAGGAAGAGTGCTGCAGCCGCAGCACCCGATGCCCAGAGGGCGGTGACAAGCAGGTCGGATCGCCGCGCCCGGCGGCGGTACTGCCGTCGTCGGTCGGGCGACCCGATGCGGGAGGGGGCGAGCTGTGCGGTCATGTGTCTACTCTCGGGCCCGAAACTATGTGAAGTGCATGAAGCGGGCTTGTCGGGCGTGAGAGTTCTCACATGTTGGGCAGGGCGACCCGCGCGGTCAGCCCCGGCGACGCATTCGCGACGCTGACCTCGCCGCCCGCGGACTCCACGATCGCCTTGACGAGGGAGAGCCCGAGGCCGCTGCCCGTGCTCGCCCGGGCGGTGTCGGATCGCGAGAACCGCTCGAAGGCGAGAGGGATGAAGTCCTCGGGCATGCCAGCTCCGTCATCGTCGACCATGAGGTGCAGGCGGGCGGCGTCCTGGGTGAGGCGCGCCCGAACCTCGGTCTCGGCGGCTGCCACCGCGTTGGCGAGCAGGTTGTCGCACAAGCGCCCGAAAGAGCTGGCGCTGGCTGCCACCGAAGAGGTGAGAGGTCCTAGCTCGTACTCGACTGACACACCGCGGCTCAGGGCCAGCAGCCGCGCCCGGTCGACCGACGCGAGAAACTGCTCTTCGAGCTCGGCGGTGCCCGCCTGCGCCTCCACAGGGTCGCCCTGCTCGAGTCGGGCGAGCTCGAGCAGGTTTGTCGCGAGGTCGCTGAGCCGGTCGACGGAGGTCTCGGCCGACGAGAGCTGGGCGGCGAGACGGGGGTCGGCGGAGTCCGCCCGGGCGATCTCGAGCTGGGTCTTCAGGGCAGCGAGGGGGGTGCGCAGTTCGTGGGCGGCATCCGAGACCATGCGCTTCTCGCGGTCCGCGGAGTCCCGCACCTCGTCGAGGAAGCTGTTCAGGGTGGCCGCCAGCTGCGCGATCTCATCGTTCGCCTCACCGACGGGAAGCGTGGCGCGCTCCCCAGAGCCCGCGAGACGCTCGGCGCCGCGCTGGAGGCGCACGACCGGCCGCAACGCCGCGGATGCGAGAAACCACGACGCGACACCGAACGCGGCCAACAGCAGCACGCCTCCGATCACGAGCAGCCCGTCGAGCGATCGCAGGGTCAGCTCGTGCGACTCGGTGCTGCGGGCCGCCCAGAGCGTCCAGGTGCCGTCAGGCGTGTCGACCGTGCGGCCAACGACCACGAAGTGGCTGCCCGCGGCTTCGACCTCACGTCCCGTGCCGTCGGCCTCACGGTGCTCAACGATCTCGTGGATGGCACGCGGCAGTGTGTCGATCTCGGCGGGGCCGCTCGGCGGCTGGATCGAGATGAGCAGGCCGGTGCCCGGATCATCCACTCCCTCATCCGGGTTCGCGGCGATGTCGACGGCGAAGGAAGTCAGGTCGTTGCGTGCGAGGGTGACATCGGACTCCTCCAATACCGCTGCGACCTGCGCCCGCACCGCGATCAGGGCGACGGT
>JAAFHU010000093.1 GCA_013297645.1 Actinomycetota bacterium
GCCATATTGGGCCAAGGCGGGGCGGATCCAGAACGACTGCTCGACGTGGCGACGCAGGAGCTGTATGAATCTGAATTACCGAGTTTCAAAGATTTTTCCGACAAGGGCTGGCACAGCGAAGGCGAGTCCTTTGTAGACACAATCACGCTTCAGTCCTTTGATCCGTTTGCGGCGGTTGGTGAAACAAGCGTGATTGTCTATGCCTGCCTTGACGTCTCAGATACGGACGTCTTCGACAGTGGTGGCAACTCCGTAGTTTCTGAATCCAGACCTGACCGCACTCCTTTCGAGACTGGTTTCGCCTACGCTCCGGACTCGCCCAACTCATTGCTATTGACAGAGAAGACGGTTTGGTCGGGGGACGACTTTTGCGTTTAGCTTCAACCGCTGTCGCGACTATCGTGTGTCTCTCGACACTCTTGGTGTCTTCAGGCAACTCATGCTCGGAAGCAGACTCCTTGACGACCGGTTGCAGTGTCAGCGGAACGCTGAGCGACGACGAGGCTGTCCTCAACGGCTCCGCCCCAGGCGGAAGTGGGTCGGGGTCGTCCGGAAACTCAGGCAGCGGATCCACCACCCCGCCCGAGGAGACCTGCCAGGTAGGCGACCAGAGCTGCGTGAACAGGAACACCTTCACGGTGACATCCCTCCCTGTCCCCACCCTCAACGACATCGCGGCCTTCAGGCCTAGCCCGGGCGTGGACCACATGGAGCCAGACGGCTGGTTCGTGGTTGGCCTCGACGCCAACTTCTATGCGACCGGTGGGTCGAGCGTCGTGCCCGGCACGCTGCTCGGGTACCCGGCCAACGTGCGGTTCACTCCGATCCGATGGCGGTGGACCTACGGAGACGGATCGAGCGCCACCCGCGCGACGCGGGGGTCCACGTGGGCGGCCCAGGGCATCCAAGAGTTCGAGCCGACGCCGACGAGTCACGTGTACTCCTCGCCAGGCACCTATTACATCGATCTGACGATCGGCTACCGCGCCGAGTACAACTTCAACTCCGGCGGGTGGGCCACGATCACGGGTACGCTGTGGCTGCCGGCCAACCGCCTGGTGGCCAGCGTGGGATCCGCCAAGACCGTGCTCGTCGAGCGCGACTGCAGTGTGGCCCCCGCGGGCCCGGGATGCTCCAACTGACTCATAGCAATACACGAGCCAGCGCACAGCGCGCGCATTCAAAACCCTCAGGTTGGCGGAGGATGCTCAGAGCGCTGGAAGGAGCACTCAATGCCTGAAACACCCGAATCAGCCGATTCACCCACCACCGAACCAACCCCCAAGCCCGCTCGATCAACGGCCGCAGAGAAGCGCGCCGCCGCCATCGCCGCCGCACAAGCCGCCCAGGCTCCCGCCGCGCAGGCGCCGGCTGCTCCCGCGGCGCAGGCGCCCGCTGCCCCCACTGCCGCGCAGCAGGCCGGTCCCGCCTTCGCCAAGCGCGGGGTGTCGATTCCCGTCGCTGCCGCGATCGCCGTCGCCGCCCTCGTCGGTGGTGTCAGCGGCGCGGGAGTGTCGCTGTGGGCAGTCTCGCTGAACGACGACGAGCCGAGCCAGTCGACGTCTGCGCCGAACACCGTCACCGTCAACAACCCGGATGACGCCACCACGATCACCGCCGTCGCCGTCAAGGCGGCCGACTCGGTCGTCACCATCTCGGTGAAGTCCGGCAAGCAGGGCGGCACCGGGTCGGGCGTCGTGCTCAGCAAGGACGGCTACGTTCTCACCAACACCCACGTCGTGACGCTCGACGGCGCCACGTCGAGCCCGACCGTGCAGGTGCAGACGAGCGACGGCCGCCTTCTCGACGCCGAGATCGTCGGCACCGACCCGATCGCCGACCTCGCCGTCATCAAGGTCAAGGATGTCGACAACCTCGCACCCGCCACCTTCGCCGACTCCGCCAAGCTCAACGTCGGCGACCGTGCCATCGCGATCGGCGCGCCGCTCGGCCTTGCCGGCACGGTCACCGACGGCATCGTCAGCTCGCTCAACCGCAGCATCCAGATCGCGTCCTCCGCGGCTCCCGACGGAAGCGACGGCGGCGACAACAACAACCCGGCGCCGCAGGAGCAGTCGCCGTTCGACTTCTGGCAGTTCAACGAGAACGGCAGCGACGCCAACGCGAGCGCATCGAAATCCACGATCTCGCTCGCCGTGATCCAGACGGATGCCGCCATCAACCCCGGCAACTCCGGCGGCGCCCTGCTCGACGCCGAGGGCAACGTCATCGGCATCAACGTGGCGATCGCCTCGGCAGGCAGCAACGGCGGAGGCCAGAGCGGCAGCATCGGCGTCGGCTTCGCTATTCCGTCGAACCTCGCACAACGCGTCGCCAACGAGATCATCGAGACCGGGTCGGCCACCCACGGGCTGCTCGGCGCATCCGTGCTCGACGTGACCGAGGCCGAGGGCAGCTCCGACGTCGTCGGCGCCAGCATCCAGGAGGTCGTGGCCGGCGGGGCCGCCGACAAGGCGGGTCTCGAGGTCGGCGACGTGATCACCGGTGTCGACGGCATCCACATCACCGGCAAGACCGACCTCACTGCGCAGGTGCGCGCGCTGGCCGCCGGGTCGACCGCCACGATCACCTATGTTCGCGATGGAAAGTCGGCCGACGTCGACGTGACGCTGGGCACGTTGAAGGTCTAGGCATCCAGTTGGTTGTGGGCCCGGGGGCGCAACGCTCCCGGGCCCTTCGCATGTCGGCTGGTAGGCTCAACGCACACAACTCGACGACGTATTGGACCACATGGCCGCCTCGGCAGGCACCCTTCCCGGGGTTTCGTACATCATGCCCGTGCTGAACGAGGTCATGTATGTCGAGAGCGCGATCCGCACGGTGCTCGACCAGGACTACGCCGGCGAGAAGCAGGTGATCCTCGCGTACGGCCCCTCCACGGATGGCACGACCGAGCTCATCCAGAGACTCTCGGATGCCGACAGGCGCATCACCCTCGTCGCCAACCCGGCGGCCGACATCCCCGTGGGACTCAACCTGGCCATTCGCGCCAGTGCCCACCCCATCATCGTTCGCGTCGACGCGCACAGCGAGCTCGAGCCCGGCTACACCGCCCGCGCGATCGATACGCTGCAGCGCACCGGCGCCGCCAACGTCGGCGGCGTGATGCTCGCCCGCGGCAAGACGCCCTTCCAGGCGGCGGCGGCGCGTGGCTACAACAGCAAGTTCGGTCTCGGAGGCGCGCGGTACCACGGGGGACAGGTCGAGGGCGAGGCGGAGTCCGCCTACCTCGGGGTGTTCCGCCGCGAGGTGCTCGAGCAGGTGGGGCTCTTCGACGAGTCCCTGCGCCGCGGCGAGGACTGGGAGCTCAACCTGCGCATTCGCGCGGCCGGGCACACCGTCTGGTTCGACCCGGCCCTCAAGGTGACCTACTGGCCGCGCGAGAGCTGGACGAAGCTCAGCCGGCAGTTTCTCGCGACCGGCATCTGGCGCGGCGAGCTGGTGCGCCGCTACAAGGGCCGCAACCCCTGGCGCTTCTTCGTGCCGCCCCTGCTCGTGCTCTCGATCGTCTTCTCGGCCGTGCTGCTCGCCCTGCAGTTCTCCCCGGTCATCAACGGGTGGTGGACGATCATCGCCTCGGTCTTCTACCTCGGCCCCATCTCGTACGTCCTGCTCGTTCTCTGGCTCGCCTTCATCGGCGACCGCTCAGACAACTGGCGCGACCGCTGGTTCTTCATCGTCGTGCTGCCGACCATGCACCTCAGCTGGGGCACCGGCTTCATGATCGGCCTGCTGCGCGGGGCGCGCGACACGGTCGACACGAGTCGCACCGAGATTTAGTCTGCGCCGTTTCTAGAGCGCGCCGAGCTGTTCGAGCCGGCGCACGACGCGCACTGCTGCCTGCCCGTCGTCGAGCGGGTTGAAGCGCTCCTGCCAGGCTCCGTAGCGCTCGCCGAACTCGGCGGGGTCGGTCGTCGTGATGAGCCGCGCCAGCTCGGCGGGGTCGCCCGTCACCGGGCCGGGAGCAACGTCGAGCAGGTCGAAGTAGAAGCCGCGCAGGTTCTGCCCGTAATGCTCGAGGTCGGGAGTGAAGAAGAACATCGGCTTGCCCGAGACCGAGAAGTCGAACATGACCGACGAGTAGTCGGTGACGAGGGCGTCGGCGGCGAGGAAGAGGTCGGTCACGTCGGGGTAGCCGGTGACGTCGATCACGTTCGCACTGGCGCGCACGTCGCGGCCGGGGCGCAGCGTTCGGGAGTGGCCGCGGATCAGGGTGACGTAGTCGGGGCCGACGGCATCGGTGAAGGCAGCGACATCGAGGTGGTCGATGTGCTCAAGGCGATCGTCGCGCCAGGTGGGCGCGTAGAGCAGCACCTTCGCGTTGGCGGGGATTCCCAGGCGCTGACGAATGTCGGAGGACGGGCCCGCGGCCAGGGCGTCGTCGCGCGGGTAGCCCTCCTCCCAGATCGGGCCGCGATAGCGGTAGGCCGACCGGAAAACCGCGGTGCTGTGCGCGTTCTGCGACAGCAGCGCATCCCACCGTCTGCCTTCGAGCGCGCTCGCGATGGAGGCGCGAATGCCCTGCCCCGCGCGGTCGTTCGCGATCTTCTTGAGCATGGTGCCGTGCCAGGTCTGCAGCACGGTCTGGTGGGGGCGCTTCGTGTAGCGCTTGCGCAGCCAGTCGTTGACGACCAGCAGGCGGGCATCGGCGCGCACCCGCCACCACTCGCTGCTGCCCTCGATGACGGCGATGGCACCCTCGGGCACAGCGACGGAGGCGTCGACGACGCTCCAGTACCGGGTCGTAGCCGGGTGGCTCCGGGCGATCTCGGCGTCGATGGCGCGGGGGTTGCACGAGGCGTTCTGGCCGTAGAAGCTCTCGAAGAAGACGGCGTCGGCCGGGGTGACCGTTCGGGTGCGGTACTCGCGCTCGAGCCGCGCCTGGTTGGCCGCGCCGCGCTCGTCATCGGTGAGTGGCGCCGAGAGGGTGACGATGTCGCCCTCGATCGCGACGCGGGCCAGGCCGTCGACGAGGTGCTGCGACGGCTCGAGCAGAACCGATCCATGGTCGAGTTGCAGCTGGTAGCTGCCCGACGGAGCGGCGAGGGTCGTGCCGCCCCAGCGGGCGAGCGAGACGGGAACGGTGGCCGACCAGCGGGTGCCGTCGACGGTGACGGGCGCGGATGTGGTGGCGCGGGATCCGACGAGGCCGACGGTGGTCGGGGCGGTCGCGCCCACCTCGCCGGTGAGGGTGATGCCCGCGGACGACACCTGCGCGGGCGCGCCGGTGGCAACCGTCAAGAAAGAGGTCATTCGCTTTCCTTCAACCGCAGATCGTCGGGAGATTATCTGCTCGTACACTCTGGCAGTATTCCGGCCGTCGCGATACGCGTGATGCGTGTCGGCCAGATGCGCCGCGTGGGCGGCCAACGCGGAGGGCGACTCGAGCAGGGCGAGCACCTCGGCCCAGCTCTCGACCTCGGTGCCGCCGCTGAACCGCTCGTAGGGCTCGTAGAGGCCGCGCGATCGGGTGTAGTCCGCGACATCGGGCGCGAGAAAGGCGATCGGGCGGCCGGTGAGCGCGAAGTCGAAGGCGATCGACGAGAAGTCCGTGATGAGGGCGTCGAAGGCGGGAAGCAGGGGGTTCACGTCGGGCCACTCGCGGGAGTCCATCATCCGTACGTGCGCGCAGCGCCCGGCCCCGGCGGCGTAGTCGCCGAAACCATGGGGATGCGGCCGCACTACCAGCATCGCGTCGCGGGCCGCCAGCCAGGCCTCGATCGCATCCCACTCCTCGTCGCTCGGCACCGTCGGGTCGGCGTCGCCGTCCCGCCAGGTCGGAGCGTAGAGCACAACCTCCCCGCCTCCGAGCCCCAGTGCCGCCCGTGCCTCGTCGCGGGTCACGCTGAACAACACGTCGTCACGCGGGTCGCCCGTGACGACGACGCGCTGCGGGGGCAGGCCGAAGGCGGTGCGCAGGCGGTGGGCCGAGAGGGCGGACGCGGCCGGCAGGAGGTCGATCTGGGCGGCGCCGCGGCGGTAGGCCGCGCGCAGGAAGCGCCTGAGGGGGCCGGTGAAGGTGACCCGGGAGTCCAGCTGGATCTTCTTCAGGGGGATGCCGTGCCACAGCTGCACCGTGAAGGCACCGTGGGTAGCGAATCGGTTGACGTCGCCGAACCCGTGGGTGACGGCAATGAGGCCGGCCCGAAGAGTCAGGCGAAAGCCGCGCCAACTGTCTTTGCGCACGGCGACGATGCCGCGCTCGGCGGCGCTGGCCACCTCCCGGTCGCTGCCCGCGAGCCACACGACCTCGTGCCCGCGGTCGCGCGCCAACTCGTAGAGGGCGAGGGCGCCCTCGCCGATACCTGATCCGCAGCCGACGACCCAAAGGTCGTGCCGGCGGGGAACCAGCGCGGTCGCCAGCCGGCCGAGCGCGTAGAGCGGAATCGCCGCGAGTTTGCGGGCATTGCCAGCGGCGAAGGTGAATCTCGATCCTTGCTGCGGCACGCTTGAGCGTAACAGGCGCATAACGGCCGCGTCCCGGCGACCAGGGCACTGCTTTAATCGACACGTGCCCCTTCTCAATGACCTCCGGACGGGACGTCGTGTCGTCCGCAACCTGCTGCGCTCTCGTCGCAACCGACGAGCGCTGGCCGAGAGGCTGGCCGCTGCCCCCGAGCTGGCCGTCGGCCAGGCCAAGATCGTCGTCTACTTCGCCGACACCCGGGTCAACCTGTACCAGATTCGCCAGTGGTACGCGCCGCTCGCGACGCTGGCGGAGAAGCACCCCGTCGCGATCATCTCGCGCTCGCCCGGAACGGCCATGACGCTGCTCGACGAGTCACCGGTGCCGGTGGTCTACAAACGAAGGGTCGTCGACCTCGAGCACTTCGTCTCCGACCAGCACCCACGCATCGTTCTCTACGTGAACCAGAATGCGAAGAACTTCCAGATGTTCCGCTACGGCCGCATGTGGCACGTCTTCATCAACCATGGCGAGTCCGACAAGATGTACATGACGACGAACCAGTTCAAGGCCTACGACTACAGCCTCATCGCCGGCCAGGCCGCGCATGACCGCCTCACCCGCAAGCTGTGGGGCTTCGACGTCGCCAAGAAGACCATTCAGATCGGGCGCCCGCAGGCCGACCACTTCAGCGGTGAGCTGCCGTACACGCCAGACGATCGCACGGTCGTGCTCTACGCCCCGACCTGGGAGGGCGACCGCGAGGCCGCCGCTTACGGCTCGATCGCCAGTCACGGCGTGCGACTCGTGTCTGAGTTGCTCGCCACCGGGCGCCACCGCGTCATATACCGCCCGCATCCGCGCAGTGGCGTGGTCGACCCTGAATACCGTGCGGCCAACGAGGCCATCATCGCCGCGATCGCGTCCGCCAATGCAGCGGACAGCGCCGCCCAGCACATCTTCGACAACGGCCCGTCCATGGGCTGGCAGCTCGCCGCGGCTGACGTGGCCATCACCGACATCTCGGCGATGATCTACGACCGGCTCGCCGTCGGACGCCCGCTTCTCGTCGCCCGGCCCGCCTCGGAGCTGGCCGAGGTCGATGAGGTCGGCTACCTCGGCTCGGCCGAGTGGCTGCGCGTCGAGGACGCGCCGCGCGTGGTCGACATGGTCGACCGCGTGCTCACCAACGAGGAGGCGCAGAAGAACCTCGAGTACTGGGTCGCCCGGCACTTCGGTGACACGACCCCCGGTGCTGCCACCAAGCGCTTTCACAAGGCCATCGACAAGATGCTCGCCGACTGGGACCGTCACGCGCGCATTCACGAGGGCGACGCAGAGTCGAGCGAGGCCGACCCCTTCGAAGACGACGACGACGAAGACGCCGCGCCCAGCGAGAACGACTAGAACGCGACCCGCCACAGGTATTCGGTTCCGTTCGGCCGAAACCAGCGGACCACGAGGATCGCGTCGCGTCTGCCAGTGGCGATGGTCACCTCGATTCCGTGCTCGGGCCGCAGGGTTCTCGGCGGGCTGACCGCCATGACACCCGCGCCGTGCAGCGTGAAGGTCACGCCGTGCACGGTCTCGAGGCTGACGTTCGTCAGCAGGTAGGCGTGCCGCGCCGGCTCCCGCTCGAGCACGAAGGGCACGGGGTAGGCGCGCGGTCGGGTCATGCTCTGACGCTACGAAGAGCGGCCGATACACGAGACTCGCCTGGGGAGAAACCCCCCTCGTGGCGCACGGTGGAGGGCGTAGCGTCAGACCATGCCCCGACTCCGCCGCAGTGACCCGTCGGGCCCCGGCTTCCACCGGCGCGGCACGCGCCTCGTCGACGAGGGCGGGGCTGCCGTGCCTACCGAGGTGAAGGAGCGGGTGGCCGACCTGGTCATCCCGCCGGCCTGGACGGATGTCTGGATCGCCCCGCACGCCAACGGACACATCCAGGCGACCGGCGTCGATGCCGCTGGCCGCAAGCAGTACATCTACCACCCCGACTGGCGCAGGCAGAAGGACAAGACCAAGTTCGACCGCATGCTGGCGCTGGCATCCTCCCTTCCCGCCGCCCGCCGAAAGGTGACGCGCGATCTGCGCGGGGATGACTCGAAGGGCCAGGCGCTCGCCGTCGCCTTCCGCATGCTCGACGTCGGCTCGCTGCGCGTCGGCTCGGAGCGCTATACCGAGGACAACGGCAGCCACGGCCTCTCGACGCTGCTCTGCTCGCATGTCGCGGTGAGCGGCTCGGTGGTCACCCTCGGCTTCCCGGGCAAGAGCGGCAAGACGTGGAGCTCGCAGATTGACGATGTCGATCTGGCGTCGCACCTCTCCCGGCTGAAGAAGCGCGGCCCGACGGCCCGGCTTCTCGCGTTTGAGGCGGCGGGGGAGTGGCATCCGCTCTCGGCGGCCGACATCAACGACTACGTGCGCCAGTGCACCGGGGGAGCCTTCACGGCGAAGGACTTTCGAACCCTGCGCGGCACCTCTGCTGCGGCGCTCTCGCTCGCAAAGCACGGGCCAGCGACGACGCGCACGGCCGTCAAGCGGGCGCTCGCCCAAGCCATGCGGGATGCCTCGGTGGTGCTCGGCAACACCCCGACTATTGCGCGCAAGAGCTATGTCGACCCGCGGGTGGTGGCCCTGTTCCGGCGAGGAGTCACCGTCAATGCCACGTCATCGGTCGAGCCGCAGCTGCGCGAGCTGCTGGGATAGCGGTGCTGGCGCGCCGCCGCCCTCGTGTCCTCACCGCCGCCCATTCCCCGCCCCTCGGCCCCTCCCTCTGCTCCTGCACGCTGGCGTGCGCTGCGACTTGTGCACAGATCGCGTGTCCGGTCTTTCGAACATACGTTCGAATCTGGGACAATCGTTGTATGGAAAACCGGGTGGATGTCGCGTCGCTCTCCGACGCCG
>JAAFHU010000094.1 GCA_013297645.1 Actinomycetota bacterium
CCGCGGCTCGCGGCGCCTATGAGAAGACCTGGTCGCGCATGAGCGGCGCGGATCGCGGCAAGTACCTCTTCCGCATCGCGCGCCTCGTGCAGGAGCGTGCGCGCGAGCTCGCCGTCGCCGAGACCCTCGACAACGGCAAGCCGATCTCGGAGACGCGCGACGTCGACATTCCCCTCGTCGCCGCCTGGTTCTTCTACTACGCGGGCTGGGCCGACAAGCTTGACTACGCCGGCCTCGGCGCCAACCCGCAATCACTCGGCGTCGCCGGGCAGGTGATTCCGTGGAACTTCCCGCTGCTCATGCTCGCCTGGAAGGTCGCCCCGGCGCTCGCCGCCGGCAACACCGTCGTGATCAAGCCCGCCGAGACCACGCCGCTCAGCGCGCTCATCTTCGCCGAGATCCTGCAGCAGGCCGACCTGCCGCCCGGGGTTGTGAACATCATCACCGGTGCGGGGGACACCGGGGCGGCGCTCGTGCGGCATCCCGACATCAACAAGGTCGCCTTCACCGGGTCCACCGGCGTGGGGCGCGAGATCGCCAAGGCCGTCGCCGGCACCACCAAGAAGCTCACTCTCGAGCTCGGCGGCAAGGCGGCCAACATCGTCTTCGATGACGCACCCATCGATCAGGCCATCGAGGGCATCATCAACGGCATCTTCTTCAACCAGGGGCACGTCTGCTGCGCCGGCTCGCGCCTGCTCGTGCAGGAGAGCATCCACGACGAGGTGGTCGACCGCCTCAAGCAGCGCCTCACCACGCTGCGCCTCGGCGACCCCCTCGACAAGAACACCGACATCGGGGCGATCAACTCGAAGGAGCAGCTGGAGCGCATTCGCGAGCTGAGCGACATCGGCGAGGCCGAGGGCGCAGAGCGCTGGACAGCGCCGTGCGTCATTCCCGAGAACGGCTTCTGGTTCGCCCCGACCATCTTCGACAACGTGTCGACGAGCTCGACTCTCGCCCGCGAGGAGATCTTCGGGCCGGTGCTCTCGGTGCTCACCTTCCGCACGCCGGCCGAGGCGATCGCCAAGGCCAACAACACGCCTTACGGCCTCTCGGCCGGCATCTGGAGCGACAAGGGATCGAAGATCCTCGCGGTCGCCGACCAGCTGCGCGCCGGAGTGATCTGGGCCAACACCTTCAACCGCTTCGACCCGGCGTCGCCCTTCGGCGGCTACAAGGAGTCGGGCTACGGACGCGAGGGGGGCCGCCACGGCCTCGCCGCCTACCTCAAGGGAGCCACCAAGTGAGCCGCCTGCAGATTCCCAAGACCTACAAGCTCTACATCGGCGGCGCCTTCCCGCGCAGCGAGAGCGGTCGCACCTATGAGGTCGCAACCCCCTCCGGCGCGTTCATCGCCAACGCCGCCCAGGCCAGCCGCAAGGACGGGCGGGATGCGGTCGTCGCCGCCCGCGCGGCCCAGCCCAAATGGGCAGGCGCCACGGCCTACAACCGCGGCCAGGTGCTCTACCGCATCGCCGAGATGCTCGACGGCCGTCGTGCACAGTTCATCGAGGAGATCAGCGCCGTCGAGGGCGTGACCGCCGCTGTCGCCGCCGCGCAGGTCGACGACGCCATCGACACGTGGGTCTGGTACGCCGGATGGTGCGACAAGTACTCCCAGGTCGCCGGCAGCGGCAACCCGGTCGCCGGCCCCTACTTCAACATCTCCGTACCCGAGCCGACCGGCGTGGTCGCGATCGTCGCGCCGCAGGACTCGTCGCTGCTCGGCCTCGTTCAGGTCGTTGCTCCCGCGCTCGTCGCGGGCAACACCGTCGTCGTCATCGCCGACCAGCTGCGCCCGCTGAGCGCGATCAGCCTCGGCGAGGTGCTCGCGACGAGCGACGTGCCCGGGGGAGTCGTCAACATCCTCACCGGCTCGCCGGCCGAGATCACCCCCTGGCTCGCATCCCACGCCGACGTGAACGCACTGGACCTCACCGGCGCCTCGTCGCTGGAATGGGTCGACCTCGAGATCGCGGCCGCCGACACGCTCAAGCGGGTCATCCGCCCCGAGCCCGGCCTGCCGGGCCGCAGTCTCGACCGCATCCTCGCCTTCGTCGAGACGAAGACGGTCTGGCACACGAAGGCGCTGATCTAGCCCGCCCCTGCAATACTGGGCGCGTGCAGAGATGGGACCCCCGCCGCTGGCTGCAGTACTGGCCGGTGCTTTTCTTCCCACTGGCGGGCGCGACGATCGGGTACCGCCTCTTTTGCTCTAGGTACGTTGACAATTGCGAACCTCCGTCCGGCAGTGTGGCGGTGGGGGCCCTCGTCGGGCTGATTGTCGCCATCATCGCCGTAGGGGTAGAGATCTTCCGGCAGGGACCGAAGGCGCCGTGGGTCCCCGAATCCCTGATGCTCTCCGCGCGGGCAGACGACACCACCGCAGACGACGCCCACCGGCTGGGTCTGAGAATCCGTTCGGGTGATGCACTCGTCGTCATGGTGAGCGCACGGGGTATTCAGCTCTTGTCTAGCGCACCGTCGAGCAGTCTGCTGCTCGATACGACGTGGGAGCAGCTGGGGCCGCCCGAGCTCGATGACTCTCGCCGCAAGGGATTCACCCCGATCGACAGCGCGGCGCCGCCCGTCGACTATCCGCGACTCTCACTCGACGTCGGGCACCGCGCCGCTGGCGGGCAGCTGCGGCTTCCTATCGCCAGTCGCAACTCCGAGCAGTTCTGCGATACCTACGAGCTTCTCGACCTCATTAGAGAGATCAACGACTATCGCATCGGCGAACGACGGTGAGAACTCGACGCCCGGCAGCAGAGACCCGTCGGACGAATCCGACGGGCCTCTGACGCTGCCTCGCTAGTGCCCGCCGCTGAACTCGCTCACCTGGGTGGGCTTGCGGATGAAGAAGGCGAGCGGGATGGCAGCCAGCGAGATGACCGCGCCATAGATGAACGCCGTGTGGATGCCGGCGGCCGTCGCCGCGACCTCGGTTGCCCCGGCGGCCAGCCGCGATCCCGCAACCGCAGACATCACCGTGATGAAGATCGCCACACCGGTCGCGCCCGCGAGCTGCTGGATCGTGCCGACAACCGCGCTGCCGTGCGAGTAGAGCTTGGGCGGGATGTCGCCGAGGCCCGCGGTGAACAGCGGCGTGAAGAGCAGCGCGAGGCCGATGGTCAGCGACGTGTAAGCGACCAGCACCATCCAGACCTCTGACTCGGCAGTCAGAAGTGTCATGCCCCACAGGGCGCTGCTGACGACGATCGAGCCGGCGACGACGAGCGGGCGCGGCCCGATGCGGTCGTAGGCGCGGCCGACCACCGGCCCGAGCAGGCCCATGATGAGGCCGCCCGGCAGCAGGATGAGGCCGGTCGTGCGCGCATCAAGCGACATGACGTTCTGCGTGAAGATCGGCAGCAGGATCACCGTGCCGAAGAGCGCCATCATGCTGATGGTGAGCATGAGGACGGCGAACATGAATGTGCGCACCTGGAAGGTGCGCAGGTCGAGCAGGGCCGCATCCGACTTCTGCAGGCTGAGCTGGCGCAGAACGAAGAGGGCGATGCCGACGAGGCCGACCGCGAGCGGCGCCCAGGTGACCGGAGCGGCGATGCCCGCCGTTCCGACGTTGCTGAGGCCGAAGACCAGCCCGCCGAAGCCGAAGGCGCTGAGCATCACCGATACGACGTCGATGGATGTCTTGGTCGGCTCGGTGACGTTGGGCACGAGCCGTGCACCCACCACGAGGGCGGCAATCGCGATCGGCAGGATGAGGATGAACAGGAAGCGCCAGTGGAAGGCGCCGAGGATGAGACCCGACACGAGCGGGCCGAGGGCGGGCGCCACCGAGATGACGATCGAGATGTTGCCCATGACGCGCCCCCGCGACTCCATGGGGACGAGGGTGAGCACGGTCGTGAAGAGCAGGGGCATCATGATCGCCGTGCCGCTCGCCTGCACGACACGCGCGAGGATGAGGAACTCGAAGCCCGGTGCGACGACCGCCAGCAGCGTGCCGACGCTGAACAGCGACATGGCCGTGATGAAGACCGTGCGGGTGTGGAGTCGCTGCAGCAGGAAGCCGGTGATCGGAATGACGACGGCCATCGTGAGCAGGAAGGCCGTAGTGACCCACTGCGCCGCATCGGCCGAGATGCGCAGGTCTTCCATGAGCGCGGGCATCGCGTTGCCCATGAGGGTCTCGTTGAGGAAGACGACGAAGGTGGAGATGAGAAGGAGCGTGATGACCAGGCGATTGCGCGCGCTGTTGTCGGGCGCGGCATCCGTGGTGGGAGCTATGGTGACTGATTCAGACAAGAGAAGACCCATCGTGAGTGGTGGTAGTGAGGTGGGCGGCAGCGCTCAAAAGGCGCCTAACGTGTAGCGCTTTGTCAGTGTGTCGTATTCCTACGACGTTCGGGCCGGTCAGATTTCGACAACCGTTGCCAGAGCTTCGAGCAGGCCGCGGGTGCCCTCTTCGCGGGCGCCGGGGTTGTCGTTGCCGTCGAAGTAGGCGCCGTGCTCGGTGAGCACCAGACGGGTGCCGGTCGCGGTCGGGATCAGCTCGATCGACTGCAGCGAGGCAGAGAGCTTCTCGCCCCCGTAGTGCATCGTGTAGCTGAACACGATTCGCTCGTTGTCGACGATGTCGTGGTAGACCGCGTCGAAGGTGCTGATCTTGCCGTGGAACTCGCCCGTCTCGACTTCGCGACCGCCCTCGCGAAAGTCGAGTTCCCAGCTCGACGGCGGGAAGGCGGGATCGCCGAACCACTTCGCCTTCTGCTCCTTGGTGGCGTAGCCGGCGAACACGCGGGCGGGCGCAGCGGCGAACTCTCGCTCGATGACGAAGCTGGAGTGGGTGACAGTCATGGTTAGTCCTGTTCTTCGGCGAGCATGGCGCCGAGTCGGTCGAAGCTCTGCATCCAGAACAGGCGCCTCTGGTTGATCCACGTCTCTGCGGCGCTAAGTGCCGCGGGCTCGAGCGTGCAGCTGCGCACCCGGCCGGTCTTGCTGCTGCGAACGAGGCCGCTCTGCTCGAGAACCGTGAGGTGCTGCATAACTGCCGGCATCGACATCTGCAGCGGTTCGGCGAGCTCGCTGACGGTGGCGGTTCCGCGGCTGAGCCGCTCGATCATGCTGCGGCGACTGGGATCGGCCAGGGCCTGGAACATGGCGTCCAGCGGATCCAATTGCTTAAGCATGGTGTTAAGTATTGCGAGCGGTAGCGAAAAGTCAAGTGAACGCTTAAGTAACAGCCTGCCCCACGCGCCAGCGCCCCAGCAGCAGGATCGCCGCGGAGAAGAACAGCGAGCCGAGGATCGCGAGCGGCAGGTCGAGGAACCACTCCGTCACCGCGAAGGCCGGCACGAAGGTGAGCACGGCGGCCAGCGCGACGATGTACCCCGGGGGAGTGATGCCCACCTCGCGCGGCGCCTCGTAGCGGGCGACGAGGAACGACAGGCCGAAGAGCGCGGCGAAGACGAGCACGAAGAAGATCGGGCGGGACAGCCACCAGGCGGCCGTCGACGGCTCGGGAGAGGCGCCCGGGATGAGCAGGGCAATGCCCGACAGGATGATGATGATCGGCAGGTGCCACAGGTAGATCGTCATGAGGCGGGTGCCGATGAGGAAGACCACCGCGCGCGCGATGTGCGTGTTCATCAGCTTCGCCAGCCAGGGCTTGAGCGCCCGCAGGATGCAGGCCTGGGCCACCGCGAGGCAGACCAGCGGCAGGGTGGGCGGGTTGAGGTTCGCGAGCATGTCGGTCGAGTACCAGCCGTCGGGCAGCGAGACCGCCGCGAGCACCGCGTAGGAGGCGAGGGTGATGCCGGCCAGCTGCCAGCCATTGCGCGCGGCGAACCAGCCGTCGGCGTACCAGAAGCCGATCTGCTGGGCGAGCAGCCAGACGAACACCATGTTCGGCAGGCCGATCTCGGGTATGCCCACGAGGAAGCGGATGCAGTCGACGACGATGACGAGCGCCAGCAGCACGAGAAGAGTGCGCTTCGGCGCGCGCGCGTGCCATCCCGCCATGAAGGGCACGAGCGCCTGGCAGGCCGTGTAGGCGGCGAGGAACCACAGGGGGAAGCCGGCTCCCGCTATGACGGTGTCGAGCAGCTCCGGGTCGACGCCGATGATGCGGGCGGCGCCGATGACCACCACGTAGAAGAGGAAGAGCGGCAGGGCCGGCTGGGCGAGGCGCAGCACGCGGTTGCGAACGTAGTCCGGGGCGTCCCCGCCGCGGCGCCGCAGTGAGCGCCAGGCGGTGAGGGAGGCGAAGCCGCCGACCACGAAGAACAGCGGCATGATCTGGCCGAACCAGGTGGCGATCCAGAACCACGACTCGTTCTCGAGCGGCCGCGATACGACGAGCCCGTCGGGCCCGGTACCGACGCCGACCATGAGCAGGTGGATGACGACCACGAGAACAACACAGAACACCCGGGCGATATCGAGGGTGAGGTCCCGCTTCGAGATGTCGATGGATGATGAGGTGGCCCGGGCCGCGCTGTCCGTCATGCTGTCACTCTATGAGAGAGGCTCATTCAGGGCTAACTCGGGGGTTACCCCGATTGATCCGTGGCGCGAAAGCGACAGACTGGGTGCATGAACAATCTCGTACGCCCCCGCAACGGCGCCGTCATCGCTGGCGTGTGCGCCGCGCTCGCCAACCGCTTCGGCCTTTCGGCGAACATCGTGCGCCTCATCGCGGTGCTCTCGATCCTGCTGCCGGGGCCCCAGGTGATCATCTACATCATCCTCTGGGTGCTGATTCCCAAAGAGGCATGATTCTGGAGCACGCCCTCCTCCCCGTGATACCGGGGCAGGAGGGCGCTTTCGAGGCCGCCTTCGCCGAAGCGCACCCGATCATCGCGGGCATGCCGGGCTTCATCTCGCTGAGCCTCAGCAAGGGCATCGAGAGCGCGTCGACTTACCTGCTGCTCGTCGAGTGGGAGACGGTCGAGCACCACGAAGTCGGCTTTCGCCAGTCGCCCGAGTACCAGCAGTGGCGAGCGCTGCTGCACCGGTTCTACGAGCCATTTCCGGTTGTCGAACATTTTCAGAACCAACTGTCGATCTGACCTTTCACCGTTCGTCGCCCTGTCATAGCGTGAGACAACCGAACGGAGAAACATGAAGTACTTCACTTTCATGGTGACTGACAGCGCGGCCGAGCCGTACAAGCCAGAAGAAGACACCATCGCGCAGTGGGTCAAGGACGCCATTGCCGCGGGCACCGAGTTTGACGGCGACCGCATCCGCCCCCGTGAGGAGGCGAAGACTGTGCGCGTGCGCAACGGTGAGCTGATCGTCACCGACGGTCCCTTCACCGAGGCCAAGGAGTGGATCAACGGCTGGGGCATCAACGAATTCGACGACCTCGACCACGCGATCGAGGTGATGGCCAAGCACCCGGTGGCCCGCTTCGGCCAGATCGAGATCCGCCCCTTCTACGACTGGGAGGCCGGCGAATGACCCGGTACATCATGTTCGTGTGCGTCGACGGTGACCCGGACACCGATCCCTCGCCTGAGCCCGACATCGAGAAGTGGGTGGCCGACAACGACGCGTCGGGCAAGCGCGTCGGCGGCGACCGCCTGGCCGGGCCCTCCGACGCGACGATGGTGCGCCTGCGCGACGGCAAGACCCTTGTGACCGACGGGCCCTTCACCGAGGGCAAGGAGTTCATCGTCGGGTACGACCTTCTCGAGTGCGACTCCATGGACGAGGCCATCGCCATCGCGGCGGCCCACCCCATGGCCCGCGGTGGCCGCATCGAGGTGCGCGCGAGCTGGCCGATGGAGCTCGACCTATCCTGACCAGCGCTTCGGAGAAGGCGCAGGAGGCAGTCGCCGGTGCGTATGCGGGGGAGTGGGCTCGCGTGGTGTCCACTCTCATCCGCATCACCGGCGACTGGTCCCTCGCCGAGGACTGCACCGCCGACGCCTTCGAGAAGGCGATCGCGCGGTGGCCCGTCGACGGCGTGCCCGACAACCCGGGCGCCTGGCTGACGACCGTCGCCAAGAACAAGGCCCTCGACCGCTTGCGCCGCGCGGCCAACGAGGCCCGCAAGCTCGAGCAGGTCGCGATCATGAACGAATTAGAGGTGGATGACGTGGAACTCACCGACGACCGCCTGCGCCTCATCTTCACCTGCTGCCACCCCGCGCTGCCCCTCGAGGCGCGCGTGGCCCTCACGCTGCGCACGGTCGCGGGGCTGACCACCCCCGAGATCGCCAGCGCCTTCCTCGTGCCGGAGCCGACGATGGCCCAGCGCCTCGTGCGCGCGCAGAAGAAGATCAAGAACGCCGGGATCCCCTACCGGGTTCCCTCTATCGACCTGCTTCCCGAGCGGCTGGGCGGCGTTCTCGCCGTGCTCTACCTGCTGTTCAACGAGGGCTACACGGCAGTGTCGCGCGTCGATCTGGCGGAGGAGGCGATCCGCCTCACCCGGGTGCTGCTCCAGCTCATGCCCGGCGAGCCCGAGGTGCAGGGCCTGCTCGCCCTCGAACTGCTGCAGCATTCCCGCCGCCGCGCTCGGCTTGTCGACGGCGAGCTCGTGCCGTTGGAGGAGCAGGACCGCAGCCTGTGGGACCAGGCCCTCGTCGACGAGGGCCTGTCGCTCCTACGCAGCGGGGGTCGCTACCAGACGCAGGCCGCTATCGCGGCCGTGCACGCGCGGGACGACGGTGACTACTCCGAGCTCGTCGCGCTGTACGACCGCCTCGGCGGCGGGGCCGTCGTCGCGCTCAACCGCGCGGTCGCGATCGGGATGGCCGACGGGCCGGAGGCGGGGCTGGCCGCGATCGAGGCCCTGCCGGCATCCGACTACTATCTCGTGCCGGCAGCGCGGGCGGACTTTCTGCGACGGCTCGGGCGCGATGCGGAGGCGGCAGAGCAGTACCGGCTCGCGCTCGCCGTCGTCAAGACCGATCCGGAGCGCAGGTATCTTGCCAGACGGCTGGCAGAGGTGGAGGGTTAGACAATGTTCACAGGCGACAACGCATTCAGCGGCTTCTCGGTCGACGACCTCGAGGCGGCGAAGGAGTTCTACGGCGCGAAGCTCGGGCTCGACGTGTCGGTCAACGAGATGGGCTTTCTCACCATCCGTCTGGCGAGCGGGGCGACGATCCTCGCCTACACCAAGCCCAATCACGAGCCGGCGAGCTACACCATGCTCAACTTCGAGGTCGACGACGTTGAGGCAGCGGTCGACGACCTCAACGCCCGGGGCGTCGTGACCAAGATCTACAGCGACCCCGACTACGGCACCGACGCCAAGGGCATCTCGCGCGGGCAGGGTCCCGACATCGCCTGGTTCAGGGACCCGGCCGGCAA
>JAAFHU010000095.1 GCA_013297645.1 Actinomycetota bacterium
AGAACCGGCCCAGCGCCGCCACATACTGCCGCGCCCCCATCTCCACGGTCGCGATCGAGCCGCCGTGCTCGTAGAGCTTGCCGTGCCCGCCCACGAACGCGAGGTCGGCATCACCGGGAGTGGTGTCCTGGATCGAGTTGTCAGCGTCCTCAGTCCCGATGTCACCGGTGGCCGAGTGGATCGGCTGCCCGAAGGGGTCGAAGCGGCTCCGCACACCCTGGCGCACACCCGCGCTGTCGGCCTGCACGATCACATCGCCGTGCAGGTTGGGATAGAACCACGCCTGCACATCCGGGTCCTCCGGCACTGCCGCCGGCGTGAGCGTCACCGACACCCCGCCCGGCAGCGACACCGTGCGCTGGATGATGCCGCCCGACGCGTTCAACACCGCACCGGACGTATACCGCACCGTCGCGAACGGGTCATCGGTCGACGAGCGCTGCACGATCGCACCCGACACGTTGCGGTCGTAGCTGACCGTCTCACCACCGACCGTCGTGCTCACATGCTGGTCGGAGATGTCATAGGTGATCGCTTGGTCGGCCAGCGCCGTCGTGTTGCCGTGCGAGTCGTAGGCGAGCGTGGTGCCCAGCGCCAACGGCGCCTTCGACACTGGCGCGGCCTCCGACGTCGCATTGACCAGAGTCGTGGACGTCAGGCGGTCGGCGTTGTCGTAGCAGTACGACACCGTGCTCGTCGACACGACTGCGCCGAGCGAATCCGTGCGATTGTCGGTGAACGACGTGCGGTTGCCGTTTGCTCCCGCGGCGGCGTTCGCCCCGCACCCACCGCTCGAGGCATAGCCGTAGTTCAGCTCATGCCCCAGCGCCGTCGTGGTCGTCGGCAGCCATGCTGTGACCAGCCTCCCCACGGCGTCGAACTTGTAGGTCGACACCTCAGACGTGCCGTCGGTGAGGGTGTTCTGCACGATCCGGCCCGCCTGCGAGCGAACGACGGAATCGGTAATGTCCGTGCTCGTCGGGAAGTCCCATTTCAGCGCTGTGCTCGCACCCGCATCGTTCTGAGCCAACCCTGTCAGCAGACTGGTGTTGGAGTAGACGATGGACTGCAGAGTTCCCCGCTTCGAGACGCCGTCACTGCCTGCGGCGGTCGATGCAGGGTAGTAGGTCAGCGTCGCGGTAACACCACTCTCGGACACAGTCAGTGGCCGGCCTTCGACGTCGTATGTCACGGTGCGGGTCGACGAGACCGGCGAACCGCTCGCGTTGATTACCGTCGTGACGGAGTCCACGCGGCCCGTCTTCGCGGCGTAGGCGGGCGTTGTCACCGTGCCCCACACGTCGGTGGAACTCACCGTGCGGCCGAGCAGGTCGATCTCCGTGGAGATGGCAGCCCCGTTGGTACCGACCACGGTGGTTCCATCGACCGAGTTCAGACGCGGATCACCCGTCTTGGTGACGAAGCTGAACCCCGGGTGGGTAGTGACAGTGCGTGCGCCGGCAGCCCCGAACGCCGGGTACGACACAGTCGTTGTGCGCCCGCGGAGGTCGTAGCTGGTGCAGACCCAGCCCTCGCTTCCACGCTTCGTCGCCTTTATGCGGCCCATACGGTCGTAGGCGAACTGGGTGACGATCGCACCGCCGCTGCTGGGCGCCGCGCTGGTGGTCGACTTGAGGAACCCGTACTGCGGGGTCGCCGGGTCGAGATCGCAGACTCCTGCGCCGACCGCCTCGGTGTCGCCCCAGTACGTGGAAGTCACAGTCGAAGCGGAACCGTTGGGCAGGCTGCGTGTTAGACGCCGTTGCCACGAGTTTGCCGCCGAGGAAGGCGCTTCGAATCCCGTTGTAGTGGTGAGGTTGAGGCCGCCAGGGTTGATTGTCGACGTCGTCGCCGCGCCCAGCCAGGGCGAGGATCCATAGCCGGTGCTGCTCGACAACGGCGTCACCAACGAGGCACTCAACCCGGAACTGGTAGGCACAGAATCATCCGTGACTGAGGATGTTGCCAGCCCGTAGTCTGGCTTAAGAGCACTGTCGGGCACCGGAGCGAAGGCAGCTCCGTTGATCGACCACTGGAGGCTAACGGAGGCGTTGCCAGTCAGCTCGAAGTAGTCCAACCGCAGTCGACGGCGTTCGTTCGCCTGCACTCCGGTGATGACGGGGCTCACCAACGTCGATGCAACACTGTCGCCGGCCATGTCGTTGACGAGCAACTCATCGCTGAGGTAGAGGCGACCCCCATCGTCGAGAGTGGTCTGGAACTGGTAGGTGCCTGCCGTGGGCAGGGTCAGCACACCTGTCATCCGCAGCGAGAAGTTGTCTGCCGGGATTGATGTCATCGGAGAGCCGGTCGTCCAGGCTCGCGAGCCCAGCGTGCCGCTGCCGCCGACGAGCCCGAGGCTGAAGTCCTTCGGCACACCCGACAGGTTGTTCGTGCCGAAGTACGTGACACTCAGGCCCTGCATCCCGCCGTCGTAGGCGGTCGCGGTGTGCGGCACGCTTGGGCACGCTGTCTTGGGGCGCAGGTCGGTACCGAAGCAGGACGCCGGCGCAGGGCCATAGCTATCGAGGGGCAAGTCCGTGAATGAGTCGTAGATCGTCGTCGTCATTCGGCCCGACGCGTCGGTGCTCGATGTCTTCTGGTCTTTCGGGCTCCAGGTCTGACTCGAGACGAGACCGGTCGGCGTAGTGATGGTGGTCGCCCGAAGAGCCGAGTCGTAGGTGACGGTCGAGGGAGGAACGCCACCGAGATCCAGACCGTCGACCACAACAGAAGTCGTTCCGGTGCCATAGCTATAGGTCTTCTTCGGGCGCAGGCCCTCGGTCGCACCGTCGGGCGCGGGCAAGGTTACAGACGTGACCTTATTGCCCGTGTACCCGATGACAGTCGCGACGGTGTCGGTCGCCGAGCGGTTCGCAGAGTCGGCCGCAATCCAGTCGTTCACCAGCGGGTCCCAGATCTTGGTGAGCACGCCGGCGGTGTAGCCGAACTGCACCTGAACTGCTCCGGGGTCCACGATGGAGACGAGCAGACCATTGGAGTCGTAGAAGAGTCGGGTGGTGTCGTCGACGCCGTCAACACCGCCGGCCTGGTGGCCGGGATAGACGATTCGGCAGAGGAATCCGGTGGGCGGCGCGGCGTAGTCGGTGTTCTCGGGCACCGGGCACGCGTCGCCCGACATGTTGCCGTCGAGCGTCCCCAGACCGAGGCTGGAGTTGGATACGTTGTCTCCGCCGTAGACGAACTGCACTTTGCGGTTCGTTCCACCCGCTACCGGGTCGGCGATAAGGTTCGGAAGTCCCGTGCCGGCGCGGTACTGCACCTGAGGCGTCGCGGGCTTCTTCGCATCCGCCGTCGTGGTGACGGAGATCACCTTGCCAGCGGCATCGAACTGATAGACCGTGCCGCCGTCGTTGAGGGTGACCTGTCCGTTTCCATCGAGGGCGAGAATGCCGTACTCGCCGGCAGGCGCCTGGAAGCCGCCGTCGGACTTCTTCGTGTAAGTGTGCACCGAGCCTGACACGTCAGTGATGGTCACGGCGCTGCTGGTCTTGGTCGCGAGGGTGTAGAAGCCGCCGGCTCCGCTGATCGGCGCCGAGCTCGACCATCCGCCGGGGAGGTACTCCACCTTCTTGGTGAACCAGTCGGCCGGGACCGGCATGCCTTCGGGCGCGATACCGGGACCCTTCACCCGCAGCTCGAGTCGGGCGCCCAGCGTCGCGTCGAAGTACTCGACGCGGATCGCGGTCGGCGCGGCGGGCAGGGTGGTGACGGCTGTCATCCAGTCGGTTGCATCTGTCGTCGCGGTGGTCGCCCACTTGTCGATGGACGCCGTGGTGCTGTCGTTCAAGAACAGGCGGGCGCCGTCGTTGTGCACGAGTCCGAAGGTGTAGTCACCCGCGGTGGGCGGGGCGATGTAGCCGCTCCACTTGCCCAGGAAGTAGTCGGCAGGCACCGCGGGGGCGACTGCGTTGGGCTCGGTGAAGCTGACGACTGGCTCCGTCTTAACCAACACCGGATCGCGCCCGGCGAAGCTGAAGGTGGTCGTCGAGGTCTGGCCCTGATCGAGCGCGTTGTAGTAGGAGGCGACGAGGCCCTTGTTGGCGTTCGGGTCGGCCTGGGAGTTGTACGAGAAGCTCATGCCCATCGGGCCGCCGAGCGTGGAGACGGTCGGCGACGAGAAGTTGAGGGCCAGGTTGCCGTTGGCCAGGTTCACGGTCGCCGGGCCCGCCGAGTCAAAGGGAGACGGACCAGAGGTGCCCAGACGCAGGTTGACCTTGAAGTGGCCCACCCACGCCTGCTCGTACTCGTCTGAGCCGTCGTCGGCCCAGACCCGCCAGGTGTACGAGCCGCCGTCTTGCAGCGATCCCGCGACGGGGGTCCACTTGACCGCCGCACCGGGAGTGGTGTCGGTGGGCGTGATCCAGCCAGAGGTGACGACGGTGCCGGAGCGGCCGTCGTTGCCCGTCGTCACCACGTACTTGTAGCGCACGGCCACGGCGTCATCCGGGTCCGCTGCATAGCCGACCGAGAACTCGGGCTCGGTGGTTGCAACCACGGCTCCGTCAACCGGAGACGCGGATGCCTGGGCGACGATCGGGGTGTTGTTGGTCGTGAAGTACCAGCTGGGGTTGGTGGCCGACCGCTCGGTCACGTTGCCGAGGTTGCCGTTGTTGCCGTCCTTGACCCACACGCGGTAGCGGTACTGGGTGTTCAGTTCGAGAGCGTTGCTCGGCAGCTGGAACGCGCCCGCGTTCACCCAGTTCGTGTCATAGGCGATGCTCGTGAAGGGTCCAGTGCCGTTGCCACTACCACCGGTCTTCTCGAACTGGTAGCGGTACTTGAGGCCGGTGCCCGAGTAGTCGGTTCCGCTGCCCTGCATGATCGGGGCCCGGGACCCGAGCTGGCCATTGACCGGGGTGGGCGACACGACGGCGCCGACCACGGGATAGGACGAGTACACGGCAACAAGATAAGAAGTGACTCCCTTGTACGTGTAGCCCGCGTTGGCCTCGCCTGACGAACGGAAGCCCACCCAATTCGAGTACCCCCCGGTGCGCACCCAACTGGCCAGCACCGAGTCAAGCCCGTCGATCTGCGAGTTGCTGGCGACCGCCTGCCCGTTGCAGAGCGAAAACGAGGAGACGTCTGAGCCATACGATACGACGCTGCTCGGCGATGAGGTGCCCGAGCCGATGTAGCCCGTCTGGCAGTTGGCGGTGCCGGTGTTGTAGGTCATGACCAGTGCAGAGTCGCTCAAGTACGTTCCTGCGATCGCCGCAAGATTGTATTGCGAGAAGCCTCGCCAGTAGATGGCGTGGTTCGCCTGCCACGGGTTGCCAAACCACGTGCGTGCGCCTTGGGCAATGCCATCCGACTTGTAGGACTTCAGCGTGCCCGCAACAAGGTTTGTGGACGGGTCGACCGTGACCGGGTACACGCGTTCTGCTGCCGTCAGCCACGAGAAGTCGGGGCGCATAGTGAGAAGCCAATCGTCGCCGTATGGCTCGACCGTCGTGTCGACCACCGCCGACTCGGGCTCCCGCTGGCCGACAACGCCCGACGAATCCCACATCACGGGAGTCGGGATGGCGAACTTCAGCTCTCCGCTCTCGTCAACGACGAGGAAGCCTCCCGCGTCATCAGGAACCACCGTGAGGCCGGGGGCGGAGACGACCCACTGGTACTCAGGCTGGCTGAGCGGGGCGTCGTCGAGCAGCATCGACTCCTTGATGCCTGCGTTCTCGACCTCGTACTTGAGATCGACCCCGTCGAGCACATCGTGGTAGTAGAGCGGGCCGTCAGCGACAGGCAGTGCGCCTCGGTGGTCTGCTGCGCCCAGCAGCTTCCAGCTCAGTGTGGAGTCGCCGTTGCTCACCTCAACGACCTCGCCGCCCGATTTGTTCGCGAACACGGGGGCCAGCGGGTGCGACTCTTCGCTCCACTCACCCGACTGCCGTGTGAGCGAGGTCTCGATCTCCACCCACTCGCCGTCGATCTGGACGTTCTCGGGGCTCTGCGACATCACCATGATGTTCTTCGGACCGGGAATGTCGTACGCGGTCGTGAACTCGTCGAGAGGGGTCGCCGGCAGTGAGTCGAGGTCGAGCGCGTCGAAATCGGTCGGTCCAACGGGTACGGTGACCTTGAGCGCGTTGAGCAGTTGCTGCGACCGGGCGGTGGCCTGGGTCGCCACCTCGGCTGGCGGCGAGAAGTCGCCGGCCGGCACTGTCGGCGTCGCCTCGTCGGCAGGAGTCGAATCGGGGGCGGTGAGCACCATTCCCGGGTCACGGGGCGCTGCGGCCGCTGAGATCGGGTCGAGCAGAGTGACGACGAGGATTGCGGATACGACCGTGGCGACGGACGCGCGGAGCGCAGAAATAGGCAGCGACATAGATCGACTTTCGGGTAGCGAACCTGGCGGGGGCTCGCGACCCGGGGCCGCGATTGCTTCACAAGCTATCTGAAACGAACTGTCGTTCTATGCCCCAGTATGGGGGGTTTTTGAGGGGTTCGCGGGAAGAGCTAGTGACAGGCCTCGCGCAAACCGGGTGCGCGGGACGCGCTCCCGAGTGACCGGGCGCGAAGCCGCGAAAGCGGCTTCGCAAACAGCCCGCCCTCGGCCCAGAGGGCCTCGGAATAGATCGCAGTGAATGCCCGAAAGGGCCTTCACAACAAGCGATCTATTCCCACTCGATGGTTCCCGGGGGCTTCGAGGTGACGTCGAGCACCACCCGGTTGACGCCGGGCACCTCGTTGGTGATGCGGTTGGAGATGCGGGCGAGCACGTCGTAGGGCAGGCGGGTCCAGTCGGCCGTCATGGCATCCTCGCTCGAAACCGGCCTGAGCACGATGGGGTGGCCATAGGTGCGGCCGTCGCCCTGCACGCCCACCGAGCGCACGTCGGCGAGCAGCACGACCGGGCACTGCCAGATCTCGGCGTCGAGGCCGGCGGCGGTCAGCTCGGCGCGGGCGATCGCGTCCGCCTTGCGGAGCAGATCGAGGCGCTCACGGGTAACCTCGCCAACAATGCGGATGCCGAGGCCTGGCCCCGGAAAGGGCTGCCGCGAGACGATCACCTCGGGCAATCCCAACTCGCGGCCGATCGCGCGCACCTCGTCTTTGAAGAGGGTGCGCAGCGGCTCGACGAGCTCGAACTGCAGGTCTTCGGGCAGTCCCCCGACGTTGTGGTGGCTCTTGATGTTGGCGGTGCCGGTTCCGCCGCCCGACTCGACCACATCCGGGTAGAGGGTGCCCTGCACGAGGAACTTGATGGTCTCGCCCTCGCCCTGTGCCTCGAGCACGAGCGCCTCTGCCGCGTTCTCGAACGCGCGGATGAACTCGCGGCCGATGATCTTGCGCTTGGTCTCCGGGTCGCTCACGCCCGCGAGCGCATCGAGGAACTGGTCGACGGCGTCGACCGTCACCAGGCGAACGCCAGTGGAGGCAACGTAGTCCTCTTCGACCTGGCGACGTTCGTCCTGCCGCAGCAGGCCGTGGTCCACGAAGATGGCGGTGAGCTGGTCGCCGACGGCCTTGTGCACGATCGCCGCGGCGACCGCAGAGTCCACTCCCCCAGAGAGCCCGACGATGACGCGGCCGGTGCCGACCTGCGCCTGGATGCGCGCGACCTGTTCCTCGATGACGTTCGTCGAGTTCCAGTCCGCGGGGATGCCGGCGGCGCCGTGCAGGAAGCTCTCGAGAACGCGCTGCCCGAACTCCGAGTGCTTGACCTCGGGGTGCCACTGCACGCCGTAGAGCTTGCGCTCGTCGCTCGCGAAGGCGGCGACCGGGGTCGCGTCGCTCGAGGCGAGCACGGTGAAGCCCTCCGGGGCCTTCGAGACCGAGTCGCCGTGGCTCATCCACACCGTCTGGTCGGCCGGCTGGCCGGCGAGGAAGCCGTCGTCGACGACGCGCATCGCGGTCGCGCCGTACTCGCGCAGCCCGGTGTTCGCGACCTCTCCGCCGAGCTGCTGGGCCATCACCTGGAAGCCGTAGCAGATGCCGAGCGTGGGAATGCCGAGCTGCAGGATAGCGGGGTCGAGCGAGGGGGATCCCGCCTCGTAGACACTCGAGGGCCCACCGCTGAGCACGATGCCGCGGGGGTTCATGGCCACCACCTCGTCCGCCGTGATGGTGTGCGGGACGATCTCGGAGTAGACGCTTGCCTCGCGCACCCGGCGGGCGATCAACTGGGCGTACTGGGCGCCGAAGTCGACGACGAGGACCGGCTGCTGGCTGGTTTGCTGCTTGTCAGGAACGTTGCTCACGCGGCCACCTTCTCTGCGGGGTCGAGGGTCTCGAGCTTCGCGACCACCTCGCGGTGGATGCGGCGCTCGAGGATGAAGCTGAGCAGCGGGATGATGCCGCCGCTGAACATGATGAGCAGGCGCAGCGGTCCCCAGCGCATCGGGCTCCACAGGTTGAAGTCCGCCAGAAGGTAGAGCACGTAGAACCAGCCGTGCACGATGAGGATGATCGTCGAGATGTTCACCCCGCCGCCCCCAGTGATGAGCTCGCGCGGCTCGAGGTAGAGCGCGCCGAACGCACCGCCCGCGCCGATATCGACACCGAAGCCGTAGCGCAGGATCATCATCAGGCAGAGCAGCAGCAGGAAGGAGCCGGTGATGATCGAGGTGATCCGGTAGAGCTTGAGCCCCAGCCGGATTCGAGGAACATCGGAGGCTTTGGGCTGCAAGGGCATGCCCCTAGTTTAGTTCGGCGAGTTCTTCTGCCTCGCGCTCGACCGCGTCGCGCACGAAGCGCCACCAGAGGAAGACGGCGAAGCCGGCGAAGACCACCCACTCGACCGCATAGAAGATATTGAGCCAGTTGAGCACGACCTCTTCTGAGGGCGGCGGGGCGTCAATGACATCGAGTCCGGATGTCGCCTCCGACAGCACGAGGTAGCCGCCATAGACCGCAGACGGCTGGTCCTGCCACTCGTTGATGAGGGACGCGACCGCCATTGCGGAGCGCTCCCCCGCCTCGAAGTCGTCGTCGGCCGGCGGCTCGGTGGCGAGGTAGCGGCCCTCGAGCGTTCCGCCAGCCGGTCGCTCGGCGGCGAGCGCGTCGGCCTCCGTCGCCGCCCATCCCACGGCGACGGCGAGGCTCGTGCCGTCGTCCGCGACAGCGTGCCCCACGAGCCAGTAGCCCTCGGTGCCGAAGTTGACCCGGCCGCTGAGCACGCTGAAGTCGTCGGGGGCGAACTGGGCCTGCACGCGCACGAGCTGCCCCGACGCCTCCGTGGTGA
>JAAFHU010000096.1 GCA_013297645.1 Actinomycetota bacterium
AGGTAGTCAACCGGCGTGCCCCGACACACCGGTGGACTTCGAGGGCACGCCGGTTGACTACCTCGCCCAGCGCAAGGGCCTGCCGCTGGCGCAGGTCGAGCAGATGCTCGAGCGAGTCACCGGCATTGCCAGGACCGTCGGACTCGACTACGACTACGACCACGTGCACCAGACCAACACCGTGATTAGCCACGAGCTCATTCACTTCGCCAAGTCGAAGGGCCGCCAGCTCGAGATGAAGGAGCGCCTGCTCAAGGCCTACTTCGTCAACGGAGAGCATGTGGGCCGCATCCCCGACCTGGTCGCGATCGCTGTCGAGCTCGGGTACGACGAGGCCGAGGTCACCGAGGCGCTCGAGTCGCACCGCTACCTGAAGGACGTCAAGGCGGATGTCGCCCTCGCGCAGGAGTACGGGATTCAGGGCGTGCCCTTCTTCGTGATCGACGGCAAGTACGGGGTGTCGGGGGCGCAGGAGGCGGAGACCTTCGCTAACGTGCTCGCACAAGTGCAATCCGAGAGAGAAGTCGCATGACGAACACCCAGCCTCTGCTGATCGTCGGTGCTGCCGACGCCGCCGTCTGCGAGGGCGATTTCTGCGAGATCCCGGATCACCACGAACAGGCCGTGGTCAATCGCGCGATCGACTCCGACCGCGTCTAGCGGCCGGCGAGGGCGAAGACCGCGACGACGGTCAGCACGATCAGCAGCAGGATCATGCCGCCGAGCAGGTTCGAGGGCCCGTTGTGGATTACCCCGCCGCCCTTGAGCACAACACGCCTGGCGATGAGATAGCCGAAGATCGTGAGGAAGAACCACGCCCATGACGCTGCGGGTAGGCCGCGGTGCTTGAGGGTGAGGTGGTCCCAGATGACAAGACCCCAGACGAGCGCGAGGGTGATCACGGGTGGGGCGAACGAGGCCTCCCGCGAGACGGTGATCGCGAGCAGCTGCGAGAGAAGGCTGGACGTCACAACCAACGGCACATACCCGGCCGCGAGCAGCCAGATCGCCACGGTGTTCGGCGACGCCGTACGCCCAAAGCCGGTGCTGTAGTGAGTCTGCTGGAATCCGCCCGACCAGCTGCCCATGGGCTGGTACGCGACGGTCTCGATCGGGGCGGCCGGGGCCATCGGGGCGACGGGTGCTACCGTGCGAGGCCGAACATGGTCCGTCCAGCCCTGTCCGCCCCACCAGCGCTCCCGAGCCGCGTCGGCCGGGTCCGGATACCAGGCCGCCGGGGGCGGCGCGGGCGTGCCCGAAACACCGTACGACAATGAAACCCCCTCAGGTTCTGCGCCAATGATATGTCAGTGGTGCGCGCAGTGGCGAGAGGCGGTGGGGATTACTCAGCGCGGGAACAGCACCCAGACTGCCACGCCAGCGGCCACACCCACGGCAGCGATGGCGATCACCCAGAGCGCGACCACTTTGGCCGATCGGCGCTGGCGCACGAGCTGGGCGCTCGATACGGACCCGATTTGCCAGTGGCGCATCGGAACATACAGGTCGTTGAAGGCAGAGGCCAGCTCGCCCTTCTCGCTCTGCGGGGTGGCGAAGGTGGCCGGCGCGGTGCCGAAAACCATGGGGCTGAAGCTGGTCTGCGCAGCCACAGCAGGCCATTCGGCCGTCACGGGCGCGAGCGGAGCGGGCGAATAGGCAACCGGCGCTTGCACGGGCAGTGCCGATGGTGCGGCAGAGACGTGGGGGCGTGGGCGATCGGAGTAGCGCACGTGGTCAGTCCACTCTGTGCCCGACCACCAGCGCTGCATATTGGGCGCCGCGGGGTCGTCATACCAGCCGTCTGGAATCGCGTTCTGGAACGCCGTAGCCTCCGACATCAGCACCCCTCACCTCTAACCGATGAGTGAGCATAACCCGAGAAGTGCCTGTGTGACTAGTTCGGGGGTGACTCTTTTGGGGGAGCCCCCTTCGAGGGCCCTAATCGCTGATATCGGCGAGCGTCGCATTGAGGCCCGCAATGAGGTCATCCGCCTCGACGAAGACGCTGAATCCGTGCTCTCCGGCGCCGAGGGCGACGCGTTTTCCGGCGATCGAGGCGTCGGCGAACACCGGCCAGGCCGTCGTCGATCCGAGGGGCGTGATGGTGCCGCGCTCGTATCCCGTCGCCTCCAGGGCCACGTCCTTATCGGGCAGCTGGAGCTTGTTGACGCCGACGACCGCACGCAGCTTCGCCCAGGCGATCTGCTTGTCGCCGGGGATCAGCGCGAACAGGAAGGTGTCGTCGCTGCGCTTCACGACGAGCGACTTGACGATCTCGGCCGGCGTGATGCCCATGACCGACGCGGCCTCCTCGAGAGAGCTCGCAGCGACGCGCTCGAGAAACTCGATCGGGATGCCGCGGGCGGCGGCGTCGGCGGCGACGCGGTCTCTGCCAGAAGAAGATGGGACAATTGCCATATGTCTATTGTCACGTCTGCTGCGCCGCCGCTGCGCATCGGTCCGCTGACCCTCGACGTTCCCGTCGTGCTCGCGCCCATGGCGGGCATCACCAACACCGCCTTCCGCCGCCTGTGCCAGGAGTACGGCGCCGGCCTCTACGTCAGCGAGATGATCACGAGCCGGGCCCTCGTCGAGCGAACGCCCGAGAGCATGCGGCTCATCAGCCACCACGAGTCGGAGAAGACCCGCAGCATCCAGCTCTACGGCGTCGACCCGAAGACGGTGCGCGAGGCGATTACCATGCTCGTCGCCGAGGACCGCGCCGACCACATCGACCTCAACTTCGGCTGCCCGGTCGCCAAGGTCACCCGCCGCGGCGGGGGAGCGGCCCTGCCGTGGAAGCTCGACCTCTTCAGAGAGATTGTCGAGAACGCGGTGGATGCCGCCGGCCCGCTTCCCCTGACCGTCAAGATGCGCAAGGGCATCGACGCCGACCACCTCACGTACATCGAGGCGGCGAAGGCAGCGCAAGGGGCCGGAGTCGCGAGCATCGCCCTGCACGCCCGCACCGCTGCCGAGTTCTATTCGGGCACGGCGGACTGGTCGGCGATCGCCAAGCTCAAGGAGACCATTACCGACACCCCGATTCTCGGCAACGGCGACATCTGGTCGGCGGCCGACGCCTTGCGCATGGTCGACGAGACCGGCTGCGACGGCGTCGTCGTCGGGCGCGGCTGCCTCGGGCGGCCGTGGCTGTTCGGGGATCTCGCGGCGGCCTTCGACGGGCGCACCGAGTCCTTCCAGCCGAGCCTCGGCTTCGTCGCTGGCGCCTTCCGCCGGCACGCCGAGCTGCTGACCGAGTTCTTCGACGACGAGGAGCACGCCTGCCGCGACATCCGCAAGCACGTCGCGTGGTACTTCAAGGGCTACCCCGTCGGCGGCGAGACGCGCGCCGGGCTCGCGATGTCGAGCAGCCTGCAGGAGCTCGACGACCTGCTCGGCACCCTCGACCCCGACATGCCCTACCCCGGCAGAGATGCGGAAGGGCAACGCGGCCGCGCCGGCAGCCCCAAGCAGCCGACCCTGCCCTACGGCTGGCTCGACAGCCGCGAGCTGCCCGAGATGGACCGCGCCGAGATCACCGCGGCCGAGGAGCACCACAGCGGTGGGTGAGTACGCACCGGCAGACTACGAGCGCTGGTATCCCGAGACGAATCACACCACCCGCCGCAGCGACTTCGCGCGCGACCGGGGGCGGGTGCTGCACTCGAGTGCGCTCCGGCGGCTGGCCGCCAAGACGCAGGTGCTCAGCCCCGCGGCCGGGCTCGACTTCGCCCGCAACCGCTTGACGCACTCTCTGGAGGTCGCGCAGGTGGGAAGGGAGCTGGCGGCATCCCTCGGTCTGGATCCGGACGTCGTCGACACCGCCTGCTTGGCGCACGACCTCGGCCACCCGCCCTTCGGCCACAACGGCGAGCGCGCGCTCAGCGAGTGGTCCCTCGACATCGGCGGCTTCGAGGGCAACGCGCAGACGCTGCGTCTTCTCACCCGCATCGAACCCAAGGTCTTCGGCCACGACGGGCAGAGTTACGGGCTCAATCTCACCCGGGCGAGCCTCGACGCCAGCTGCAAGTACCCGTGGCCGGAGCAGCAGGGCATTCCCGACCCCAGCGGGCGCAGCAAGTTCGGCTTCTACGCCGACGACCTGCCCGCCTTCGCGTGGCTTCGACAGGGCGCCCCCGACCGGCAGCGCTGCATCGAGGCACAGGTGATGGACCTCAGCGACGATATTGCCTACTCGGTACACGATTTCGAGGATGCGATTGTGGGCGGCTACCTCGACGTGCCCGCGCTCGGCGCCCGCGTCAACCACGACGAGCTGGTCGACTCGATGTTCGAGTGGATCGGCGGCGAGCTCAGCCACGACGAGCTCATCGCCGCCTTCGACCGCCTCGACAGCCTCGACTCGTGGATCGAGAACTGGGATGGCAGCCGGCTCGCCTCGGCGCGCCTCAAGAACCTCACCTCGCAGCTCATCGGCCGCTTCGCGCACGAGGCGGTGCACGCGACGCGGGCGGCCTACCCGAGTGGCAGCCTCATCCGCTTCGGGGCGAACGTCGTCGTGCCGCGCGAGACGCAGGCTGAGATCGCCGTGCTCAAGGGCATCGTCGCCGCCAACGTCATGAAGACGAACGCCCGCCAGCCGATCTACGTCGAGCAGCGCGAGATCCTCACGGAGCTCGCCGAGGCACTGCTCGCCGATCCCCACCAACTGGATGCGGGCTTCGCCGCCGACTTCGCTGCCGCCCCCGACGACGCGGCCCGCAAGCGCGTTGTCGTGGACCAGGTCGCGTCGCTCACCGACCAGTCGGCCACCGCGCTGCACAGGCGCATCGCCTAGTCAGCGACGCACCGCCCCGCGAAAGTAGAATCGACGGGTGGCAGGCCTGATTCGACGAAGCGATATCGACGAGGTCAGGTCGCGCACCAACATCGCCGACATCGTGGGCGACTACGTCACCCTCAAGAGCGCCGGCGGCGGCTCGATGAAGGGCCTCTGCCCCTTTCACGAGGAGCGCAGCCCCAGCTTCCACGTGCGACCGCAGGTCGGCTTCTACCACTGCTTCGGCTGCGGCGAGGGCGGCGACGTCTTCACCTTCCTGATGAAGATGGACCACGTCAGCTTCAGCGAGGCCGTCGAGCGCATGGCCGGTCGGCTGGGATACGAGCTGCGCTACGAGGACGGCGGCCAGGCCACCGACCACGGCGTGCGGGCCCGCATCCTCGCGGCCAACCAGGCGGCCAGCGAGTTCTACGTCGCCCAGCTGAGCACCGCCGAGGCGGAGCCCGGCCGCCGGTTCCTCGGCGAGCGCGGCTTCGACGCGAGTGCGGCGCAGCGCTTCGGCATCGGCTTCGCCCCCAGGGGCGGCGCCGTGGGCAAGCACCTGAAGACGCTCGGCTTCACCGACGAGGAGCTCGTGACAGCCGGAATCCTCGGGCGCGGCGACCGCGGCGACGTCTACGACCGCTTTCGGGGGCGGCTCATCTGGCCGATCCGCGACACGACCGGCGCGACCCTCGGCTTCGGTGCCCGCAAGCTGCTCGACGACGACACCGGCCCCAAGTACCTCAATACTCCCGAGACGGCGGTCTACCACAAGAGCCAGGTGCTCTATGGACTCGATCTCGCCAAGAAGGACATCGCCCGCGGCAAACAGGTCGTCATCGTCGAGGGCTACACCGACGTCATGGCCTGCCACCTCGCCGGGGTGACGACCGCCGTCGCCACGTGTGGAACGTCCTTCGGCGTTGACCACATCAAGATGATCCGCCGGGTCATGGGCGACGTGGCCAACGCCGACGTGCACGGCACGGGCGAGGTCATCTTCACCTTCGACCCCGATGCCGCCGGGCAGAACGCCGCGAGCAAGGCTTTCGCCGAAGAGCAGCGTTTCGCGGCGCAGACCTTCGTGGCGGTCGCGCCCGACGGCCTCGACCCCTGCGACCTGCGGCTCACGAGGGGCGAAGACGCCGTGCGCAACCTCGTCAAGACGCGCAAGCCGATGTTCGAGTTCATGATCCGCCGCGTGCTCGACACGCACAACCTCGAGACGAATGAAGGGCGCGTCGCCGCGCTGCGCGAGGCGGCGCCCGTGCTCGCCGGCATCCGCGACGGCGCACTCGGCATCGGCTACCGCCGCAGCACCGCCGGCTGGCTCGGCGTCGACATCGCCGAGGTCGAGCGGGCGGTCACGGCCGTCGGCAGGGTCGCGCAGCAGCAGCAGCAGCCGGAGGTGCAGGAGCGACCCGCCGGCCCCAACCTCACCCAGCTCGCGACCGACCCGCTGACGCGGCTGGAGCGGGATGCCGTCATGGCGATCCTGCAGCATCCCGCCGATGTCGGCGCCGACCTCATCGCCCGCTTCGGCGAGGTGCGCTTCGGCGACGAGAGTCTCGCCGTTGTGCGCGATGCGATTGTGACGAGCGCGGGCTCCATCGACGGCAACTGGCTGCCGACGGTCGCAGCCGAGGTGCCCGAGCACTACGCGATGCTCGTGCAACAGCTGGCCATCGCACCCATTCCCCAGCGCGACGAGCTCATGGCGAGCTACTGCATCGGTGTCGTGACCGCGCTCATCGACCGGGATCTGCTGCGCCAGAAGAAGGAGCTGCTCGGGGCGCTGCAGCGCCTCGACAAGCAGGCACAGGCCGAGAAGTACGGCGAGCTGCAGCGCGAGCTCGTGCGCATCGAGGCGGACCGCCGATCCGTGCGCAGCGAATGACATACTGAGTAGGCCGTGAAGACCCCACTCGACCTCCCTCCCGCCGTCGTCGCGACCGACCTGTCGGTGCGCTACCGCCAGCGCGGCTCCGCGCGCCCCGCACATGCCATCGACGGCATCACCTTCACCATCGAGCGGGGCGAGACCCTCGCGGTGCTCGGCGAGAGTGGATCGGGCAAGAGCACCCTCGCCCGGGTGCTCGCGGCCGAGGGCGACCTCGACGCCCAGGACTCCCCGCGCATCACGGGCGGCGAGCTGCGCGTGCTCGGCACGTCGGTGCGCCGCATCCCCGAGCGCCGTCGTGATCGCCTGCGCGGGCGCATCGGCTACGTTCCCCAGGGCGCTGGATCGCTGCTCGTTCCCCACCTGACCGCAGGGGAGTCGATTGCCGAGCCCATCTTCGTGCGCGACCGCAAGTTCGACCCCGTTCGTGCCGGAATGATCACGGCAACCCTCATCGACGCCGTGCGCCTGCCGATGCTGACGATGAACAAGTTCCCCTACGAGCTGAGCGCCGGCCAGCGCCAGCGCGTCGCCATTGCTCGCGCCCTTGTTCTTGAGCCGGCCCTGCTCGTCGCCGACGACCCGACCTCCGGCGTGGACGTCACGGCGCGCCCAGCCATCATCGAGATCCTGCACGAGTTGCAGCGCGACCTCGACTTCTCGGCCTTCGTCGTCACAAGCAACCTGCACGAGGTGGAGAGCCTCAGTCGACGCGTGATGGTCATGTGCCGCGGCGAGATCGTCGGGCGCGGTGACATCGACGAGGTGCTCGCAAACCCCCAGCACCCCTATGTCGAGACCCTCGCCCGCACGCGCGACCTCGACCGCCGACCGGAGCCGGCCGGTGTCGACCTCTAGCGACACCATGGCCTTCATCGAGGACATGCTCGGCGACCTCGACTGGCGCACCGCCCGCATGTTCGGCGAGTACTGCATCTATGTCGACACCAAGCCCGTCGCCTTCGTCACCGATGACACGCTGTGCATCAAGCCGAGCAGCGCCGATCCGAGCCTCTTCGAGCGCACGACCGAGGGCGAGGCCTACCCGGGCTCGAAGATGTACCACCAGGTGCCGGGCGACCTGCTCGAAGACCGGGAGTGGCTGCAGTCGGCGCTGCAGGCGACCGCCGATGCGCTGCCCCTTCCGGCACCCAAGAAGCCGAAGGCTGCGAAGAAGTGACGCGCGGAACCGGGCAGCACCGGGACCTCGCTGCCGACCACCGCATCCAGCCGGTGAACCGGCCGACCGCCGGGCCGATCGCCGTGCTTCCCCGCCCCAATCCCGTCTTCGTCGACGCGGTGCTCGCGGGCGGCGGCACCGTGCAGCCGCTGAGCGACGCGACGACCGGCGTCGTATGGCTCAGTGAGAAGCAGTCGGATGACCTGGCCGCCATTCTCGACGCCCACGACGGCATCCAGTGGGTGCAGCTGCCCTGGGCCGGAGTCGACGCCTTCGCCGACATCCTCGCCCGCTTCGCCGACCGGCCCTACCCGCTGTGGACGAGCGCGAAGGGCGCCTACTCTGAGCCGGTCGCCGAGCACGCGCTCGCGCTGACTCTCGCCCTTCTGCGGCAGTTTCCGCAGAAGGTGCGCGCGGGGCGCTGGCTCGACAAGCTGGGCACGTCGATCTATGGCCTCAACGTGACGATTGTCGGTGCGGGGGGCATTGCCGCCGAGATCATCCGCCTGTTCGCCATGTTCGACGCGGTGATCACGGTCGTGCGGCGATCGACCGAGCCGATGCCGGGCGCCTCGCTGACGGTGACCGCGAGCGATTTGCACACCGTGCTGCCGACGGCCGATGTCGTGATCATCGCGGCCGCGAGCACCGGCGAGACGTCGCGCCTGCTCGGCGAGGCGGAGTTTCGCCTGATGAAGGAATCCGCCGTTCTCGTCAACATCGCCCGCGGCGCACTCGTCGACACGGATGCCCTCGTCGACGCCCTGCGCAGCGGCAGCATCGCCGGCGCCGGCCTCGACGTCACCGACCCGGAGCCACTGCCCGACGGGCACCCGCTGTGGAGCGAGCCCAGCTGCATCATCACCTCGCACTCCGCCGACACGCCAGAGATGACGGCGCCCCTGCTGGCCAACCGCATCCGCCTGAACGTCGAGGCTCTGCACTCGACGACCGGCTTCGTCGGAGTCGTCGACCCCGCGGCAGGGTATTGACGTGAGCGAATGGCTGGTCGGCGCCTACGGGCCCGACATGGATGGTCACGCGCGCGGCATCACCCGGCTGCGCTCGAAGGCCGACGGCTCGCTCGAGGTCGTTGAGGGATTCCTCATCGAAGCGCCCTCGCCCGCCTTCCTCGCCCGCAGCCCCTTCGGCCTGCTCGCCGCCCTCGAGGGCTCTCAGGCCGTGCTGCAGGTCGGGGGCGATCGATTTGCCAGCGGCGGCACCTGGCCCTGCCACATCGGCGTCTACGGCGACGTCGTCGTCGTGGCCAACTACTTCGACGGCACGCTCGGGCTGCGCTCCGGCCAGGTGGTCGAGCCGCAGGCGGGTGCAGGCC
>JAAFHU010000097.1 GCA_013297645.1 Actinomycetota bacterium
CGGTCTGCCGAACGCGACGGGTGAGGTCACGAACGTGTCCGCGCTCCTCGAGCTCAAGGCCCCGCGCAACACCCGCGCCGGTGCCTACTCGGCGACCCTCACGGTGACGCTGGTCTAGTCCCAGCAAACGAGACTGTCGGCGCATTCCTCCCATTTACTCCCTGTTCACATCTGACTGATTGGCTCCCGTGATGTCCCGAATTTCCTCTCCGCTGTCGCTCGCCCTCGTAGTAGTGCTCGCAGCTGCTCCCCTGGCCGCCACAACCGTCGTGGCGAACGCGTTGCCGGCCTCGGTCAGCGCACCCGCGGCCGATGGCGATATCACCTGGAGCGTCGAGCCCGTACAGGCAGCAAACGGCGTTCGACGGTCATTCGAGTACTCGGTCGACCCGGGAACCCAGATCGTCGACAGTATCGTCATCACCAACTCGGGGGACACGTCGGCCGAGTTCCAGATCTACGCGACCGACGCAATCAACGAACTCGAGACGGGCGCCTTTGGCCTGCTCGAGCGCGATGACGAACCCACCGACGTCGGTTCCTGGATCACAACCGCGAGTGACAAGCTCACCATCGACCCGGGCATGCAGGCGATCGTTCCGTTCAACCTTCTTGTTCCATCGGACGCGACCCCGGGTGAGCACGTCGCCGGAGTGATCGCATCCGTGATCACCTCCGGTGAGAGCGGTGGTGCCGCTGTCGAACTCGAACAGCGCGTGGCCGCGCGCGTCTACCTGACCGTCTCGGGGGCCGTCAACGCCTCCGTCGAGATCGAGGGTCTCTCGTCAGGCTTCAACCCGCAGCTCAACCCTTTCGCCGCCGGTGACCTCGACCTCGAATACACGGTGCGCAACTCCGGCAACGTTCGTCTCGAGGTCGCTCAGTCGATCCGTGTCACCGGCCCGTTCGGAATCGAACTCGGGCGCATCGAGCCAGAGCCGATCATGGAACTCCTGCCGAGGCAGGCCGTGCACGTCGAGTCGAACATCCCAGCCGTGCTGGCGCTTCTGCTCTCCTTTAGTGACGTCACTCTCACCCCCGGACCGGTCGGCGGATCCGACAGTGCGGCGGATGACGAGACTGCTGCCGGAGAGACCCCGACGCCGACGCCGACGCCGACGGGAACCGCGGAGGCGGAGGACTTCGTCGACGCCACGGGCCTCGACTATCCGAAGACCTCCGAGTCGTCGTTCGCGCTGGCGATCTCGTGGACGATGCTCGCGCTGGTACTGCTGGTGATCGCGCTGGCGTACGTGGCGATCCGCTATGTCTCCAGCACCCGTGAGCGCATGTACCTCGCCATCGACGAGGCGGCGGCTGCCGCCCGGGAAGAGGCCGCAGCAGAAGCTCGCGGGAAGGACAAGGCTGGCGCATGACGCGAATATTGCGCGCCGTCCTCGCAACAGCGCTCGCTGCTGCGCTGGCAGCATCGTTTGCCGTCAGCCCTGCCCAGGCGGCGAACTGCCCCAGTCCCTCACCTGCCCCGTCGAACGCGAGCCGGGTGACGGTCGTCATCCCCGAGATCTCTCCCACCCCGACGCCTACCTGCACGACCGCGACTGGCGGCGGTTCCGGTAGCACCGGTGGATCGGGGAATGGCGGAAACGGCGGCAATGGCGGCACGGTCGATCCACCCGCGAGCGGAGGGACCAACCCGGACGGGTCCCCTATTCCAGCCGCGGAGCCCGGGGAGAACAAGCCTGGCCTGACGCTCGACCACGAGACCATCGAGGCGAACCAGTTCATGATCGCCACCGGCACGGGATACGTGGCCGGCGAGAAGGTGCAGATGGTGCTCTACCCCGGTGCCGTAGTGATCGGCAGCGTCAGCGCGGACGCTGGTGGAGAGTTCACCATGCGATTCCGGATCCCGGACGATACACGTCCGGGCGTTCACATCGCCGAAGCCACGGGCTGGAGCTCCGGCTTCGTGCGCAACAAAGAGTTCACCGTGACGAGCTCGGTGTTCAGCGGAGGCATCTCCCCCTTCTGGTGGCTCATCCTCGTGCTCGGAGTGCTCGCCATCTCCGTCGTGGCGATGCTGCTGTACTTCCGTTCCTCTCCCGCGCGTCCACTCGATTCCCCTCTACCGCAAGGCTCAACATCGTGACTCTGACAGCAGAAGCTCCGACAGAGACGACTCCTCCTCCTGCCACCCCCGCGCCGAGCTCGGCGCGGCGGGCGCTTCCCGTGTGGCTGCGCACACCCCCGCGCCGCCCGGTGACCCGCAAAGCGCCCCCGACTCCGCGCCAGCTGCGCTGGTGGGCAGGAGTGGTCTGGTTCCTTGTCTCCGCGCTCCTTCTGGGCTTCGTGGCGCACGTGACCCTCATCGGCTCCCTGCAACATGTGCGTGCCCAGCACCTGCTCTATCAGGAGCTGCGCACCAATCTCGCCCTCGCCGTCGCCCCGCTCGGCCAGCTGGACTTCAACGGCGACCTCGTTGCGCATGGAACGCCCATCGCGCTCATCTCGATTAAGAGCATCGGAGTTGACGAGGTAGTCGTAGAGGGCACGAACCCGACTGACCTCATGTCTGGACCCGGCCACCGACGCGATTCGGTGTACCCGGGCCAGGAGGGCACGAGCATCATCATGGGGCGGCAGGCCACTTACGGCGGACCGTTCAGCGGCATTGCTGGGCTCAAGGCTGGTGACGAGATCACCATCACGACGGGCCAGGGCGTCGCCACCTACGAGGTCTTCGGAGTGCGGCAAGAGGGTGACCTGCTCCCGCTTCCCCTCAAAGACGGCGAGGGGCGGCTCGAGCTCATCACTGCCGACGGTGTTCCCCTGGCGCCGTCGGGCGCGATCCACATCGATGCAGAGCTCACCTCCGAAGTGCAGACAACCCCGTCGCCGTCGTTCACCCTCGCCGTGCTTGACCACTCCGAACTGGCGATGGCGTCCGATGGGGGCGGCTGGTTCGAGGCGCTTTTCTGGCTGCAGTGGCTGATCGCCGCAGCGATCGCTCTGCGGTGGGTCCGCCGTCGCTGGGGCATGTGGCAAACCTGGGTAATCGCTCTGCCCGTACTTCTCTGGCTCGGTGCCGCGACAGCAGGCGCCACCATGACTTTTCTTCCCAACCTGCTGTGACACCGGAGGCTCGAATGAACGACAACACCACTCTCGAAGAGACGACGCAGACCCAGGTGCTCACACCTGGTGACCCGTACTCCGACGACGCACCGACGGCCATCCTTCCCGTCGCCGAGCAGGTGCATGAGGCCCCGAGCGTCGTCGTCGACGCCCCGCCCGCCCGCAGCCTCGCGACGCTCGAGGCCCGGTCGATCTCGGCCTGGTTCGGGGAGCGCAAGGTGCTCGACCGGGTGGACCTGACAATGGAGGCGGGCCTCATCACCGCACTCATCGGTCCATCGGGATGCGGCAAGTCCACCTTCCTGCGCATCCTCAATCGGATGCACGAGATGATCCCCTCGGCGTCACTTGCCGGTGAGGTGCTGCTCGACGGCCATGACATCTACGGGGCCACCCGGCGGTTGACGCAGGCACGGCGCGATATCGGCATGGTCTTCCAGAAGCCGAACCCGTTTCCGGCGATGTCGATCTATGACAACGTCATCGCCGGCCTCAAGCTCACCGGTGTGAATGCGCACCGCGACGAGAAGGACCGCCTCGTGGAAGCAAGCCTCACCAAGGCCGGTCTGTGGAAGGAAGTCCGCGACCGGCTGCGTCAGCCTGGCGGCGGGCTCTCGGGCGGCCAGCAGCAGCGCCTCTGTATCGCGCGCTCCCTCGCGGTCAAGCCGCGGGTGCTGCTCATGGATGAGCCGTGTTCCGCGCTCGACCCGACATCGACCCGCGTCATCGAGGAGACGATGCTCGAGCTCGCGAAAGAGGTGACGATCGTGATCGTCACGCACAACATGCAGCAGGCACAGCGCGTGTCCAACAACTGCGCATTCTTCCTCGCCGCGCAGAACACGCCCGGCGCAATCGTCGAGCAGGGCGACACCGGGATGATGTTCGAGAGCCCCACCGACTCGCGCACCTTCGACTACGTCAACGGCCGTTTCGGCTAGGCGGTCATGGCCAGCGAATCCGAGCTGTTTCGCGCGTACCACCGCCGACGCACTCTGGTAACGCTGCTCACCCGCACGGCGGTCGTGACCGGGTTCTCCCTCGTGGTGGCGATCCTGCTCCAGGTGGCTGCCGCCGCGCCGGAGCCCGGATTCATCTCCGGGTCAGAAGCGGAGGCCCAGATTCCCGGCGCCCCCGTGAATGCTTCTCTGGCGAGGCTGCCCCAGCCGTCGTCCACGAGTACCGAACCGCCGCAGGCCCCGCCGCCGTTGCCGCTCACCTCCGAAGAGGGCGCGCCGTTGACCCTCGAGCGGTCGTGGAGCATCGACATCGATACGGTCGGGTATCAGGCGGAGCTGGACGCCTGCCTCTGGGTGCGCATGCATCTTGGTGCGGCGGCGCCGATCGTCGGCGCCCACAACCACTGCGGAGGCGGCATCGTTCTCGAGATGGGTGCGGGGGACTCGGTGACGCTGCACGGCGCGTCGCTGGACGGGGTGTACGAGGTCACCGACGCGCGAGACGCGTTCGCCGGTGATTTCGCCGCCGACGCTACCGAGGGCATGGCCGCGGACGTGATTCTGCAGACCTGCTACTGGCAGGGGAACGGCCGGGCGCTGCTGATCGGCCTGCAGCGCTCGGACTAGCCACAGTGCGGGCGACCTCGGGTAGCCTCGGGTGCCATGAGCGCATCAGACGACCTCCTGCTGACCGACTTCGCCGAGAGCGGTGTCGAGCTCCCACCCGGGGGCGTGGAGTCCACCGTCGAGACCGGGGGCGCCAGCATCTGGTTCGCGAGCTTCGGTGAGGGCCCGGCTGTCATCCTGCTCCATGGCGGAATGGGGCACAGCGGCAACTTCGGCAAGCAGGTGGCCGATATCACCGCCGCGGGCTACCGGGTGGTCGTGGTCGACAGCCGCGGACAGGGGCGCAGCACGCGGGGCAGCCAGGCGCTGTCGTACGAGCTGTTCGCATCCGACCTCGAAGCGGTGATGGATGCTGCGGGCCTCGACAGCGCGAGCATCGTCGGCTGGAGCGACGGCGCCGACACCGGGCTCATTCTCGCGCTGCGCAACCCGGCGCGAGTCGAGCGCCTCTACTTCTTCGCCTGCAACGTCGACCCGAGTGGCACGAAGCAGCTCGAGTTCACCGACCTGCTCGGCCGCTGCATCGGCCGCCACGCCGCCGACTACGAGCGCCTGTCGCCGGTCGGCGACTTCGACCAGCTGGGTGAGGACCTCGCGGAGATGCAGAGCACCCAGCCGAACCTCTCGCAGCAACAGCTGGCTACGGTGAAGGTGCCCGTCGTCTCGGCACTGGGCGAGAACGACGAGTTCATTAAGCGCTCGCACGCCGAGTACCTGGCCCGCAGCATCCCCGGCGCGCGGTTCGAACTCCTCGACGGGGTCAGCCATTTCGCGCCGATCCAGCGCCCGCACCTCTTCACGGACTCGGTGCTGCGATTCCTCGCGGCAGAATAGAGCCATGACCGACTCCAACCTCGTCGTAATCGTTCTGGCCGCCGGCGCCGGAACCCGCATGAAGTCGGCCAAGCCGAAGATCCTCCACAGCCTCGCGGGCGTGCCGCTCGTCGGGCACGTGCTCGCCACCGCCCGCGCACTCGAGCCGGCGCAGGTCATCGCCGTCGTGCGCCACGAGCGCGACCGGGTCGTCGGCGTCATCAGCGAGCTCATGCCCGAGATCACCATCGTCGACCAGGACGAGATTCCCGGCACCGGCCGCGCCGTCGAGGTGGCGCTCGCCGCCCTGCCCGCCGACTTCGCCGGAGAGGTCGTCATCGTCAGCGGCGACGTGCCCATGCTCGACGCCGACACCCTCGCGCAGCTCATCGCCGAGCACCGCGCGGCCGCGGCCGGCGCCACCCTGCTCAGCGCGATCCTCGAGGATGCGACCGGCTACGGCCGCGTTGTGCGCAGCGCCGACGGCCTGCTCGAGGGCATCGTCGAGCACAAGGACGCGACCGACCTGCAGCGCGAGATCACCGAGGTCAACTCGGGCACCTACGTCTTCAGCGTCGCACCGCTGCGCGAGCAGCTCGCGCTCGTCGGCACCCAGAACTCGCAGAACGAGAAGTACCTGACCGATGTCGTTGCCCTGATCAGGGGCGCCGGCCTGGCGGTCGCGGCCATGCCGGCATCCGCGCCGTGGATTGTCGCAGGCATCAACGACCGGGTGCAGCTGAGTGAGGCGGCGCAGCGCATGAACGCGCTCATCATTCGCGGTCACCAGATGAACGGCGTCACCGTGCACGACCCGGCGAGCACGTGGATCGACCTCAGCGTCAGCATCGGCGAAGACGTCGAGCTGCTGCCGGGCACCCAGCTGCTCGGCGCCACCAGTATCGAGCGCGACGCGATCATCGGCCCCGACACCACCCTGCTGGACACCGAGGTGCGCCAGGGCGCCACCATCAAGCGCACCGACGCGACGCTCGCCGTCATCGGCGCCTGGGCCACGGTCGGGCCCTTCGCCTACCTGCGCCCCAACACCGTGCTCGAGGCGGACGGCAAGATCGGCACCTTCGTCGAGACGAAGAACTCGACCATCGGCAAGGGCAGCAAGGTTCCGCACCTCAGCTACATCGGCGACACGACCGTGGGCGAGCAGTCGAACGTCGGCGCGGGCACGATCACCGCCAACTACGACGGGGTGAACAAGAACAAGACCGTGGTCGGGTCGCACGTGCGAACCGGCTCGCACAACGTGTTCGTCGCCCCCGTTAGAATTGGCGACGGAGCCTACACAGGCGCCGGCACCGTGGTCCGCAAGGACGTTCCCGCGGGAGCGCTGGCGATCAATGTGGCTCCGCAGCGCAACATGGAGGGCTGGGTCGAGGCCAACCGTGCCGGAACGGCGGCCGCCAAGGCAGCAGCCGAGACCAACTAGAGAGCAGGGCACGTGTCCGAGATCAAAGTCACTGGACAAAAGCGACTTGTGATCGTGTCGGGGCGCGCGCATCCGCAGCTCGCCGTCGATGTGGCCGCAGCCCTCGAGACGGATGTCGTGCACACCGACGCCCGCACCTTCGCCAACGGCGAGATCTACGCGCGCTATGACGAGAGCGTTCGTGGCGCCGACGTCTTCGTCATCCAGTCGATGCCCGCCCCGCTCAACGAGTGGATCATGGAGCAGCTGATCATGGTCGACGCCCTCAAGCGCGCCTCGGTCAAGCGCATCACCGTCGTGGTGCCCTTCTACCCCTATGGTCGCCAGGACAAGAAGGGCCGCGGCCGCGAGCCGATCAGTGCCCGCCTCATGGCCGACCTCTACAAGGCCGCCGGTGCCGACCGCATCATGAGCGTCGACCTGCACGCCGCGCAGATCCAGGGCTTCTTCGACGGACCCGTCGACCACCTCTTCGCCATGCCCGTGCTGCTCGAGCACTTCCAGGCGCTCAACGAGCCGAAGCTCACTGTCGTCTCGCCCGACATGGGCCGCGTTCGCGTTGCCGATGTCTGGAGCGACAAGCTCGAGGCCCCGCTCGCCATCATCCACAAGCGCCGCGATCCGAAGGTCGCCAACCAGGTGTCGGTGCACGAAATCGTCGGCGACGTCGACGGCCGCGTCTGCCTCATCGTCGACGACCTCATCGACACCGGCCGCACGATCGCCAAGGCCGCCGAGGCACTCAAGGCCGCGGGAGCCCTCAAGGTCATCGTCGCCGCGACCCACGCCGTCTTCAGCGACCCGGCCGTCGAGCTGCTGCAGGGCGACTTCATCGACTCGGTCGTCGTCACCGACACCCTGCCCCTGCCGCCCGAGAAGCGATTCCCCTCGCTGACCGTGCTGCCGATCGCCCCGCTGCTCGCGCGCGCGATCTACGAGGTCTTCGACGACGGGTCGGTCACCTCGATGTTCGACGGGGCCGCGTAGCCCCTTTTTAGTCGAGCGCGCGCTCGCGGAGAGCTAGACCAGCACGCGGCCGTCGTCCAAGTTCGGCGGGCCCGGGATGATGCCGAGGAATCCCACGTAGCGATCGCCGCCGACGATGTTGGTGGCGTAGCACTCCCAGCCGAAGAAGCCCGGCCCGAAGATCTCGAAGTTGGCGTCGGGGGTTGACGGCTCGTTGACCTCGTAGGCGACCCATTTGGCGCACCAGTTCTGGGCGCTACCCGCTGCGACGGTCGCCTGCGAGGCGACGAAGGGCATGATCAGCAGGAAGATGCCGAGCAGGGCCGCGGCCTTGATCGCACGGTTGACCCAGCGGCGGCGCTCAGGGCGTTCTTCGTAGGGCTCGAAGCCATCGAGCTCGGGGTGATCGTCCACTGCTCCAGCCTAGAGTTAGCTCATGGGAGTGGAATCAGAACTCGTCGAGAGGTTCTGGGCGGCGGTCAGTGACCGGCCGCATCCAGCCCTGTCTTTTGTGGGCGAGGGTACGCTCGACTCGCGTTACGCGGTGTCCGAGTTCGCCGCGGCCGCCATCGCGACGGCCGGGCTCGCCGCGGGCGAGACGGTCGTCGACCGCAGGCTCGCCGACGCGTGGTTCGGGCAGGCGCTGCGCCCGGTCGGGTGGGAGCTGCCGAGTCCGTGGGACCCGCTCGCGGGCGACTACCGCACCGCCGACGGGTGGATCCGGCTGCACACCAACGCGCCGCACCACCGCCTCGCCGCCCTGCTCGTGCTCGGGGTCGCCGAGCGCAGCGTGCCCCGCATCGGGGCGGCGATCGTCGGGCAGGTGCTCGAGCCCGAACCCGACTTCGCTGCCGCCCGGGCAGAAGAGAAGGTGGATGTCGCTGCCGCCGTCGCCCAGTGGAGAGGTGACGACCTCGAGGCGGAGATCGTCGATGCCGGGGGCGCCGCCGCGGTGCTGCGCAGCCCCGCGGACTGGGCCGCGCATCCCCAGGGTCTCGCGGTCGCGCAGGAGCCCCTCATTCGCTGGACGAGTGCCGGTACCGCCGACCGCGAGGTGGGTTTCAAAGTCCTCGACCTCA
>JAAFHU010000098.1 GCA_013297645.1 Actinomycetota bacterium
GGGTCGCTGAAGATCCACTTGCTCAGCACGACCTTCTGCTGGTTACCACCGCTGAGCTTGCCGGTGATCGAGGCAACGCTCGGCGCCTTGATGTTCATGCTCGCGCGGTACTCGTTGGCGACCGCGTACTCGCGGCTGTCGTCGACGAGACCGAAGCGCAGCAGCTTCTTGAGCGAGGCCATCGAGACGTTGCGCTTGATGTCTTCAAGCAGGTTGAGCCCATAGAACTTGCGATCCTCGGTGGCATAGGCGAGGCCGTTCTTGATCGCCTGCGACACCGTGTTCACCTGGATCTCTTTGCCGTGCAAGAAGACCTTGCCCGAGATGCGTGACCCGTACGAGCGGCCGAACAGGCTCATGGCGAACTCGGTGCGGCCGGCACCCATGAGGCCGGCGATGCCGACGATCTCACCCTTGTTGACCGTGAGGTTGACGTTGTCGACGACGACGCGCGACGGGTCCTGGGGGTGGTGTGCCGTCCAGTTCTCGACCCGCAGAATCTCGTCGCCGATGTGCGGCGTGTGATCCGGGTAGCGGTGCTCGAGGTCGCGGCCGACCATGTCTTTGATGATGCGCTCTTCGGTCACATCGTTCTTGGCGATCGTCTCGATGGTCTTGCCGTCACGGATGACGGTGACGCTGTCGGCGATCTTCTTGATCTCGTTGAGCTTGTGGCTGATGATGATCGACGTGATGCCCTGCTCTTTGAGGTGCAGCATCAGGTCGAGCAGGTGGTCGCTGTCCTCGTCGTTGAGCGCCGCGGTGGGCTCGTCGAGAATGAGCAGCTTGACCTTCTTCGACAGCGCCTTGGCGATCTCGACGAGCTGCTGCTTGCCGACGCCGATATCGAGGATCTTCTCCGTCGGGTTCTCGCGCAGGCCCACGCGGGCGAGCAGCTTCGAGGCCTCGAGGTTGGTCTTGTTCCAGTCGATGAGTCCGGTGGGTCCCGTTAACTCGTTGTTGAGGAAGATGTTCTCGGCGATCGAGAGGTAGGGGCTGAGGGCGAGCTCCTGGTGGATGATGACGATGCCCTTGGCCTCGCTGTCCCGGATGTTCTGGAACTGCATGATCTCGCCCTCGAAGACGATGTCTCCGTCATAGCTGCCGTAGGGGTAGACGCCGCTCAGCACCTTCATGAGGGTCGACTTGCCTGCGCCGTTCTCGCCGACGATGGCGTGCACCGAACCGCGCTCCGCGGTGAGGCTCACCTCCTGCAGCGCCTTGACGCCGGGGAAGGTCTTGGTGATCGAGCGCATCTCGAGGATGGTGCTGCTCATCGTGGTGGTACTCCTCAAACTCGGGTGACTCATGGTGGGGAGCCGAAGCCCCCCACCATGAGTCTGTTCCTAGTGGTGGATCAGTGGCTACTAGCCAGCGACCTGATCTGCGGTGTAGTACCCGCTCTGAACCAGCAGCTTGTCGATGTCGTCCTTGCGAACGATGTACGGGGTGAGCTGGTTGGTCGGAACGACCTTGACGCCGTTGTCGTACGTCTCGCTGTCGTTCGTCTCCGGGGTGTCGCCGGCCAGGATCGCAAGCGTCATCTGCACGGTCGCCGCGGCAAGCTCGCGGGTGTCCTTGAAGATGGTGGCGTACTGCTCACCGGCAACGATGGCCTTGACGGAGTCGAGCTCGGCGTCCTGACCGGTGATGATCGGGAAGTCCGGGCCGACGGCGTAGCCGACGTCGGTCAGGGCGGAGATGATTCCGCGCGAGAGGCCGTCGTAGGGCGAGAGCACGCCGTCAACCTTGTCGCCACCCGAGTAGAAGGTGGTGAGCAGGTCTTCCATGCGCTTCTGGGCGTTCTCGAGCTTCCAGTCCTGCGTGGCAACGACGTCCTGGGTGACCTGGCCGCTCTTGACCACGAGCACGCCCGAGTCGATGAAGGGCTGCAGGGTGTCCATCGCTCCGTTGAAGAAGAAGTGGGTGTTGTTGTCGTCGGGCGAACCGGCGAACAGCTCGATGTTGAACGGACCGGTGACGCCGTCAACAGCCTTGCCGTCGATGTCCGTCACGCCGAGACCCGCGAGAAGCGAGTTGGCCTGCAGAACGCCGACGCCGTAGTTGTCGAAGGTCGCGTAGTAGTCGACGTTCGGGCTCTCGTTGATGAGGCGGTCGTAGGCGATGACCTTGATGCCGGCGTCAGCAGCCTGCTGCAGCTGGTCGGTCAGGGCGGTGCCGTCCTTGGCCGCGATGATGAGAACCTTCGCGCCCTTGGTGATCATGGCGTCGATCTGCTCGATCTGCTTGGGGATGTCGTCCTGCGCGTACTGCAGGTCAACGGTGTAGCCCTCAGCCTCGAGGCCCTCCTTGACGGCGTCGCCGTCCTTGATCCAGCGCTCCGACTCCTGCGTCGGCATTGCTACACCGATGAGGCCCTTGTCTGCGCCGTCGCCGCTCGTGACGCTCTCAGGCGCGCAGGCAGACAGACCGAGCACAAGTGCACCGGCCGCAATAGCGGACAGCAATACTTTCTTGTTCACTGTTTTCCCTTTCGTGGTGTTTATGGACAGGATTTCTTGGTGGTGAGCTGCGGCGTCGTCCATGATCGCCGCGCTCATTGCGATCAGCCCGCGCGAGTCTCGCGCAGGTGATGCAAATCTGGGTGGTCCGTTCCGCGCTCGAAGAGCGCGTCGATGACGCTCTGCGACAGCGGCTGCGGCGTGCCGTGCAGCAGGGCGAGGTGCACGGTGCGGGCGGAGTCCTCGGCGATGACGGCGGAGCGCACCGCATCGTTCGCGCTCGCGCCCACGGTGAAGACGCCGTGGTTCTTGAGCAGCACGGCCGACGACCGCTTGCCCTCGAGCGTCGCGACGATCGCCCGCCCGATGGAGTCGTCGCCGATGGTCGCGAACTCGGCGACGGGAACCTCGCCGCCGAACTCCTGGGCCATGGCCGTGAGCACGCACGGGATGGCCTGCCCGCGCACCGCGAACGAGCTCGCGTAGGGCGAGTGGGTGTGGGCGATGCCGCCCACCCCGGGCATGGTGCGGTAGACGTAGGCGTGGGCCGCCGTGTCGCTCGACGGCAGACGGTCCCAGCCCGGCGTGTTCTCGATGACGTTGCCATCGAGGTCGCACACGACCTGGTTCTCGGGCGAGAGGTCTTCGTAGGCCACGCCGCTCGGCTTGATCACGAAGAGGTCGGCTCCGGGCACGCGGGCCGAGACATTGCCGGCAGTCCAGACGACGAGCTCGTTGCGCACGAGCTCTTCGTGCAGGCGGGTGACTTCTTCGCGGATGCGCGCGACGGCCACCTGCACCGAGGGGGCGAGCTCGTTCACCGGGCACCACCCAACGCCGGAATCATTCCGGTGGGGATGCGGCTGAAACTCACGGTGCTGACCTCATTGTCATTTGGTACGGGCTGCGATGTGACGTTGTTGTGACCGTTCACATTTAGCCGCAATGTTACATGCGAAACGGTCACATTTGTCAAGCCCGCATTCGCAAAGCGAAATTATGCTGGTCGGGCCGTAGTTTCTCGCACCACGAGCTCAGGTCTAATCGGAGTGTGATCGTCCTCCGTCACACCGTTGAGCTCTGCCAGGAGGGCCGAGATGGCGCGCCGCCCGACCTCGGCGAAGTTCTGGCGAATGGTCGTCAGCGGCGGCCAGAAGTGCGCTGCCTCGGGAATGTCGTCGAAGCCGACGATGCTCATCTCGCCGGGAACATCGATGCCCATCTCACGGCAGGCGTGCATGAAGCCGAGGGCCATCTGGTCGTTGCCGGCGAAGACGGCGCTGAAGTCACGGAACTTGAGCAGCTCGAGCCCCGCGTAGTAGCCGAAGTGGGCCGTCCAGTCACCGAGGATGGGGGCCCGCACCCGCAGATCGGCCGCGTTGATCTCGTCGAGGAAGCCCTGCATCCGCGCCTCTGCCTCGATCCAGTCCTGCGGGCCGGAGATGTGCATGATCTCCTCGTGCCCGAGGTCGATGAGGTGCTTGGTGGCCAGGCGCGCGCCGGCGATCTGGTCGACCGAGAGGCTGTGCCGCGGGTCGCGGCCGGTCGACTCGAGGGTGACGAAGGGCACGCTGAGCGAGAGGTCGCGGATCACGTCGAAGACCCGCACCTGCGGCGCGATGACGACGAGCGCCTCGATGGACTGGCTGAGCAGGTGGTCGAGCCCCGACTTGATCGATGCGCTGTCGGAGGAGCTGATGTTGGTGATGCTGATGCGGTATCCGGCCTCGCGGGCGTACTGCTCGATCGAGGTGATCGCCGTCGTCGGACCGTAGAAGGCCTTCGCGTCGGCCGAGAGCACGCCGATCGTGCGCGAGCGGTTGGTGGCGAGCGCGCGGGCCGCCTGGTTGGGCCGGTAGTTGAGCTGCTCGATCGCGGCGAGCACCTTGTCGCGGGTCGTCGGCTTGATGCTCTCGCTGTCGTTGAGCACGCGCGAGACGGTCTGGTACGAGACTCCGGCGAGGGCGGCAACATCTCTGATGTTGGGCGCCTTGCCCTTCTCCCCTGCCATGCTCACGGTGCGCTCCGCCTTCGTCGCCCTTAATGTGTCCGTTCACATGATGGGATTGCTCACCATTATGTCCCGGTGGAGACCAGAGGCGCGACGGCGCCACAGTGTATCGTTTGCCTGTGAATAGCCGCAGCCCAACGCCGGGCTCGCAGACGAGTCTGCGAGAGGCTAATCGCGCGCGCATCGTCGAGTCGCTCAAGCACCACGGCCACCTCACCCAGGTCGAGCTGGCCGGCGCGACCGGGCTCAGCCCCGCCACCGTCTCGAACATCGTGAAAGAACTGTCGGCATCCGGCGTGCTGCACACCGAGAGCGCCAGCCGCAGCGGCCGCCGCGCCATCGAGGTCACCCTCGCCCGCCAGCTCGGACTCGTCGCCGGCTTGCACTTCTCGTCGCGCCACCTGCGCATCGCCATCAGCGACATCGGCCGCACGGTCGTCGCCGAGAACCACGTGCCCCTCGCCCTCGAGCACCGCCACGACTCCGAGCTCAACCGCGCGGCCCTGCTGCTCACCGACATGGTCGAGTCGGTCAACGCGTCGATGGCCGACATCCTCGCGGTGGGCGTCGCTCTGCCGGCGCCGATCGACGCGCGCACCGGCATGGTCTCGACCCCGGGACTGCTGCGGGGCTGGGAGGGCGTGTCGGTCGCCGAGGTGCTGGGCACCCGCATCCAGCGTCCGGTCTTCGTCGACAGCGAGGCCAACCTCGGCGGGCTCGCCGAGTTCCGCGCGGGAGCCGCCAAGGGGGCCGGCGGCGCCGCCTACATCCGCGTCGGCCACAGCATCTCGGCGGGCATGATCGTCAACGGCAGCATCTTCCGCGGGGTCACCGGCAAGGCCGGCCAGATCGGCCACGTGACCATCGACGAGAACGGCGCGATCTGCCGCTGCGGATCGCGCGGCTGCCTCGACACCCTCGCCGGCGGTCCGGCCCTGCTCGAGCTCTTTCGCGACGACCCCGGAATGCAGCGCCTGCGCGACCTGCTCGTTCGCGCGGAGGGCGGTGACGCATCCGCCCGTCGTGTCATCGCGGATGCCGGCCGACACATCGGCATCGCCGCCGCCTCGCTGTGCAACCTCTTCGACCCCGAGCGCCTCGTCATCGGCGGCGAGCTGGCCCAGGCCGGCGAGATTCTGCTCGCGCCCCTGCGCCACGCCCTCGAGCGCAGCGCGCTGCAGGGCCTCGGCGGTTTTCCCGAGGTCGTGCAGGGAGAGCTCGGCGACCGGGCAGAATTGCTCGGCTGCCTCGCCTTCGCCATCGACCACGTGGGAGTCGACGCCGACTTCCGTGCCATTTCTGCCTCGAACTTCGCGACGGGGTAGCCATGAGAAAAAGGACTTCAATGACGAATGCCCTGCGCCGTGTAGCCCTGCTGTCGCTTCTCGCCCTCGCGGGCACGATGCTGGTCGCGTGCACGCCGGGATCGTCGACCCTCAAGATTGCGCTGCTGCTGCCCGACTCGAAGACGGCCCGCTACGAGAGCTTCGACCGGCCGCTGTTCGAGAACCGGGTGGCCGAGCTCGGCGACTTCGAGGTCATGTACTCCAATGCCGACCAGGATGCGTCGAAGCAGCAGACCCAGGCCGAGTCGGCCCTCGCGCAGGGCGTCAGCGTTCTCGTGCTCGACCCGGTCGACGGCGCCGCCGCGGTGAGCATCGTCGCCTCGGCCAATGCCCAGGGCGTGCCGGTCGTCAGCTACGACCGCCTCATCCTCGGCGGAACCCTCGCCTATTACGTCTCGTTCGACAATGAGCAGGTGGGGGCGCTGCAGGGCACCGCCCTGCTCAAGAAGCTCAACGAAGACAAGGCGACCGGGGGCATCCTCATGGTCAACGGCTCGCCGACCGACAACAACGCGGGCGACTTCAAGCGCGGTGCGCTCAGCACGCTCGAGAACAGCGGCTACGAGATCCTCGCCCAGTTCGACACCCCCGACTGGAGTCCCGACAAGGCGCAGGAATGGGTGGCCGGGCAGTTGACGCAGTACAGCGGCAAGTACTCCGCCATCTACGCCGCGAACGACGGCACGGCCAGCGGTGCGGTCGCCGCACTCAAGGCCGCGAACGTGACGCCCTGGCCGCTGGTGACGGGGCAGGATGCCGAGCTCAGCGCCATCCAGCGCATTGTGGCCGGCGAGCAGTACATGACCGTCTACAAGGCGATCAAGTTCGAGGCCGAGAAGGCCGCCGAGGTGGCCGTCGCCCTCGCGCTCGGCCAGACCGTGACCGGCGACGAGGACTTTCAGGGCACGCCCGCGACGCTCTTCACGCCCGTGGCGGTGACGCTCGACAACATCATGCAGACTGTCGTAGCCGACGGCTTCTGGTCTGTCGAGCAGATCTGCACCCCCGACTACGCGGAGGCCTGTGCCGCCGCCGGAATTGAGTAGCCATGCCTGAGAAAGCCGAGCGCATTCTGCGGCTGCGCGGCATCGGCAAGCGCTTCGGCGCGGTGCAGGCGCTGAGCAATGTCGACCTCGAGGTCTATGCCGGCGAGGTCGTCGCGATCGTCGGCGACAACGGCGCGGGCAAGTCGACGCTCGTCAAGATCCTCTCTGGGGTGCACCCGCAAGACTCGGGCACGATCGAATTCTTCGACACGACGACGACCATCGACAGCCCGACCGACGCCCGCGACCTCGGCATCGCCACCGTCTTCCAAGACCTCGCGCTCTGCGACAACCTCGACGTCGTCTCGAACCTCTTCCTCGGCCGCGAGCTGCACCGCAACGGCGGCCTCGACGAGATCGAGATGGAGCAGCGCGCCTGGACGCTCTTGCGCGAGCTCAGCGCGAAGCTGCCCTCGGTGCGCATCCCCGTCGTCTCGCTCAGCGGCGGACAGCGCCAGACCGTCGCCATTGCCCGCTCGCTCATCGGCGACCCGAGCATCGTGATCCTCGACGAGCCGACCGCCGCCCTCGGCGTCGCGCAGACCGCCGAGGTCTTGAACCTCATCGAGCGCCTCCGCGAGCGCGGCCTCGGCGTGATCCTCATCAGCCATAACATCGCCGACGTGCAGGCGGTGGCCGACCGCATCGTCGTGCTGCGCCTCGGCAAGAACAACGGAGACTTCAGAGTGGCCGACGTCACCAGCGAGCTGATCATCGCCGCCATTACCGGCGCCGCCGACTACTCGGTCAAAAAGACTGTGCCCGCACCAACTCTGACGGCGGTTGCTCGATGACCGATCTGCAAGACGAGCGGCTGATCCACTACAGCGGCATCGGCGGCGCGGTGCGCGGCTTCGTCAGCCGCGTGCGCGGGGGCGACCTCGGGTCTCTGCCGGTCATCGCCGCCCTCGCCATTATCTGGATCGTCTTCCAGATCATCAACCCCAACTTTCTCTCGAGCGCCAACCTCGTCAACCTGACCATGCAGTGCGCCGCGGTCGGCACCATCTCGATCGGCATCGTGCTCGTGCTGCTGCTCGGCGAGATCGACCTCTCGGTCGGCTCGGTCTCGGGTCTCGCCGCGGCGATCCTCGCGGTCGGCAGCCTCGCGATGCCCCTGCCCGCCGACGCCGCCTGGTGGATGCACCTACTCGTGCAGGCGGGTGTGATTCTCATCGCGGTCGTCGGGGGCGCCATCGTCGGCCTCGCCTACGGCTTGCTCTACACCCGCTTCGGCGTGCCGAGCTTCGTCATCACCCTGGCGGGCCTGCTCGCGATTCTCGGCCTGCAGCTCTTCCTGCTCGGCGGCGACGGCTCCATCGTGCTCAGCGACAAGCTCGGCATCGTCTACTTCGCCCAGCAGCTCTTCCTGCCCGAGTGGGGCGCCTACACGGTCGTCGTGCTCGCGATCGGCGTGATGACCCTCGCGCAGACCATCCAGGGAAACAGACGGCGGGATGCCGGCTTGTCTTTCACTTCCGGCGGCACGATCGCGGTGCGCAACGGTGCGCTGCTGGTCGCCCTCATCCTCGTCAGCTGGCTGCTCTACCGCAACTTCGGACCCAGCCAGGTGCAGGGGCGCGGCGTCGGAGTCATGTTCCTGTTCTTCGTCGCCCTCGTCGTGCTCATGAACCTCGTGCTCACCCGCACCTCGTGGGGCCGCGCCGTCTACGCGGTCGGCGGCAACGTCGAGGCCGCCCGCCGCGCCGGCATCCGCGTGCGCAACATCTACATCTCGGTGTTCATCCTGTGCTCGACCTTCGCGGCCGTCGGCGGGTTGCTTGCTGCTGCTCGCGGGTTGTCGGCCAATCAGTCCAGCGGTGGCGGTGACACCAACTTGAACGCGATCGCGGCCGCGGTCATCGGAGGCACGTCGCTGTTTGGTGGGCGCGGGTCGGCGTTCAGCGCCCTGCTCGGCATCGTGGTGATCATGTCGATCAGCTCGGGGCTGACGCTGATGAGCTTGAACTCGTCGGTTCGGTTCATGATTACGG
>JAAFHU010000099.1 GCA_013297645.1 Actinomycetota bacterium
CCGAGCGGCCAGATATCGCAGCTGCCTGCTCAATCTCTTGTTTCTGATCACTAGTGAGACGCAGCTCAAGACGATCGCTCTTAGTCGGGGTAGCCATCTTTCTAATGTACGGCAATTACCCGTACGTTACTATTGCCACTAGGAATGCTGCGCAGATCACCAAGGGCAACAAGAACAAGAACAAGAACAAGAACAAGAACAAGAACAAGAACAAGAACAGCGGGAGCGTCCGAAGCCGGGCAACGGGCTGCAACTACCCCTAGCGGCGCTTCGCGTCTCGGCTAGAACATCTTGGCGCGATAACAGCTATGACAGTTCCGCTGTCCCTAGGGTCGCTACCCGACAGCCTCCCCAATAGCACGATCCAGAATCCCCAGCCCGAGCGCCAGCTCCTCCTCCGAACTCGTGAGCGCAGGCGCGATCCGGAACACACTGCCCGCCCCCGGCATCTGCACGATGTTCATGTGCAGGCCGAGCTCGAGGCAGCGGCGGGTGATGCCGGCGCCGAGCTCGTCGGAGCTCTCCTTGGTCTCTCGGTCGAGCACGAGCTCGATGCCCTGCAGCAGGCCGCGGCCGCGCACGTCGCCGATGATCTCGTACTTCTCCTGCATCGCGAGCAGTCCGGCGCGCAGCACGGAGCCGAGGTGGGCGGCGCGGGTGGCCATGTGCTCGCTCTCGAGCACATCCATGACGGTGTTGCCGACGGCCGCGACGAGCGGGTCGGATACGTGCGTCGTGAAGAACAGGAACCCGCGGTCGTGCGCCTCCTGCTCGATCGCGTCGGAGGTGATCACGGCGGCGAGCGGAAGCCCGGCCCCGAGGGTCTTCGACAGGGTGATGATGTCGGGCGTGACGCCGTCGCGCTCGAAGGCGTACCAGTCGCCCGTGCGGCAGAGGCCGGTCTGGGCCTCGTCGAGAATGAGCAGCATCCCGCGTTCTTCGCACTTGCGCTTGAGCGCCGCCAAGTAGCCGAGCGGCAGCTCGATGATGCCGCCGGAGCTGAGGATCGGCTCGACGATGCACGCGGCGAGGCTGCCGGTCGACTGGGCGTCGACGAGGTCGAAGGCGACGTCGAGCTGGCGCTGCCAGTCGAGCGCCCCGGTGGAGTCGACGAAGTCGGGCCGGTAGGCGTTCGGCATCGGGATGGCGATGTTACCGGGCGCGACCGGACCGTAGCCCTTGCGCCCCGCGCTGTAGGTGGCGCCCGCAGCGCCGAGGGTCATGCCGTGCCATGACCGTGCGAAAGAGACGACCTCGTGCTTGCCGGTGACCAGCTTGGCCATGCGGATCGCGGCCTCGTTGGACTCCGCGCCCGTGGTGAGCAGCAGCACCTTGTTGAGCGGGTCGGGCAGCGACTCCGCCAGGCGCCGCGACAGGTCGACCACCGGCCGAGACAGCATGCCGCTGTAGAGGTGGTCGAGAGTGGCGACCTGCTTCTGCACGGTCGCGACAATGGCCGGGTGGGAGTGCCCGAGAATCGCGCTCATCTGCCCGGAGGTGAAGTCGAGGATCTCGCGGCCGCTCTCGGTGTAGACGAAGCTGCCGGCGGCGCGGTCGATGATCTCGGGCACGAAGGCCGACCCGTAGCGCAGCACGTGCTTGTCGGCATCAGACCAGAAGGAGGCCGACGCGTCGACGGCAGGCGCGGGAAGAAGGGATGTCATGCCCCGACTCAACCACCTCGCTACTGTGCGCGTCCATCTCCTTTTTACACCGCATTTGTTCGCTAAACCCGCACAATAGAAGCATGACCCTCAATCCGTCGCGCCTGACCCTGCTTGAGGTCTTCGAGCGCGTCGGCACCGTGCGCGCGGTGGCCGCCGAGCTGCTGCTCAGCCCCTCGTCGGTGTCGCAGCAGCTGGCCCTGCTCGAGACCGAGATCGGCACTCCCCTCTTCGAGCGCGTGGGTCGCCGACTCGAGCTCACCTCGACCGGGGTGCTGCTCGTCGAGCGCGCGCGGCAGCTGCGCGACCACATGGAGTCGATCGAGGCCGAGCTCGCCGATCTCGCGAAGCGCCCGACCGGCCGCGTCAGGGTCGGCGGCTTCGCCAGCTCGGTCTCGTCGATCCTCGTGCCGGCGGTGGAGGCACTGCGCGACTCCCACCCCGAGCTGCAGATCGAGCTGCTCGAGATCGAGCCGAGCGAGTCGCCGACGGCCCTGCTGCAGGGGCGCTGCGACGTGATCGTGACGGTCGACGAGTCCGATGGCACGCTGCTCTCCCCCTCGATCGTGGTCACCCCGCTCGCCACCGACCCGTTGCGGGTGGTGCTGCCCCTCGGACACCCGGCGTCCCGGGGAACGGCGATATCCATCGCCGACCTGGCCGGCGAGCAATGGGCGCTCGACCTGCACGACACCTATCTGGGCGAGCTCGTGCCACGGCTGTGCCGCCGTTCCGGCTTCGAGCCCGCGGTGGCCGGCCGCTTCTCGAGCTACGGCGTCATGCTGCAGCACGTCGGCGCCGGGCTCTCGGTTGCGATCCTGCCCGAGCTGGCGATCGGCGCGACGACCACGGTGGTTCGCCGCCCGATCGACGGGCTGGCCGACCGCCACATCGTGGCCGCCGTGCGCGCGGGTGCCGCGCGGCGCAGCGCGGTCGAGGTCACCCTCGATGCGCTGCGACAGTCGGCGGCCGGCCTGCGCGACTAGGAGGCGGCTTCCGATTGGGTGGGGTCGAAGACCTGCGACTCCGAGCGGATGCTGGCTAACCCGCGAGCGTGGCCGCGTGATCGGGGACGAAGCGCTGGTCGTCCACATCCGGTCTCTCGTAGTTCTCGGCGTCGGGGCGCTTGGGAATCGTCACCTTCTCGGGCTCGGTGTGCTCGTAGGGGACCATCGACAGCAGGTGGTTGATGGCGTTGAGCCGCGCGGCCTTCTTGTCGTCGCTGTCGATGGTCCACCACGGAGCCTGCTCCGTGTCGGTCGCCTCGAACATCGCGTCCTTCGCGCGGGAGTAGTCCTCCCACCGGGTGATCGACTCGAGGTCGGTCGGCGAGAGCTTCCACTGCCGCATAGGGTCATTGCGACGCGACTTGAAGCGCCTCTGCTGCTCCTTGTCGCTCACCGAGAACCAGTACTTGATAAGGATGATGCCGTCGTCGACGAGCATCTTCTCGACCACGGGCACCTGGTTCATGAAGCGCTCGTACTGCTCATCGGTGCAGTAGCCCATCACCCGCTCGACGCCGGCGCGGTTGTACCAGGAGCGGTCCATGAGCACGATCTCGCCCGTCGTCGGCAGGCGCTCGATGTAGCGCTGGAAGTACCACTGGCCCTGCTCGCGCTCGCTCGGCTGGGGCAGCGCGACGACGCGCGCCTGCCGCGGGTTGAGATACTGCATGATGCGCTTGATCGCGCCGCCCTTGCCCGCGGCATCGCGCCCCTCGAAGATCACCAGAACACGGGCACCGGATGCCGCCACCCAGCGCTGCATCGCCACCAACTCGATCTGCAGGCGCTCGAGCTCCTTCTCATAGGCCGCGGCCTTCATGTGTTCTGCCTCTCGTCGTCACGGGTCATCGCATCGGTCATGGGGCCACCGTATGCCTGCTGCCGTGGACACAGCAGGGGCTTGCGCTGCGCGCGATTGCTGTCGTTGTGCTGGCTAGGCTGGCAACAGACCCGTCTACCGGAGGAGCCGCTTGACCCGACACGTCGCATCCGCTGACGGCACGCTCATCGCGGTCGAGCGCGCAGGCTCCGGGCCGGCGCTGATCATCGTCGACGGGGCCGGGGGCAGCCGCCTCTTGGGCGCGTCTCTCGAATGGGCGCCCCTACTGTCCAGCCAGTTCACGGTCTATACCTACGATCGGCGCGGTCGCGGCGAGAGCACCGACACCGCGCCCTACGCAGTCGAGCGCGAGCTCGACGACCTGCGGGCCGTGCTCAGCGTCGCGGGAGACGCGCCCTACCTGGTCGGGTTCTCGACCGGCGCGGTGCTCACCCGCTTCGCGGTCGCGGCGGGCATTCCGACGAGCGGTGTCGCACTCGTCGAGCCGCCGCTGCTCGCCGTGGGCGATCATGACGACGCCCTCGCCGCACTGATCGACGCCGGCGAACCCTCCGCGGCCGTCTTCTACTGGATGACGAGAGTCGTCGGCATGTCGCGCACGAGCATCCGCCTCATGCGACTTCTCGCCCGCCGGTCGTGGCCGCTGCTGGTGGCAGCCGCTCCCACCCTGCGCTACGACCTCGCCCTGCTCGAGCGCGCCGGCTTCGCGCCGCACGCGGACCCCACCGGCCGCGTCGTGCCGACGCTCGTGCTGGGCGGCGAGGGGAGCCCGCCGCGCCTGCGCGAGGCCACCGAGCAGACGGCGGCCGTCATCCCCGGCTCACGGCTGCGGTGGCTGCCCTCGCAGGGCGCCCGCCTCGCGCCGCCCGTCGTCGCGGCGGCGATCACCGAGTTCTTCGCCCCGGGCTAACCCCCGACGTGGATGGCCGGCCTCTTCGCGGCGTCCGTCTCCAGTTCGCGCAGAATCTCGCGCACGACGGGCGCGGTGTCACCGGTGCCCAACAGCAGGTAGCGGAACAGGTGCGCGATCGGGTTGCCCTCCGCCCATTCGAAGTAGCAGTGCGGCCGCACGCCGGTGCTATCCCGGAGGGCGATGAGAATGGCGGCGAGCGCATTCGGCACCGCGGGGCTCTCGACCCGCAGAACGCGGAAGCCCTCGATCGTGTGCCCGCGCACCTGCAGCACACGGCTGAACTGGGACGGGTCGACGACGTCGACTTCGAGAAAGAGCACGTTGGCGGCGAAGGGCACCGGGTTCATGCCGCGCTGGGCGGCCTCCTTGGCGAGGTACTCCTCGCGGTCTCCCGCCTGGCGCTGGTTGGCGATGATGTTGAGTCCCGCCTTCGCATCGAGAACCTCGTGGATGAGCGCGCGGGCCGTCTCGTCGAACTCGATGGCTTCCACGCGCAGCTCCGTTGTTCGCGAGATGCGCGAGACCAGCGAGATGACGATGATGCCGACGATGAAGAACGCCGAGATGGCAATGCCGTCGGGCTTCTCGATGATGTTGAAGACCAGGGCATAGGCGAGGATCAGCGAGAGCACAGTGAACCCGATTGCCGCGAGGCGCTGCTTCTTGCGGGCGGCCGAGATTGTGACGGCGACCGACCCCGACACCATCATCGCGAGGATGCCCGTGGCATAGGCCCCGGCCTGGGCGTTGACGTCCGCCTGGAAGGCCAGGGTGATGATGATGCTCACGCCGGTGTAGACGAGGACCACCGGCCGCACCGCCCTGCTCCACTCGGGGGCCATGCCGTAGGCCGGCAGATAGCGCGGCACGATATTGATGAGGCCGGCCATCGCCGACGCGCCCGCGAACCAGAGGATCAGCACGCTGCTGATGTCGAACACCGTGCCGAAGCCGTTGCCGAGCAGTTCATGCGCGAGGTAGGCGACTGCCCGTCCGCTCGCCTCGCCCCCCTCCTGAAATTCCGCGGGCGGAATCAGCACCGTCGTCACGAAGCTGGTGCCCACGAGGTAGACGCTCATGATGAGAGCCGCGGTCGTCAGCAGCTTCTTCGAGTTGCGAATCCGCGACAGGAGCCTCTCGGCCGGGTTGGCGCCCTTCGCACTGACGAGCGGCATCATGCTGACTCCGGTCTCGAAGCCTGACAGGCCGAGAACGAGCAGGGGGAACGCGATTGCAGCCGTTCGCAACGCGTCGAGCAGGGTCTGGTGCTGGGCGTCGAGGCGGTCGATCCACCCGGCGAAGAGGGCGGGATCGGCGAGCATGTCGAGCACGCCGGCACCGATAACCACGGCGTTGAGCCCCAAGAACAGCACAACGAGTGGGATGGCGACGTTCACCGCCTCGTTGAATCCCATGAGGAAGACACCACCGAGGATCAGCAACAGCACGATCGTCACGGCAACGGCTTGCCCGCTGAGGAACTCGGGAACGTAGGGGTTCTCGAGCAGGTGCACGGTGGCATCCGCGCCGGAGAGCGTGATGGTGATGATCCACGAGGTGGCGACGAAGCCGAGCAGCACGAGCACAAACACCTTGCCGCGCCAGAAGGGCAGCAGACGCTCGAGCATGGCAACGGAACCCTGGCCGTGCGGGCTCTCTTTCGCTACTCGGCGGTACATAGGCAGCATGCCGCCGAGAGTCAGCGCGACGATGAGCAGTGTCGCGAGCGGAGAGAGGGCACCCGCGGCAATGGCCGCGATGCCCGGCAGGTAGGAGAGAGACGAGAAGTAGTCCACGCCTGTCAGGGTCATGACCTTCCACCACGCGTGGGTCTTCGCCTCGGCTTCGCCCTCTTCCGGCCCCTCGGGAGCAACGCGGTTGGCGAGCAGCCACCGACCGAGCCCAGTCTGGCGACGACGGTCCTTGGGCCTTACCTGCACGCTCGGTGGAAGCGGAGTTGCGGACTTTCTCGTCATGGGCTTCTTTCGTGCAAGAGATCGACGAGAGAGACGCTACCGCGAATCTGCGATGCGCCTGCTCAGCACCACGGCGTCCCAGGGGCCGACCGGAAGCATCACCCGCCCCTGGACCTCGCTCTGCACGACACAGCGGCCACCGCCGAGCCAGTTCGGGTCGGTGAGGTGGTTGGCGGAGTGCTGCTTGAGCAGCGCCCACTCCTGCGCGTTGACGGGTCTCATTGCTGAAGTCTCGCGCGTGGCCCGCGCGCGCAGTAGTGCCGGAGGTCCCGGGACCTTCGGCACTGTGTGCCGCGGCGGAAGAGCGCGAGTCTGGCAGCACTATCCACCGAATGGAACGAGATCGACATGACTGCAACAACTAGTACAGCGCTCGTACCTCAAGCGACCACGGCAACCACGCCGGGAGCGCGCCGCGCGTTGGCCGTACTGCGCCTGGCCACCGGATTCATCTTCCTCTGGGCCTTCGCCGACAAGACCCTCGGCCTCGGCTTCTCCACTCCGACCGAGCGTGCCTGGATCAACGGCGGCACCCCGAGCCAGGGATTCCTCAAGGGCGACGCCGTGACCGGCCCGCTCAAGGACTTCTTCGCCGGCATCGCGAGCCCCGCGACCGACCTGCTCTTCATGCTCGGCATGCTGGCAATCGGAGTCGCGGTCATCCTCGGCATCGGCCTGCGCGTGAGCGCGGTGGTCGGCAGCCTCATCATGGTGCTCATGTACCTGGCCGAGTGGCCGTTCACGCCGTTGACGGCGTCGACGAATCCGCTCGTCGACTACCACATCATCTACGCGCTGAGCCTCGTGGTGATCGCCGCGACTCTCGCCGGCAACACCTGGGGCATCGGCAAGTGGTGGCAGTCGCTGCCGATCGTGCAGTCGCAGAAGTGGCTCGTCTAGGCACCGCACACGAAAGGGCCGGCTCCGCGGAGCCGGCCCTTTCTGCGTTCCCTCAGCCCACGTTGAGGACCAGCACGGGGCAGCTCATGTTGAGCAGTACGTCCTGGTTGCCGGCGAGCGTGCTCGCCGTGCTGCCGCGTCCACGGCCGATCACGAGGAGCGCCATCTGGGCCGACGCGGCGACGAGCGCTTCCGCGAGGGGCAGGTCGGTCACCCGGGTGCGGAACCGAAGATCCGGGTGCGTCGTGCGCACCAGGTCGGCAGCCCGGTCGGCGTCATCCCGCGAACTGCCCACGAGCTGCAGTTCGTTGCCTGTTCGCTCGGACTCCGCGGCGGCGAACAGCACCACGGCGTCGCCTGTGCGCGAGGCCTCGATGCCAGCCACGAGGCCGCGCCGTGTGATTCCCCCCTGGTCGGGGATGAAGGCCACGTCGCAGCGGGTGCGGCGGGCGAGACCGAGAAAACGGGATCCGAAGGCGCGCCCGTAGATGAAGCCGGTCTTGTGGGTCCCCACGACGAGCAGGCTGTGCCGGGTCGAGCGGCGCACGAGGGCGTCCTCGGCTCGCCCGCTGGCGACGAAGGTCGTGTAGACGAGGTCGGGGGCGAGGCCGCGGGCGAACTCGAGCTCTGCGCTCAGCAGCGCCTCCGCCTTCTCGCGCGTCGTGTCGCCGCCGACGACGTGCAGCAGCTCTACGGCTGCACCCGTCTCGCGCGCCCGGTTGACGCTCCAGCGCAGCGCCGAGCGGCTCGGTGTCGATCCATCGACACCGACCAGAATCGATCCAGCCATCAGCGCTCCCCACCTTCTCCTCTTCTTCGAGGCTGCTGCACGAGCGGGTGCAGGCCTAGGGCCGATGGTCCCGCAGGGCGGTGCGGGCGTAGAGTGAGCGCATAGGCGTCTAGCCCAGAACCAGCCCCGACACCATTCGAATCGAGAAATGATGACGGACGCCCCTTTGTTCACCTTCCCAGATCAAGCCCGCGGCGAGCTCGACAAGGCGCTGGGCGATCTCATGGGACGGGCGAAGGACGTGCTCGCCACGCAGGGCCGTCTGCGGGCGCTGCTGCGGGCCAACCAGGCTGTCATCGAGCACATCGACCTTCCCGTAGTGCTGCGCCGGATCGTCGAGGCAGCCGTCGAGCTGGTCGGCGCCCAATACGGCGCGCTCGGCGTCATCTCGCCGGACAGCGGTCTGGAGCAGTTCATCCACGTCGGCCTCGCAGACGAGCTGGCGACCGAGATCGGCCACCTGCCCGAGGGCCACGGGCTGCTGGGCGCGCTCATCGAGAACCCCCACCCGATTCGCATCCCCGAGCTGTCGTCCGACCCGCGCTCGGTCGGTTTTCCCGCGCACCACCCGCCGATGCAGAGCTTTCTCGGCGTGCCGATCCGCGTGCGCGACGAGGTCTACGGAAACCTCTACCTGAGCAACCAGGCGACCGGTGAGTTCAGCGAGGAGGACGAGAGC